>JANXCA010000048.1 GCA_025060535.1 Endomicrobiia bacterium | reverse complement strand
GAAAAAGTGAATTTAAAAAGACAATTGTAAAAAAAGGTGCTACAATAGGAGCAAATGCAACTATTATTTGTGGAGTAACTATTGGAGAATATGCATTTGTGGGAGCTGGAGCTGTGGTTACAAAAGATGTACCTCCTTATGCACTTGTAGTGGGGGTTCCTGCAAGGCAAGTGGGATGGGTGTGTAAGTGTGGAACTAAGTTGAAATTCGAGAATAATTATGCGGTTTGTAAATACTGTGGTAATAAATATAATTTAGAAGATGGAGCACTTGGTATGGACATAGGTACCACTCTTAAAAAATATAGATAAATTCTTAGTAAATAAGCCATAATAGGTAAATAGGTCCTCCATAAGTATCATAGAAAACTCAGAGATATGAAGATGATTTAAAAAATTTCTCATCCATGCCAATCTCAAAGCTTGGTCTTGCTAAATTTCATGTATCTTGCCATCTTTGATCTTTCTCTAAGAATTCTTTCTTACTTCTGCATCTTTCTGAATTTATCCCTAAGAAATATTCATCATCCTGCCTGTGAGAATTCTCTACTATCCCTATAAGATCAGATCTGTAATCATTTTCTCACCACCTTTTTAGAGAAAGTATAAATGATTTAATAATTTTAGGCAAAAAACTTAAACTACTTCTAATTAATATTACTCCTATCCCAAAATAACTTAATTCTTGTTTGTGAGATATCACAAAGTTATATAGTTCTTTATATCTCTCAATAAAAACTTTACCAAGAAATATACCTATCCTTAGAGAAAATATTAAAATAATTAAGTATCTCTCTAAGAAATCCCTGTCATAGCCTTTTAATGTATTTTAAAGCTATGTGTAGACTGTTCTTGTTCATTATCTCTGAATTATATGCTATAAATATTTTCTCTCCATTTACCTCTCTTACTGCTATTTTCATCCCTAAATATTCTAACTTTTCTTCCCCTTTCGTCTTACAATTAATACCATAGAATCCAAATCCTCTATTTGCAATTATGATAGACTTGAATTGTAAAATCTCTAATATTTCATCTATAAATCTAAGTCTTCTTTCTTGAGAATTCTGGTATAGAAAGGTAAAGATCTTCCTTTGAAGGGGAAAGAAGCAATGAATATCTCTACTTCAGGAA
Organism: Endomicrobiia bacterium; assembly: GCA_025060535.1. Taxonomy (GTDB): domain Bacteria; phylum Elusimicrobiota; class Endomicrobiia; order DTEH01; family DTEH01; genus JANXDG01. The sequence goes on along the minus strand of JANXCA010000048.1, from coordinate 10,533 downwards.
ATCTTAAAGGAGTAAAGTCTATTATTACAAAATCAGTTTTAATCTTATTTATTATAATTTTAGAGAAGGCTTCAAAACAAGAAATGGTGGATATCTTCATTTTATGAAAGAATCTCCAAACTTTATTTACTTTAGACTGTTTAAGAGTATTAAGAGGTAAGAAAGAAGCAATCTGACGCATAAAAATCCCCTGAGCCTTTAGAAAAGCAATAGAGATTAATACTATATTTTTAACCACTCTTTTCTTTACAGAATTTTGTATTAAAATATTAATTAATACATCTTCCATTTTAATCCCTCCTGGTAAGGTTTATTTTTTAGTTCTATACTAATACACCTACCAGGAGGGATTTTTTGATTACAGATCAGGTCTTCTTCATATTTTCTTTTTATGTTTTCTCTGCTATACTAAATACATACCATATCAGATTATCTTTTTATTGCTTAAAAATTTAATGGAATATATAATTCTATATGGTTATGAACAAGATGATGGAAAACGTGAAGATTATTCATAAAATTTTGGGCAATGCTAGTAAAAGTATACCTAAAATATCTGTAATCATTCCATCCTATAATTATAGTAAATTCGTTGGAGATTGTATTAAAAGTATATTGAAACAAAGTTGGAAAAGTTTAGAGATTATTCTAGTTGATGATGGTTCTACGGATGATACTCATATTATAGTAAAAAACATAATTGAAAGCTCGCTGAATTTATTTAAAGATCACATAGATTTTTTATATGTGTATCAAGAAAATAAAGGTTATCCAAGTGCACATAATACTGGACTTAAAATTTCTTCTGGGGAGTATGTATTGATTATAGATGCTGATGATTATTTGTGGGAAGAATTTGCTATTGAAAAATTGTATTATAATCTAGTTATTAATGATGGAGTTATGGCTTTTGGAAAATATATTAAAGTATGGGAAAATGGTAAGACTGAAATTTTAAAATACAGCAATACTAAAAAAATATTATCTTCTAAAGAGGCTGTTGAAAATTTAGTTCTGAGAGATTTTATTCCTATAGGTGGTGCTCTTATAAAAGGAGATATAGCTCGTGAGATTGGTTTTGATGAAAGGATACCATTTTTACAAGATTACCCTTTTAAAATTAAAATAGCTTCAAGAGGGAAAGTTATTTTTTTAGATGAAATAATTTTAGCATATAGACAGCATAATCTTTCTGTCAGTTCTTGTAAAATGAGAATTTATAGCGATACATTAAAGGCTATTGATTTACTAATTAAAGAAAAGCACATTAATATCTCCTCTAGAATCTACAAAAAGTCGTTATCGAGATTATATTATAAGTTAGGCCAGGAATATGAATTAAAAAAAAATTTAAGACAAGCTTTTTATAATTATACAAACTCGCTGATATTATATCCTTTTAATTATAAGACATGGATATTGTTAATAGGTTTATTTTTAGGAGGAATTTTAAAAATAATTAGAATGTTTAAGAGGTCACTATCTTATGTATAGATTAATTTATCTTTCTCTTATCTTATCTCCTCTATTAATAGTATTTACAAAAAAAATAGGTTTTATATTATTCCTTTTGCTGGTAATCTTTTCTCCTTTAATTACTGGGTTTACTGTAGAAAATTCAAAAAGCTTTCTGGGTTTTCCAGTGTCTCCCTTTGAGTTCTTTAGTATTTTTGTTTGGTTTAAGTTTCTGTTTTTTTTGTCAAAGAAAACTTTTATTTCTTTTAATAAAGTTCACATAAATATTCTTTTATTTATACTATGGTTATTATTTTCTTCTATCCTCACTTTATTTTATAGAACAGGAGATCCAACAGTTTTAATTCGTAATGTTATTTTATTAAGTACTGTTTTACCTATTAGTTTTTTATTTAAAAATAAATTCTCAGAGAAAGACTTAAAGATATTAAATTTTGGTTTTTTAATTACTTTTTTTTTAGCACTTATTATTTCAATAGAGGTTGGAAGACTAACAAGAGGAGTGGAAATTTATGGGATTTATTTAAATAAGGTAGATAAATTTATGAATTCTTTTATTTTTATAATATATTTTTGTATTTATCTATCTTTTAAAAACATTAAAAATAGAATATTTTATTTATTGATAAATCTTTTAGGAATTCTTATATCTCAGGGAAGAGCTTTTTGGTTTGCAACTTTATTTTTGATAATATTATATAGTTGTTTAAATAAAAATTTTAGATTATTATTTATAGTTTTTTTACTTTTTATCGTCTTGTACAATTTAATTTTTAACTTTCTACAACAAAGAATTACTTTAGGAGAGAGATCTGCTATATATAGAATAGAAGAGTTTAAGGTAATATTAGAAAATTTAATTTTAGAACCTCAATCTTATATATTGGGAAAGGGACTTGGTGCTGTTATACCTCTTAACTTAGCTATGAAATTTGAAAGTCCTTATCCTTGGTGGATACATAACGAATTTTTGTTTATATTGTACGATACTGGAATAATTGGAGTAATTCTTTACTTACTCTGTATTATTGAGCTTATTAGATATGGTATTAAAAAAAATAGGGTTATTTTTTATTATGCTCTTTCTTTAATAATTGTTAGTTTAACTACAGGTCAATTTTTAAATTTGTTAACTGGTCCATGGTTAGGATTTTTAATGTCTCAAAAAGAGTGTAATAATGGCTAAAAAACTATTGTTTTATACATCTGTTAACACATCTAAAGTAACAGGTGCAAATTTATATGTATCAAGAATTATAAAAAAATTAGACGAAAATAATCATTTTGATATTGATTTGTTTGCCTTAGATTTTGCTAAGGAAGAAGGTAGAATAGATGAATTTAAAAATTTTAAAAATGTAAAGATTAGATATTATAAATTTAAACCTTTCTATATATTTTCTTACATAAAAATTATTATAGATTCCTTAAGAAAATTTAGAGATGTAGAGTATGTAGCTTTTAGGACTATATTTTTTCATCCTCTTATGTTTTTAGTTAAAATAATTAATCCAAAATGTAAAATTGTATGGTTTCATGATGGAATAATAGAAGAAATTAGTTTTTTGAAAAACAATATATTCTCTAAGATAATAGTCTTTGTTTTTTCTCTTATTGAGAAATTTTTTTCTAGATATGTGGATTATTATTTACCAGTCAGTCATAAAATGAAAGAATATTCTCAAAAAAAGCGTTATACTATTAAAAACTCTATTGTTCTACCGTGTATTGTAGATACAAAACTTTTTCATAGAATAGGAATAGAGAATGCAGGAAAAGAGATTGTTATAGGATATGCTGGTTCTTTAACAAAATGGCAAGGTTTTGAAAATGGTTGTAAATATATTAAATTTCTTGAAAGAAATAATTTTAAGATTTTTTTTAATGTACTAACCTTTGATATTAGGAAAGCCAATGAATTTTTAGATAAGTACTCTATTAATGGGAGTGTTAAATTAATAAAAAATGATGATGTACCTAAAGAAATGAGAAAATGGTGGTTCGCTATAATTCCAAAAGTTGAAAATCTTATTACAGAAGTTGCATCACCATTAAAAGTTGCCGAGGCAATGGCAATGGGAATTCCTTTGATCATTAGTAAAAATATTGGTGATTATAGTGAAATTGTTAATAAAAATAGATGGGGAATTGTTGTTGATTTTTCCAATGTAGAAACATGGAATGAAACATTGTCAATTTTAGAGTTTTTACTTAATAATTATGAAAAAATCTCTAATGAGATAAGAGAATATGCTAAACTCAATCTATCCTTAGAATATTTAAATTTTGTTATCTATAATATATTTAAATGAAGCTCGATATTAAAAGTCATTTTAGAAAATTTATAAAGTGGTATAGATATTTAATGGGTAAAAGTATTTTACATCTTCCTCAAAATGAAGGCTTGTACTATTCAAAAGAAAAACTAAGAGGATATTATAATGATTTGAGAAATAAGGTTTTTTTTCAAAAAAATATAGATATGAATAGTTTACCATATAATATTATAGATACAGGAAATAAAATATACTTTCCAACTACGATTATACAGTATGGTTTGGGAGCGTATGATTTATATATAGAAACTGGAAGTAAAAAATATCTTAATAAAGCTATTCTTTGTGGTAAATGGTTAATTGAGAATCAGGATTCTAGGGGAGGATGGTCCGTATGGAATATATTAAAGGTTAAAGTTCTATCCCTTTATTCTAGTATGACTCAAGGTGAAGGAGCTTCTCTACTTTTTAGACTTGGTTTGGAGCTTAAAGAAGATATATTTTTAGAAGCTGCAGAAAAGGCTTTAGAGTTAATGTTAATTCCTATAGATAAAGGAGGGACCTTAAGAATTGAGAGAAATTTATTTTTTTTGGAAGAATTACCTGAAGATCCTCCAAGTACTATTTTGAATGGTTGGATATTTTCTATATTTGGACTATACGATGGATTTTTAGTAACTAATAGGACAGATTTCAAAGAAGCATTTTTGCTTTCTATTGAGACTTTAGTGAAAAAAATAAAATATTATGACGCTGGTTTTTGGAGTTTTTATGATCTTAAAAGAAATATTGCAAGCCCGTTTTATCATAATTTACATATTTCGCTTATTAAGGTTCTTTTTGAATTAACTAATAAGAATGTTTTTTTAGATTATTTTAAAAAATGGAGTTCTTATAGAGAAAATATATATTATAAAAATATTGCTTTACTTATTAAGATGTTTCAGAAATTGAGGAATATAAATAAAGAAACTAGTATAATAGAATAAGAATTTAGATTGGTATTAGAATTTAAAAATGTTAAATTTTATAATTAGAATTATTGAAAAAGATAAAAATATATCTTTGGAGTTATATTAAAATGAGAATTGCATATATAACTGCAAAGGCTCCCTACGGTAAAGGTGAGACTTTTATAATAGATGAAATTAACATGTTAAAAAAATTAAAAGTAGACGTTGTAATCTTCCCTAGGAATCCAGATTTAGATATTTTTCATGGAAATGCAAAGAGTCTGGCACAATACACATATTGGTTGCCTCTAATAAATTTGAAAATTTTGTTGATTTTTTTGTTGTCTTTAATAAATTTTAAGCTATGGTACATTGTCTATAATATAATTAAAAACTCGAGAGACATAAAAATTCTAATTAAGAATTTAGGAGTACTACCTAAAGCTGTATATTTAGCTAATTTATTTAAGAAACTTAAAATAGATCATATTCATGCTCATTGGGGATCAACTACATCTACTATGGGATATGTAATTTCATTACTTACAGGAATACCTTGGAGTTTTACTCTTCATAGATGGGATATTTCAGAAAATAACATGTTAAACGAAAAAATAAAAAATGCAATTTTTGTTAGAATAATTTCTAAAAATGGATATAATGAATTATTAAAGTTAATAGATAAAAAATATAAAACTAAAATAAAAATAATATATGTTGGGGTAGAAATTCCCAAGATATTAAAAAATAGTAGGGGTCTTAAAAAAGAGATGTTTACCATAGGAGTACCGGCTAATTTAGTCCTTAAAAAGGGACATATATACTTGATTGAAGCTTGTAAATTATTATTTGATAAGGGAATTAAGAATTTTAAATGTATTTTTTTTGGAGATGGGCCTCTAAGAAGAAAACTTGAAGATAAAATTAAGGAATATAAACTAGAAGAATATATAGAAATTCAAGGAATGATACCAAATGAATATTTAAAAAGATTATATGAATTAGGAGCAATAGATCTTGTAGTTTTACCGAGTATCATGGTAAATGAAAAAGAATTAGAAGGTATTCCTGTAGCTTTAATGGAAGCTATGTCATATGGAATTCCTGTTATTTCTACCAATACGGGAGGAATACCTGAATTGATAGATGATGCTGGTATAATTGTTCCTGACAAAGATCCATGTTCATTAGCGAATGCGATTGAAGAATGTTTGACAAATGAAAAGTATAGGGTCAACTTGGGTTTATTAGGAAGAAGAAAAGTTATGCAGGATTTTAATTTAAAGAAAAATGTTAAAATTTTATTGTATGAAATAAAGAGATAAAATGAATATATGGATTTTTAATCACTATGCCATAACTCCTAACCTACCAGGTGGAACAAGACATTTTGATTTTGGGAAGGAACTAATTAAAAGAGGATATAAGGTTGCTATTTTTGCTTCAAGTTTTCATTATAGTTTATTAAAAGAAACTAAAGAATATAATAAGAAATCATTTATTGTAGAGGAGTATGAGGGTGTTAAATTTATATGGATAAAGACTTTTCCATATAATAGAAATAATTGGAAACGAGTCTTTAATATGCTTTCTTAAGCTATAAGAGCGTATTTTATAGGAAAGCATATTAAGATTGAACATCCTGAGTTAATAATAGGCTCCTCAGTTCATCTGTTTGCTGTTTTTGTAGCTTATCTTTTAGCTAAACATTACAAAGTACCTTTTATAATAGAAGTTAGAGATCTTTGGCCACAGACTTTAATTGATATAGAGAATCAGAAAAAAAATATTTAAAGTTGGTTATGTTGGAGCAATAGGAAAGGCAAATAATCTTGAAGTAGTTATAGAAGCTGCAGATATTTTGAAAGATAGTTTTCCAAACATAAAATTTATCTTTGTAGGAGATGGTCCTGAAAAAGAAAAATTAGTATATATTTTGAAAAGTAAAAAACTTAATAATGTAGAATTTAAAAATGCTATTCCTAAAATAGAGATAATAAAATTAATGAGCAATATGGATGCTTTATTTTTTCGCCTAATAAATTCTCCCGTTTTTAAATATGGGATAAGTTCAAACAAGCTTTTTGATTATCTTGCTTCTGGGAAACCTATAATCTTTTCTTCTAATTCAACTAATAATCTAGTTGAAGAAGCTGGTGCAGGTATTACAGTGCCTCCAGATAATCCTGAGGAACTTGCTAAAGCGATTTTTTATGTATATCATATTACTTAAGAAGAAAAAAATTGGGTAAAATGAAAAAAGGTTGGTTAGGGAAAAGTAAAACGAGAAAAGGGAAAGTAAAAAATTAGTAAAATTATATAGAAACTACTAATGAATATATGGATTATTAATGAATATGCTGGATCTCCTTATCATGGTATGGAATATAGACATTATTATCTAGGAAGAGAATTTGTCAATTTAGGTCATAATGTAACCATAATTTCTGCCTCATATTCCCATTTATTTAGAAAAGCTCCGAGGGTAAAAAATATATTCACATTAGAAAACATTGATGGTATAAATTACCTATGGGTTAAAGTGCCTAAGTATGATAAATCTACAGACAAAAAAAGAGTTCTGAAATGGTTTTTATTTAGTTTTTATCTTTTATTATTACCTTTTTATAAATTATCTCGTCCTGATGTAATAATACTCTCTCCTATGGCTACATTTCCTGTTTTGTCTACTTATATCTTGGCAAAAATATTCAAGGCAAAATTTATTTTTGAAATTAAAGATATATGGCCATTGACCTTAGTAGAGATAGGAGGATATTCTTATAAAAATCCACTTATTATACTAATGAAAAAGTTGGAAATTTTTGGACTTAAAAAAGCAGATATAATTGTTTCTGTTTTATCTAATTATATGGAATATTTGAAAGAAAACAAGATAGAAAAAGATTTTATTTATATACCAAACGGCATTAGTTTGAAGGAGATGGAAGAAGTGGAAAATTTAGAAGAGAACATAGTAAATCTTATACCTAGAAACAAGTTCATAGTTGGATATGTAGGAACATTAGGGATAGCTAATGCTTTAGATACATTAATTAAAGCAGCATTTATTTTAAAGGAAAATACAGATATAGCTTTTGTAATAGTGGGAGATGGTTCAGAAAAAGAGAAACTTATTGAGATGTCAGAAAAATTAGGATTAACTTACATAGTATTTATTCCCTCTATTTCCAAAAGAAAGGTTCAAACTCTTTTGAAATATTTTGATGTGTGTTATTTGGGGTTGAGAAAGAAGAAGATATTCTATTATGGCATATCTCCTAATAAAATTTTTGATTATTTGTATAGTGGTAAACCTATTATACAGTCTATAAGCACTAAAAATGATATAGTAGAAAATGTTCAATGTGGTATATCAGTGGAATCAGAAAATCCAGCCTTACTTGCAGAAGCAATTCTAAAAATAAAAAATATGAGCTTTGAAGATAGAGAAAAAATGGGATTAAGGGGTAGAGATTATGTTATTAAGAATCATGATTATGAAATTTTAGCTAAGAAATATCTAGAGGTTATGAAATGAGAAAAAGTTTTATAGATAGATTTGTAGATCTTTTAAATGCTTTGGGGGTGAAATTTTTAATATATAAAAATATTATTTGGAGAGACTATGGAAAATTTGTAACCCCTCTAGGTCCTGCTAAATGGGATTTTTCCTTAAGTAGAGAAGAAGCTAGATATTTGTTGAGTAAATTTTCTAATGCTCTATTTATACGTTGGACTGACGGATTTTGTGAAGATACTCATAATAAAGAATGGTATTATGTAATATCTGATAAATTCATAGATTTAGAGGATCTTTCCTCTAAGAATAAAAGTGAGATTAAAAGAGGTTTAAGAAATTGTGTTGTAGATAGAATTGATTCAAAATTTATTGCTGAGAGAGGTTATGAAGTCTTTATCTCTGCCTTTAAAAGATATAAAGGAGTTAAAACTCCTAATCTCGAAAAAAAAGATTTTATAAGAAGATTCCTTTTATTGAAGGAATTTGAAGATATAGTTCATCACTGGGGAGTATTTTACAATAGAGATTTAATAGGATATTCTGAAAATCTTATCTTTGGAGATATAGAAGTTTCTTATTCTACTATAAAACTTCATCCTAGCTATCTTAATCTATATTCTTCTTATGCTCTTATATACGTTATGAATAAGTACTATTTAGTAGAAAATAAAGTAGAATATGTAAATGATGGTGCTCGTAATATTTTGCATAGAACAAATATTCAAAAATACTTGATTGATAAGTTTAAATTTAAGAAGGCTTATACTAATCTTTATGTATATTATAAACCATTTTTGTATTTGCTCTTAAAATTTTCATATCCCTTGCGAGGTTTTATATCGAAGCTTCATCCTTCTTTAGATGCCATGTACAAGTTAGAGGAATTTAGAGTTAAAAAATAGGAGGATATTAAATTGGAGTGGGTTATTCTATTTTTTTCTTCAATAATATTAGGTGGTTTTTCAGGATACATAGGTAAAAAATTAAGTATATTAGATAATCCAAACAATGTAAAAATACACTCTTTTCCAATTCCTCGTACAGGTGGTGTAGGAATTTTTCTTAGTTTCATTTTGGGGATATATCTATTTAAGAGTACATTAGATATTTCTTTTATGGAGTTTTTTTTTCTTTCAATAATATTTTTAATTGGCTTTATTGATGATCTTATTTCGATTCTTCCTAAAATTAAATTTTTTCTGGAAATAGTTTTGTCTATTCTTTTGAGTATGTTCAATCCAGGGAAATTTATACCTTTTAGTTTATTAAATATTTTGTTTTCTGTCTTTTATCTAGTAGGTTCCATAAATGCTCTAAACGAAATTGATGGTATGGATGGACTTGCGGGAGGTATAGCTTTTATATCTTGTCTGTTTTTGAGTTATTGGTTTAAAGAATTATCTCTAATTGTAGCTATTGCTTGTTTAGGTTTTCTTATATGGAATTTCTATCCTGCTAAAGTTTTTATGGGGGATGGAGGAAGTTTATTTTTAGGAGCTTTTATAGGATTGATGAGTCTAAAAGCTTTAAATATGAATCCTTCTTTTTCAACTCTTATTTTTCTTATATTTTTATATATTGTCCCTATATATGACTCTGCTCTTACAATTATAAGAAGAATTATTAACAAAAAATCTATTTTTAAACCCGATTTGGGACATTTTTATAATAAACTCTATAATCTTATGAAAAATTATGTTTTTACGGTAATTTTAATTTACATATTTGCAATCACATTTGGAGTTTTAGGATTTTTTTTGAAAGATCTTCCAGGTTTTTCTAGTATTACAATTGGTTTAATTATTTGGTTTTTGTTAATTTTTATTGGATATAAGTTAGGATTTATGAAAGAATAAAGTTTTAAGATATTAAATTTAAAGCTATTTTAAATAGGAGGCATTTTATGGAAAGAATTCCCATGTCCGCTCCTGATCTAGATGAAAATGATATTCAAGAAGTGATAAATGTTTTAAAATCTGGAAGACTTGCTCTTGGTCCGAGGATGATAGAATTCGAAGAACTTATGAAGCAATATATAGGGGTAAAACATGCCGTTGCAGTAAGTTCTGGAACAACAGGACTTCATATATTGGTAAGAGCTTTAGGGATTAGTGAGGGAGATGAAGTACTTGTTCCCTCTTTTACTTTTGCTGCAAGTGTGAATGTGATTTTATATGAAAAAGCTATTCCTGTTTTTGTTGATATAGAACCTGAAACTTATAATTTAGATCCTGAAGATTTAGAGAGAAAAATTACAAAAAGAACAAAGGCAATAATGGTGGTAGATGTTTTTGGGCATCCTGCA
>JANXCA010000047.1 GCA_025060535.1 Endomicrobiia bacterium | reverse complement strand
CTTCATAATTTCCTTCATAGTAGTAAACCTTTGCCAATAACAATTTTAAGGTCCCGTCATCATCTGTTGTCAAAGCTTCATTATTGAGCAATTCCTTTGCTAATTCATATTCTCCAGTGTATATGTAACATAAAACGAGATATTTAGCTATCTCAAGTTTCTCTTGAGGATAAATCTCTTCGTTTAGAAGTTTATTGAGAATTTTAACTGCTTCTTTATACTCACCTATTTCAAAATTAATCTTTGACTTAATTAGTAAAGCTTCTTTTGAATTCGGATTAAATGTTAAATATTTATTTATGTCTTTTAAAGCAGATGTGGTTTCAAAAAGTTCAAAGTGAATTTTTGCTTTTTTTAAATATACCTCTTCATATTTGGGATTTATACTTAAAAGTTTTAAATAAATATCTCTTGCTTTTTTCTTTTCTGATTTTATTTCATATGAACTTGCAAGCCAAAAATATGCCTCACCTTTTTTACCACTTCCACAATCTCCTGAAGGATCTAATTGTGTGGCTTTTGTTAAGTCATTTATAGCTTGATCATATTTTGAAATTTTATAATTTGATATCCCACGCATATAATAAACTGTATAGTCAGTAGTACCTGTGGTTAATAATTGACTAAAATACTCAATTGCTTTTTCATAATTTGATTGTTCATAATTTATCTTTCCTAAAAGCATTAATGCTTCTTTATGAAAGGGTTTTAATTGAAGAACTCTAATACAATCATCTATAGATGAGTCATAATTACCATTTTGGTAGTAAAGTTTAGCTCTAAGTAATAATATATCAACATCCTCTTTAAAGCTTAAAGCTTCTGATAAAACATTGACCGCAGAATCTAACTGTTGAGTATTCACATATGAATAAGCTAACAAAATTAAAGTATCAAAGTCCTTATATCCATAAAACTCCACAACTTCTTTTAAATCATCAATCGCTTCTTTGTATTTTTTTATTGCATAAAATGCTTTTGCCCTTGTCAAAACTACATCTTTATCTTTTAAAGAAAAATTTATTGCCTCTGTCAAATCTTTAATAGCAAAATCGTATAATTTCGTCTCATAGTATAACTTTCCTCTTTCTAAGTAAGCATCTTTATATGTAGGATTTAGCTGAATTATTTTTGAATAATCTTTAATTGCATTTTGATAATCTTTAGTTACCTGATAAGCTTTTCCACGAAAATAGTAAACAACACCTAACTCTCCGGAAGATGCTTCTGCAGTAGGATCTATTTCTATTGACTTTGTAAAATCAGAAATGGCTTCAATATATTTTTCTTTTTTATAAAAACTTAAACCCCTTTTATAATAAACCTCTGCAGATGCTTTACCTAAAGAAATCACAACTGAAAAATCATTGATGCATTCTTCATAATTGCCTTTTAAAAAGTTTATATTTCCTTTTAGGGTTAAAGCATCCACATTTTTGGGGTCCGATTTTAGTATTTTATCAATGTATTCTAATGAGTCCTGATATTTATTTTTTTGATAATAAAACTTTGCTATCTTAAGATAAACATCAACAGAAGGTTTTACCTCTGAAAGTTTTATATAATAATAAATTGAATTTTCTATATCATTTTGGATTTCATAACTTTTTGCTAAGTATAGGTATATTTCTGCTTTTTCATAGTTAGGATTTAGCTCTAAAGATTTTTTTAAATCTGAAATTGCTTGAGCATAATTTTGAGTTTTAAAATAAAGAATACCTCGTCTAAACCTAAATGTTTCCTGATCTTTTCCAGACTCTATAAGTTTTGTTAAGTCTTTAATCGCGTCATTATAGTTTTTCTTTAGTTCATAAATTTGACTTCTAATTACATAGATCTCTAAATTTTTCTCATCAAGCTTTAAAGCTTCATTTAAATCTTTTAATGATTCATCTATATTATTTTTGGTTAAATTTATTTTCGCTCTCTTTAGATATGCTTCTACAATAGATGGATTTAAAGATATTACCTTTGAAAAATCTTCTAAAGCAATTTCATACTCTTTTAACTCTTCATAAATTTTAGCCCGTAAAAAATAATAGTTGTAATTTTTGGTATCAAAATTAAAGGCGTTTTTTAAAACCTCTAAAGCTTCATTTATCTGTCGTTTTTCATAAAGACAAAGTGCTTTAAAGTAGTAAGTAATACCTCCATTTGATTTATGAAAATCATCATAAGTGTCTAACTTTATAACTTCTTTAAAATCAGCAATTGCTTGTTCGTATTGTTTTGTATCTAAATAAATCTTGCCTCTGTAAAAAAATGATTCAATTAAATTTTTGTTATTTTTTATTGAAATATTCAAATCACTTAACGCTTTTTGATAGTCATTAAGAGAATAATATACTAAAGCTCTTTTTAGATATGCTAATGCTAAGTTCTCTTCTCCGTCATACATCCTCCAGTTTTCTATTGCTTTTGTGTAGTATTCTATTTTTTTGTTATTTTCTTTAGCAGATTCTCCCATCTCATACCAGTATTCAAAATAAGAGGAAAATAGATTACATAGAGGAAAAGAGATAAGAATCACTAAAAACTTAATTTTTTTAAAAGAATTTTTTATTATCATAAACAAAAAAACAATTTTTACTTCAAAATAAGTATTTTGCCAACTTTTATCTCTTTAGTTTTTAACCTTGATTTGTAAATATATAAACCAGGCTTGAGATTAGAACTTAAATCTAAAGTAGAGTTTGTTATATATACTAACTTACCTTTAACATCATAAACCTCAACTTCTTCAACCTCATCACCAAAATTTATAACATCATTTTTACCATCAGAATTAATACTTAGCAAATAATTATATTTCAAAACAATTTCATTATTTACAAAAAAATCCACACTATCTGTAACAACCTGTCCCGATGTATCATAAACAACTATAAATAAACTATGACTACCATTAGATAAACCCTTGGTGTCTAAAATATAACTATAAGGAGACCCTATAAGCGTAGCATATAAAACACCATCTATATAAACCTCCACTTTACTTATACCTACATCATCCCTACAACTAATAACTAAATTATACTCACCACTCAATACACCACCATCAACTAAATTTATATAATCAATAACAGGCCTACTATCCGTAGAAATATCTAAACTAAAATGTGCAGTAATAGTTTTATTCCTATCCATAACTATAACCACAGGATTTGTACTGCCTACTAAATCTCCACTCCAATGACTAAATCTATACCCAGTATTTGCTACTGCATTTAAAGTTACACTACTTCCTAAAACATATACTCCAACAGGACTACCAACAGGATCTAAAACTATGCTTCCTCCACTTGAAGGTATTATATTTATAGTAAGAGTAGAACTACTCAAAATAATCGTTCCAGTATTTTTTACTATTTCAAAGTTAGCTATTATGGTTTTGTGATTATCCATAATTATAACAATAGGATTTTGAGTACTAATTATATCTCCAGTCCAACCTTTAAATTTATAACCAATATTTGCTACAGCAGTAATAGTAACAGTAGTCCCTTTAATATATAAGCCATCCGAAGGATTTAAATTTACTGTGCCAGCTGATGTATTAGGATAGACAACTACATTCAAAGAATACTTTTCTACAAAAGATGTGTTATCAGAAGGAATAAATTCAGATGCTTCGTATCTCATTTTTGCAGGAATTGTTCCTGTGCCTATTAAATTTTCAGGACCAATAGGAGGCCAGTGTAAATTACCAAAAAATTCTGGCTTAGAGGTCCTGTAAAGAGATGCTGGTAAATTTGTACTTAATTCAACCTGCCAAACAATTTTTCCTTGAATACTGTTTCCATGAAGCAATGTCCCTTCAATAGTAGCTTCTACAGTAATTGTGTCTTTTATTATCTCATTACCCACAACATTTTGATAGTGAGAGTAATCCATAATTTGAATACCTTCTGATTCTACTCTGTTTCTAAAAAATGTGTTTCCAGGTCCTGCAGGTCCCCAATAGTCAGTAGAGTCAATCTCCTGAACAATGTTTCCTTCAAAGAGATTATAGAAAGGATAATGTCCATGGACAGAAATATCACAAGGTGTCCAATTTCCTCCTTCATTTTGATATGGTTCTATAGAATAGTTATAGCCAAAAACATTACCATTAGCACCTAAATGAACCATCATAGAGTGGCGAAGGTGTTTAAAAATGTTGTCTTCTACTAAACAATTTGTTACATGAAATCCCAATTCAACTCCATACCCATGACCACCTCCATCATATCTGTGTGAATGATGAAAATAACACTCTCTAATTTCTAAATTAAGACATGAGGAAGCAGATACATGAGCTTTTACTGTTTTGTTAGACTCCACCCTTCTTATCCAACAATTCGCAGCATTTTTAAAATAAAAAGTATTTCCGTCACCATTATCTACTCTTTCTATATAAAAATCTTCAAATCCAACATTTGAAATCAAATTATTTCTTCTTACCTGTGGATTTAGTTCCGCTCTAAAAGTGATGTTAAGAGGCGGATCTATTATTAAAGTGTTGCCTTCAATACCTACAATCCTAAAGAACTGTCCTACTGAATTAGCAGCCCATGAAACATTCCACTGTGGCTTAGTATACATCAAAGCAGGATCGTTATCTTGCTGAATTTCTGCTATGTCACCAACCTTAAACTGAGAAACATCAGAAACAACAATCCTACTAGAGCCCTTTGTGTATCCAGACAGAGCACTTACCCAACTTCCTCGTCTATAAGTTAAGATATCTATACAACTTTCAGCTCTTCCAGCTAAATCAAAAATTAACTTAGTTTTTTTATAACCTTCACCGCGAAAAACAATCCCATCACAATCCTGTAAGTTAATCTTTGATTTTATCAAATATGTTCCTTCTGGAAAGAAAACAACAGCAGGTGTGCTTTTTTTAACAGAGTTAATAGCAGAAACAATTGCTTGGTAATCATCCGAAACTCCATCTGCTTTTGCACCAAAATTTTTAACATTTGCTATAGGGGAGCTTATGTAAGGAATTTCTCCAAAATATCCTGCTTTTGTCCAATCAATAATTCTATCTGAGTTAAACACTTCTGCAAAATTTCTGGTAACAATTATGATTAATATAATAAAAAAACATAATTTCTTACTCACATTATTTAAATATAAAAAATATATAACTTAAAAACAACAAAAAGAAAAATTTTTTAATAGAAATAACTAAAAACAAAAACCCATGGCGCATTATATAAAATACAAGGTTCATTTGAAGCCCAGGATGTAGAATCTAAATTCTCATCATCAACAAAACACTTAGCAATTGGTATATTTTTATAAATTAATTCATCTAACAATTTATCTCCGCTTAATTCACTATTAGGGCCTCCACTTACAAACCCTGGATAAATCTTTTTATTTATTACACTCAACGCATAATGATGTCTTTTTATAGAATTTTTCCCACAACCAGAAACAAAACACTTATCTAAAGAATTTCTACCTAATAAGTAATGTATTTGTTCTAAGGCATAAGAAGAAAATTTTGGATTTTTTTTAATAATAGAAAAAATAACAAATAAGCAAGAAATATTTCCTAAAATTCCATTGGAACCCCAATAATATTCAGAATTATACAACGCTACCTTATAACCATTTCTAGGGCTATCTATCCAGCTTGCTCTTGTTTTCACAAAGCTTTCAAAGTTTTGCGTAAGAATATCTTTAACCTCTTTATTTACAAATCTCTCTTCCAATAACAAATAGCTTATTATAGCCAACATCTTAACATCTTGCCAAGAAGGAATACTTAATTTATAGCCCAGTTTATCTAAAGTTTCTAAAAACTTTATGTGATATTTTTGGTTGTTAGTTGCTTTATATAATTCACAAAGTGCTAAAAGTTGTTCATCTACTTCATTAGAATCTTCATAAGCATCTGTTTCAAGTATCTTATTGTAGTGTTTTATAAATTTTTCCTTATATATATTATCTACCCAATTATATGCATTGAGTGCTTTATTTAAACACTTTTTTGAAAAATCTTTGTCTATGTTTTTAAAAACATAAGAAGCTTTTGCAAAAATACTTGCAAAGTTATAAGTCGCAAAAATACTTTTTGGAGCTATTATTCTTAAATCAGTATGGTCTTCAGGAAGTGATGGCCAATAACTCCAATCTTTAACGACTACACTATGATGCACACCTCCATCGCTTTCATCTTGCATTTTTATAAGCCATTTAAGAGCATGCTTTATCTCTGTAATTAATCTCTGCTTTATAGAGTTTGGTAATTTTTTATGAAAAACTTCATAGGTGGTAAGCAAATACCAACAACTTATTGCCGTAGGAGTTACATACTTCTCATAGTTGCCAGCATCGTGCCATCCACCAGAAACATCTTTTGTTATATTAGTACCAAAAATAACTGCTTCCTTGTCTCTAATATGACATATACCATGGGAAAACTCATTATATTTAACTTCTTCTCCACATCTTTGAAAATAAAATCCTAATAGAAGTAAATCTAATACTTCACGATAAACTGTACTACTTATTACAAAATCATAACTTTTAAAATCTTCCAACTCAATATAATAACTACCTGGGGTTTCTAACTCAGAAAAATCTAAAATATAAATTTTTTCACCAGAAGCTGTATCTTTAGAATTATATAGTTTAACTTCTCCTTTAAAAACAGTTTTTTGACTTTTATCTTTTACATAAAAATTAAAAAATTTATTGTTATCAAAATCTTCCCTAATTGCTAGAAAAGAAATTTTTTTTGAATTTGGCAAGTATCCTATTTGATTTATTCTTATAGGATTTTCTTTGGAGAAGATTTTATCTCCAAATATAAAAAAATATAAAAAAATAATAAGGATTTCTTTTATGAACATAAAGTTAAAATTTTTAAAACATCCTCTTTATTTAATTTTTTAACACTTCCTATAGCACCAAATTCTACTGCTTTAGAAGCTATAATATCAAAGTCTTTATGTGTAATTCCTACTTCTGAAAGTTTAGTGGGAATTCCTAAATCTTTATAAAATTTTTCAAGAAAACCTATTCCTTCTAATGCTGTCTCAACTATTGATTCTTTTTTTATTCCCCATATATTTTTTGCAAAATTATAAAATTTGTACGGAATTTCATCTATAACATATCTCATCCAAGCAGGAAACACTATCGCTAAGCCTAAACCGTGAGAAATATTGTCATATACTGCACTAATAGCATGTTCTATTTGATGAGATGACCAATCATGAATTTTTCCACAACCAATTATGCCATTTAAAGCCATAGTTGAACACCACATAATAGTTGCTCTATAGCTAACATTGCTAAGATCATCCTTTAGCTTTGGTGCTATTTCTATAACAGTTTTTATTATTGACTCCGCAAACCTATCTTGAAGGATGCTTTCTTCTTGAGGGGTTTTGTCAAAATACTGTTCAAAAACATGAGATAATATATCAACTACTCCATAAAGCGTGTGTTCTAAAGGAACAGTTAATGTATTTATTGGATCTAAAATTGAAAATTTGGGATAAAGTAAATGTGAAGAAATAGCTAATTTTTGTTTGGTCTCAGTGTTAGAAACTACAGCATTGCCATTCATCTCAGAACCTGCCGCAGCTAAGGTTAAAACTACTCCTATTGGTAAAGCTTTCTTAATCACAGCTTTTCTTACAAAAAAATCCCATACATCTCCTTCATAAAAAACACCGCATGCAATTGCTTTTGCTGTATCAATTACACTTCCTCCTCCAACTGCCAAAATAAAATCAATATTTTTTTGTCTTATTATTTCTATACCAATTCTTACTAAATCTACTGTAGGATTAGCTTTTATACCTTCTAAAACTTCATATTTTATGTTTTCATAATTTAATAATTTAGTAACTTTGTCAAAAAGCCCTGTTTCTTTGGCACTTTTTTTACCTATAACCAAGAGTATGTTATCTGAAAATTTTTTTGTGTACTTAGCTACTTCGTTTGTCGTACCTTCACCAAAAATTATCTCTGTTGGTAAAGAAAGTTTGAAATTCATTATTCTACTTCCTAAAGTTTTTAAATATTAGATTTCATTTTCTAATACTATATAATCTTTACTATCACTTTGTTACAATTAATTTTTCATACTTTATATTACCATTTTTAAATTTTAATTTCAAAATATAAAATCCTGTCATAAAATTTTTATCCAAAATTTCTTTTAATGAATTACTATTTAAAGAATACATAAGTCTACCTTTGTGATCAAAAATCTCTATACTTTCTATATCATCAACTAAATAAATAATTTCATTAATATTATCATTGTTTAAAGAAAGAAAGAAATCTTTCAGCTGATAAAACTTAGCTTGAATAAACTTATTATTTGTAATTTCTACAGTTATCTTTTTTTCTTTACTTACAATATCACCGTACCAACCTTCAAACTCAAATTTTTTGTTAGGAACTACCAGAAGAGTAACTGTACTTCCATAGGTATAGTAATCTAAATCAGGAAATTTTAATACATCTCCAGCTCCTACAGGCAAAATATCTATTACTATTGTATAGGTAGACTTTTTAAACAAAGCAGAAATAATTGTATCTTTTTTTATCAAAAGTTCTATAACACTTTCAGTACTTATTAAATCCTCCTCACTCCAACCTACAAACTTCCATCCTATATTAGCAATAGCTTGTAGTATTAATTTAGTACCATACTCATAGTAAGGTCTCTCACTATGAGGCTCAATAAAAATTACTTTTCCTGCTTCTTCAGGATATAAATTTATAGTAACCGTGTGCGTAGTAGGTCTTAAATGCGCTTTTAATATTATATCTTTTTTAATTGAATACTCAATACTTCTTTCTGTAGATAAAATTTCTCCTTCTAAAAACCATCCTTCAAAAAACCATCCTTCGTTTGGGTAAATACTTATTGCTACTGTAGTATTATAAACATAATACTCTTCATAAGGGAAAATTTCTACTTTAGCTACATCAGATGATGGAATAATTTCTACATTAAATTTATGCAAAGAAGGAGTAAATTTTGCTAAAATATTTATATTTTTTTTAATTTCAACTTCTAATATACTGCTTGTAGAAATTATATCACCTTCCCATCTATCAAACCGCCAACCTTCATAACTTTCTGCTGTTATTTTAACTTTACTTCCATACACATATTCTTCATAATTTGGTTCTTTTTTAACCTCTCCAGCTTCAGGAGGTTCTATAATTATATTCACAGTATAAGTAGACAATCTACACATCCCTACTATATAGTAATTCTCATAGATGATTAAGTTTAATGGGTTATCATTTCCTCCTATATCTCCTGTCCAGCCAATAAATTCCCATCCTTCTTTTAATGTGACTCTAACAGTAACACTTTCTCCATAAATATAATAACTCTTATGAGGAATTATTTCTAAATTACTCATAGCTTGCTCTGGTTCAATCATAACAGATATGCTATAGGTGGAAGCTTTAAAATTCGCAAAAATATTGTAATTTTTATCCATTATAATTACTAAAGGATTAACTCCTAACTTTATTCCATCCAAACTCCAATCTAAAAACTCCCAACCTCTGTGAGGAACCGCTTTGAGTGTAACTGTAGTTCCTCCAATATATACACCATCAATAGGAGGGGGATCTACTTCTATCATACCTGCTTCTGCAGAAGGCAAAACATTAATAACTAAAGTATAGGTTGATCTTACAAAGTTAGCAGTAATAGATTTATTACTATTCATAAATAACACTAATGGGTTTTCTCTTCCAAAAACATCTCCACTCCAATGACTAAACCTATAATCTGAAAAATTTGAAATTGCTGTAAGTGTAACTGTACTACCATGCAAATATACACCTCCGGTAGGATTTAAAATTACTCTTCCTATTCCATTAGGATTTACATTAACAACAAGAGTATAAAAATTTTGAGTTTCTTGTAAAATAAAACTCCATTTTTGAGTATCACTACTTGCTAACCAATCAAATTGTTTAATAATTTCTTCTTCATTATTTGATTCCACTGCTACTACTTTTCCGCTATGCCTTGCAGAAATTCTATAGTACCCCTTTTCTACAGAATCAATTTTAAATTTCTGATTATCTTGTGAAGGATTCCAAGGTAACTGAATAATACTTGCTCCTGAAGTTATAGAATTATTTTCTACAGTAGCACACATACTACTTCTTAATGAAACAAATCTGTAATAATTATCACCTAAATCTTCTATTCTCCAAAATTGTCCTAATGTACCTGTAAAACTTTTTTGTTGAAGTGTAGTATTTGAATCTAAACTTTCAACTGTCATATATCTCATACTACTTTTACATCTAACAAGATATACGCAAGACGGAAGAACTCCAAAATCTCTTTCTAACTTTATATAATCTAACTCTACTGTTCCAGAACTTCCGGGAAGATCAAATCTAATCTGTCTTATTGTTCCCCGCCAAGAAGTATTTGTTGAAAGATTAATTACATATTCTTTAAAACTATTATCATTAGAAGAAACTAAAAAAGTGACACATTTTGTTTCATTCCATTGAGTATCAGTAGTAGTAATCCAATATATTTTTGCAAGATTACCATTGGTATTACTTTTCATTCTAATTCTTATACAAGTAAAAGTAGAAGCTGAAATACCTAAATTATTAGGAGACAACATATAAGCAGAAGAACTTATAATATTTAAGATAAATATACCATTAACCACATTACCTGATAAGTTATTAGCTAAACTCCAACCTTCTTGGCCAGTCAAGAAATACCACTCTTTATTATTGTCTACTATCCTATATGTCATGGTACTAGCAGGATTGCTTATTTCAAAACAGTTTAAAAATGTAGGAGTCCCGTTATACCATGCAGCTGGCGGAGTAGTATAGTCATTATATTTATCGTATCCTCTATCTCTTCTAAAACAAGCTCTAGTATGGTCATTTATATTATTATTCGCATGTATTAAATTTACCATATGTCTAGTAGTTTGATTATCTCCATCTTCATCTATTCTCCATATAGTTAAACCTTCATCTGGAATATTTGAATGTCTGAAAACTCTTCTCATAGAAGCAAAAATGTAAAATTCTCGAGGATTATTTAAATTCATATATCTATAAAATATAAGATCATTTGAAATATCAAATATGATCCTTGCTCCCCAATCATTAACATTCACAAGAGTTCCCCAACCCACCGTATAAATAAAATATGGATTAGGCGGGACAGGATTGGTTGAGGAACCTGTATTACACATCAAACAAAACCTTCCTATTCCATCAGGACCACTAGAAGAATCGTATTTATAAAGATCAGGCCAACCACATACCATATGACCATTTTCATGACAAGCAGTAGCAATTGTAAGTGGCGAATTAGCCGACATAGTAGCATATAACCAACTTCTTACTCCATCAGCTGAAAATCTTGTATAAGAACCCTGATGATACCACATTCCTTGAGCCCATGTTCTTGGATTACCGGTATAGACAAGATTTATTGCTAAAATCCTATTATTTGAGTCAGTGCTAAGAGTAGAAAAGTCAAAACCTTGTCGATCTATTAAAGGCAAAACCCAAGATAATATCTGACGGACACCTTCTCCATAAGGCAAACTATCATAGTAGGCAAATGTATTGGTAGCTCTAAATATACCAAAAACTACACCTTGATAATCTAACTTGCCACCAGAAATATCGTAAAAGTATTTTCTAACAGAGCCATTATTACCAAAATTACTATAATTCATATCATTAAACCACCTGTCATATTCCTCTATAGGTAAAGTTGCAGGAGCATCTGGAAAGTCAACTATTATTACTAAACCTCTTATGTTACCTAAAGCTTTTCTTGTAGGCGGTGCAGGAAAAATATGAAAATCTCCCTCAGTTTCATCTTCTGGTGCAGGTAAATAAGTAGTGTTATTTTTATTAGTTTTGTCATATATAAAGTTACGTCTTTTAAGCCTTATCTCCTTTATTTTTTCAGATGAGAGATCTAACTTGGGTTTGATTTTTTTCTTTTTCTCAAGTTTGGAGGGATAAAATTTAAAAATATTTTCTTCAAATGAATAATCGTCTCTATAAACTATTCCTG
>JANXCA010000046.1 GCA_025060535.1 Endomicrobiia bacterium | reverse complement strand
TGGTTGCAACTCACCAACAAGTTTTATAAGAGTAGTGGTGCCGAGTATTCCAGCGAATTCTATAAAAACTATTTATATGTACTATGGAAATCCTTCAGCAACTTATAATAATCAACTAAGTAACATTTTCAGCGATACTATTGGGGTAATGTCAGCAACATTACCATCTGGTAGAGAGACATTTTCTTGTGTTCCTTATGGAGATAGTATTTATTGTTTTGGCGGGTGGACTGGTAGTAGTTATTTAAACCAAATAGTTAGATATAATGTTACATCTAATACTGTTACAGTAATGTCAGCAACATTACCATCTGGTAGGAGTCTTCTATCATGTGCTCCATATGGGGATTCAATATATTGTTTTGGTGGATATGATGGTAATCAACTTAACCAAATAGTTAGATATAATGTTGCATCTAATACTGTTACAGTAATGTCAGCAACATTACCATCAGGTAGGCCTGCTCTATCATGTGCTCCATATGGGGATTCAATATATTGTTTTGGCGGGTGGACTGGTAGTGACCAAATAGTTAGATATGGCTTACGTTTCGTCTCTCCAGAACCAAACATATCTATAAGCAGTAGGGAAGAGGCATCAAATATAGATATAACTATAACATCTCCTGCAGATAACACCGTGTTTTATACATTAGACTATATAGACGTATTAATAACATTTTCAGCCACGAGCAGAAATCACACAAACTTTGCTTTACTATCGTTTTTAAATGGGAATATAATATATAATAATACTAACTATGTAAATGGAACTGTCATTACTCTAACAAGAAATCTAATACATGGTAGATATAACTTAACTGTAGTTGCTTCAGCCTTAATAGGTAATAATACAACTATTACTACTGAATCTACACACTTCTTTTCAATAGTATCTCCAGCATTAAATATTTCGTTTTTTGAAGAAAGAACAAGAGCTAATCTGATTGAAGACTTGGAAATAATTTTCTTTAACTATAACGAAAGTAGAAGAATTATAAAGGGTAACTTTACAAACTTATCTTTGGTAATCACTACAAGTACAAGCTTATTTGTGGACGGCAGTTTAACAATATATGGTTATAGAAATGCTACAACATATAGTTTAACAGCTAATTGTATTATATCATCGGCAACATGGTGTGCTTATAATATTAGTAGGCTTAGATTTGATGGTACATGGACTAATGTATTTTTCTTTAACAGTAGTGTTTCCTCGAGTACAACATGGAGATTTAATATATCATTCGTCAACTCAACCGAATTAACAAACATTATAAGACTTATAATATCTGCTGGAAGTGGTATATCAAGCTCGTCAGCAAGTTTATTTTTAGACCCAGTATTTAGCCCAGGAATAGGTGGTGGTGGTAATTATTTATTTATAAACTGGACATTTATAAATTTAACTAACCCCAGACCATTGTTTTTGAATGTAAGAAGCATAAACCATAATATATATTCAGACAGCCAATCTGTTTTTCTAAATCCAACTTTTGCCGCACCAGAAGTAAGAACAAATGTATATTTACTAAGAACCGTATTCTCGAGTACTGTTACTTTTAGAATAGTTGAAGAAAGAGAATGTGGTAGAAAATACTTTGCAAAATTTGAAAGATTATATGAAAATCCTACTTTTGTTAAAGATGCTTTGTTTGATTTTAATTGCATAGCTGCCGTGAATTTGGAGCCGTATCAATTCTATAGACTTAAGATTTTTGATTATAATGCAAAAACAATTTATGAAACTGACTTGTTTAAAATTGCACAAAGTGAATACTTAATATATTTACCTACAACTGGTTTTAAACACAGTGTAACATATTTAAACAATTATGGTTATTCTTTGCTTTATTACTGCAGCATTTTAGACAACAACACCGTAATATGTACCGTAACAGATAGTAATAATAAAGTTTTTGATAGCTACTTCTCCGTTAGATATCCTTTATTTCTTTCAAGAAATATAACACTATGTGAACAATCAAGCAGAGGGAGCTCGGCAACATATTTTTGTAATGTACCTAACAACACAAAAGAAGTTTTTGTTTCACTTTCGTTTAAACCACTTGGAGAAGATAAAGTAATAACACTGTTTGGCAGTATTATGAGATTTATAACAACTGAACTAAAAGCATCATCTGCACTCACAATAGTATTATTTTTAATAATTGCTATAGCTACAATAACAAACCCAGCTTTGTTTTTAATCTCGACAACACTAAGCCTGATAGTTATGCAATGGATAGGACTTATAGATTTTGCTGCTGGAGCTATAAACCTTTTAATTGCTTTAACTTTCTTTATTTTTATAATATTAATTAGAAGAAATGAAGCTTAGCACAATTATAATTTCAATTTTGTTTTTTACCACATTCTCACTCGGATTGTTTAGCTTTATTAATTTAAATGTCGCAAGATTTCCAGCAACAGACAGAAATATTTCATTTGCATTAAACAAAACAAAGGAATTTGCAACTTCACTGGAGAAAAAAACATTAGAATTAGAAGAAAGACAAGGTTTAGTGGCAACATTATTAACAACAACAGTAATAGCATGGGACGTACTAAAATATACATTCACCGAAGCACCAAAAACATTTATATTTTCAGTTTATTACATAGTTGATAAATTCCAGATTGATCCATTGTTTACCGGGAGCATTATAGCTGCCGTTATGGTAAGTTTAGTATTTTTGTTAATAAAAAGCTTAGTAAAATGGGAGATTTAAGTAGTTTTTATAATATAACAAGCGTAGAAGGTTTTATTTTAGCTTATAATACAAGTACTGGTGGTTTGTTTGGAAACTTAATTTTATTACTATCCTTTATAATGTCGTTTATAGGAATGAACAAAAAAATTTCTACACAAAGCTCTTTCTTACTATCTTTATTCTTTACTACAATAATGTCAATCATAACACTACAACTTGGTTTAACAGTTGTCGAGGTAACATATTTGCTTGCAATTTCTACTGCGACATCATTCTTACTGGCTTACTACAGAAGGGAAAATTAATATCTGCAGCAATCTATATACTTTAATATATAGATTGAAGAATCAAAAAAAATTTAATTCATGAAGACATTATAATAAGTATGAACAAAATTTCATGTGCCAATTGCGGCGAAATTTTTGAAATTGTAAATGAGAAAAAAAGTATTATTGAAAACCTAAAACCTTTAAATTTACATGCAATAATTTTTAAAGAAAAAGAAAGAGAAGAAAATATTATTCTTTGTGATTTTTGCTTTAATGACTATTTAATAAACAAATTAAAAAATTTAAAAAACTTAGTTTTTGAAATATTACAAAATCATGTAAGAAAGAAAAAGCTAAGATTAAAAAGCTTTTTACCTGGTGACAGAATAAAGAAAGATGATTTGATAAACATCTTAGACAAATACATTAATATAAAATGAATAGAGAAGAAAAATTTTTTGATTATATTATAACATGTAAAAAGTGTGGTGGAACTGTAAAATTTAAAGGAAAGTTAGAAAATTGGGTTTGTTTATGTGGTAATAAAAGGTGGATAGAATTTAAAAAAATTTAGAAAAAGTTAGTTTGATTTTAGCTTAAATATACTTATTACAATATTCTTTCCAATCTAAAAGTTTCATATTGTTTATTACTATATTTTCATCTATTAGGTTTCTTTCCTGTAGATATTTTATTAGCTCAATAAATGCCGTACATATTTCTTTCTTAGATACTTTGTCTAAAAGTTTTAACTGTCTGTTTTCTGCTGCCAGTTTTTCATTCTCTTTTTTTAACTCATCTATTTTCTTTACTGTTTCGAGATGATTATTTTTTATACAATTTAATCCTATCCTTACTAAGTGACTTATTTTATATCCGTATCTTTTTATTTCGTCCCTCATTTCAGGAGTTATAGTGGTGGTTGTTACTACTACTGCCATATTTATAATATATATTAATATTATATATCTTTAAATGCTTCGCAAAGCTTTTTCCATGTTGATATATTGTGATTTAAGATTACTGTGTTTTCGTCAATTAGGTTTTTTTCCTCTAAACATTTTATTAGTTGCAAAGCTAAACTACTTATATCTTTTCTACTTTCTTTTATTCTGTTTATATAATACTCGTACTCTTTTTTTATGTGGCTGATGTTTTCATCAACATTACTATGCTCTCTTAAACATTTTAGCCCCTTTATTATCAACATATTTATTCTAAGACAGCCCCTTTTTATTTCCTCATAAACTTCTGGTGGAAGTGTGGTTCTAACCATGATGCTGCTCATAATATTATTTTATTTTTATTATTTAAATTTTTTGGCTATTATGTGCTATTTTAAATAAGTTATTTAAAATGCTTAAATAAGTTATTTAAAATGTACCATAATAGGCCATAATAGGCTATAATAGCTTAAGATGTCAAAAAGGGTGTATATCTATATATTGTAATTTTATAAATAGGTTAAATAATAATATAACAGTGTGATATTTTTACATAACTACAAAAAACACTATTTAAGTTATTTATAAAATTGATATATACACATACACACCCCGATTGACATCTTAAGCTATTATGTACCATTATAGCCTATTATGTACCATTTTAATAGCCTATTATGTACCATTTTAAATAAGTTAGATAATAGTAAAAAAAAAGCATTTTTATATACTTTTTTATATAAAAAAGTTAGTTACTTAATTCTCCAAAACCACTAAATCAAGTTTGTACTTTTAGAGCTACTTGTTTTATCTCCTGTTTTGCTTTTATTTCATTCATATTTATATATTGTTTTTGTAATATTTAAAGTTTTGTATTGTTTAATATATATATTGTAGTATATAGATCAAGCTAATATGTACATTATTTATCTCCTAAATTTTTTTAAAATTATTATATTTCTAGTATAATTTTTTCCTTTCTAAGCTCCAGAATATTTTTCAAAAATCCTATTAAAAACAATGCTAAAATTATTGTTAAAGCTAAAGTTTGTGTGTAAAAAATTTTTAGTAAAATATTTTTGTTTCCTTCTGATAGCTCGAATACTTTTATTTCTTTTGTAATCAAATTACCGTTTGCATCATATGTTATAATAATTTCCTTTGCATCATATGTGTAAGAATAAAATGTTAATACTAATGATAAAACTATTGTGTAAAAAAATAGTAAAATTCTTATTGCGGCAGAAAAAATGTTTGTTTTTTCTATTTTGTAAAATAAAAATAGGTTTACAAATGTCACAGCTATCAAAGCTATTAAATCATACATAATTGTTTTTTTACTTTTATATTTAAATAGAAAAATAAATAATTAAATGCCTGAAATAATTTTATGAAGAAATTTGAAGACGTAATAAAAAAAGCTCTAATTGGTGGTGTAAAAAAACCGGCACAAAAAAAGAAAAAAACAAAAAAATTAAAAAAACCAATAATACTTTTGTTTGTAAAAAAACAAACTGGAAAATCAAAAAAAAAAGTTGATAAAAGATATAAAGCACTAAAACCAGGTAAGAGAATGTCAAAGTACGGTAATATTTATCACGAGCACAGAAGAAATAGAAGCGACTTGGACATGAGAAAAAAACTTTAATCTAACTTTCTTTTTTTCCCTTTTTTTATATTTAAATTAAAAAATAAATTACATTCCTTTTAAATAAAAATTATGGCAGTAGAGAGCTTAACACAGCTTGCAATAATGCTTGTTATAGCAGGAGTAGTAATAGGCATGGGTACTGTTATACTTAGTGAATTCAGGACACAAGTATCTTCAAACGTAAATGCAACTGCAGTAATAGATAGATCAGTTTCAGCTTTAGGCACTGTATCAAATTGGTTCCCACTAATAACAATTGTTGCTGCTGCTGCAGTCATACTTGGAATTGTACTGGGAGTATTCGGTCCACTTAGCGGTAGAAGAGCAGGAGGAGAGTAAAAAAGTAAGTTAGAAGACATTCGGTACGAGCTTTTTATTTTTTTATTTTTAAAAAAATAATTATTAATTAATGGTTAAATGTGTGTATACATTTTGTAACAAAAGAGCTAATAAAACTTTTTATGGAGAAAGATATTGTGAAGAGCATTTTTTAGATGTTATAAAATCTTTTAAAAATTTTTTTAATCCGATGCCAGGGAAGAAAATAAAATATAGAGAAGCTTTATTATTGTTGAATAGGCATTTAAAGAAAAATAAAACAAAAATTTTCATGCCACTTAATTTTTCAAAAGAATATAATATTCCATCCAGTTATGTTTGGAATTTTGTTACAAGACTTATAAGTAATGGCATTGTTAAAAAAGTTGATAGAGGAATTTACAAGGTAAATACAAGAGCATTAAGTTTTGAAAATGCCAAGGTATTACATACAAAAAGAATTATTTAAAGTAGTTGAAATAGATGATATTGTTAAGTATATAGCTGCTGCTAATGATACAGACTTTTTATTTTTCTTTTTGACAGTGTATTTGACAGGATTGAGAAGTTGTGACGTAAAAAAACTTAGAAAGGAAAATTTTCAACTTAGAAAAAATCTTTTAACAATAACAACAAAAGTTAGTAAAGGTGGTGGAGTTGCAAACATGATTTTTAACATAAAAAAAGTACCTTTTGCAAGAGAACTTTATCTATATGTTGTTTCAAGAAATGATGATGTTATTTTTAGAAGAAGTGTAAGGCATTATAGGAGAATACTACAAAGATTAAATGAAAAAATTTATGGAAATGATAAAAGCAAATGGATAACTTTTCATTATCTAAGGCATTCAAGAATAACTTTTCTTGCAAGATTGGGAGCTACACCAGAAGAGCTAAAAAGTTGGACAGGGCATAAAACAAGTGCTTTTGAAGAATATATAAGAACAAGAAAAGTTTTAAGATTTGCCACAAAAATAAAGTAAAATGAGAAGTAAAATAATTTGTGTTGATAAAGAATTTGCTGAATGGTTAATAAAAAACCATGAAAAAATTTCTAAACTGTTGAGAAAAAAGTACGGAAGAAATTTAAACTTAACTGTCACAGATTTTACGAAATTTTTAAAAGATGTTTTAAACACTATAGATGTCGAATGTTACATAAAAAAAGCTAAGTTTAAAAAGAAAGGTAAAAAAACTGTAGTATACACGAGTTTTGCTTTTTAGCCGAAAAAAAAGAACTCGTTTTTTCGAGCAATTTTGAGCGTATAAATATTTTAAATATTATGTCCTTTTTTCCCAGAAAAAGGACATACTTCGGCATGCTCAAGCGATTTTGAATCGCTGCCGCGCACTTGGCATCGCTTAAAAAGCGATTGGCATCGCTTTTTATTTATAATATTTAATACATATTTAATTTATGATTGGTGTTAGAGATTTGAGTGAGTGTTTAAAAAAATATCATGATTATTATCTTAATACCTTAAGAGTAGGATTTGTCATTGGAATCGAGGGCGACAGACATATGAGAAGTGGTTGTGGTAAAAGCTACACAGCAATAAGAATTGCCGAACTACATGACGAGGATTTTACTACTGGAATTAATGGAATTGATAAAATTGTTTTTAGACCACGAGAGTTTGTCACAGCAATGGAAATTATTGAGGAAAAAAAGAAAATTGGGCAGTGTATTGTTATTGACGAAGCAGGTATATTAGTTAATGCAAAAAAGTGGTATAGCTTTATTAATAGGGGAATCTCAGATGCTATTATGACTTTTAGGCAACTGAGATGTATAGCAATTTTTGTAACACCAGCAATTTCACTAATTGAAAAAGATATAAGAATTTTTTTAAATCATTCTGGTTATACTAAGAAATTTTTTGACACTACTGATAATAAGATTAAAGTTTTTTTAAACTACTACAGAAGTTGGTATGATTTCGACCAGGGAAAATTTATGAAAAGAAAACTAATTTTTTATGATTTAACAAATCATAGATTAGTAAGAGTTGATAAATTTTTAGTTAGACATCCGCAAAATCTTGAGTTAATAGAAGAGTATGAAAAAAGAGCATGGAGCTATAAAAGTGAAATCAGAAAAAGTATTTCTGAGCTTGAAAAAATAGAGGCAGATTATGATAAGATTGTGATGGAAATTTTAGAAAAAGGAGAGCTTATAGTTGAAACAAAAGGAAGAAAAAAAGTTTATCCAGAAGATATTAAGGCAAAATATAATTTAACAATGCCAATGGCTAAGCTTGTTGCTAGAAGAGTAAACGAAAAATTAGATTTAATTAGACGAGAAGTTAAACTTAAAGAGGAAAGTATAAAACAAGAAAGTAAAAAATTAAAACAGGAACTGCTGGAAATAGAAAGAGCTAAGTTAGAGGAGCTAAGAAGAGCATTAAGAAAAGTTGTTGGCATTGAAGAAGAAAAAGAAAATGTTTGAGGAAAAAGATAAAACAGAATTAGAATTAATTACACAGATTTCTGAAATAAGCATTGCTGATATTGTTAAATATGCTTTAATTTCTTGTTTGAGAAGTAGAGAAGATGTTGGCAAGTTTGCGTTATCGGTAAGAATTTTAGAATCACTTATTTATGATGACTTAGAAAAACAATACGAGGCTTTGAAAAATTCTAATAAAGAAGAAGAAAGCTACTTTTATAAAGTTAGTGCATACGAAGAAAAGCTAAAAAAAGAATTAGGTACAAGAGAAGAGGTTAGACCTTTATTAATACAAGAGCTTAGTATATTTAAATTCAGAGAGCTAATAAAATTTATAAAAGGCAAATTACCTGTTGAAGTTGTTGCTGAAATATGAGAGAAGAAGAAATTGAGGAAAGAGAAGAGGAAGATAAAGATTTTGAAACTGTCGAAACTTACTATAATCCACCGAAAGAAAATGTACGTTGGATGTTTGATTATTCTAAGTTGTACTGGGAAATAAGAGCAAAGCTAATGGGCGGTTGGCTTGAAGAAGATAAAGACGGAAATTTTGTAATAAAAAAACCAAAAGGCGTTTATCCATTCTTAAACAAAACTGGTATTGAACAAACAATGGCTGTTATAAATGCATTTATTACTAAAGTACAGGGATTAACTTTTTTTGATGAGGATAGAATTATTGATTTATGTAGACATCTTTTTAGAGAGCTTAGCGTATTTTACTATATAAATATGGAAAAGTTTGATTTGACACCAGAAAGAGCTAAAATTGTTATAAGGTTAATATTAGATTTATATGAGGCAAACTTGAGAAAAAGTATTGGTGGTTTAGGTATTAAACTAATGGGTACAACCGAGAGAATTGTAGAAACAAAACAACAGGAAAGAAAAAAATTTTTAGGAATTATTTAACATGTTTTTTAAACCATTTCCAATAAAGGTTTTAATCTTAAGAAAGTATGGAAATGCATTAGTACCAACTTTTGACCTTGGCAGGTATGAGAAAGAAAGAAAAATCACTGAGGAGGGTGCATTACAAGTTGAATACTTTAAACTAAAAAGATTAAATAAAAAAATTCCAGCTCCTGAAATAAAATTTTATCATAGTGACGAGAAAGGTAATAGATGGCTTTGGTTGCTACAAGTAGATAGAGATACTTTTTATCCAATACTTTTTAATGAAAAAGGTTTGTTTATAGAGAGTACACAAGTAGTTAAAGATGGTGATGTTGAAAAGAAAGAAAAAGTTTTAATACCTTTATTTTATTCAGACATTATTTTAGATAACGGAAAAGTTGTTAATTTGACAACACTAATTGCTGAAAAAAGCTATGATAAAGAATACTGGTTATCAGACCAGTTAAGACTTGCTAATATTTTGTACAGAAAAGGTACTTTCTTTGAAAAATATGGCATGTTTCTTTTATCACTTTTGTTTTTGGTTGGTTTGATAGCTGTGAGTTACATTGCATATACAAGCATCTCTGAGATGATTGTTTCTCTATCAGAATCAATAAAAGGAAATACAAATGCTTTAAATGATTTATCATCTAACATATTTAAAGTTTTAAATGTTACTTTGCTAAAAGGCATATAACATAAAAAAATATAATATAATATATAAAAACTAAATTAATTTTTTATTGTGGCAGTTAGTACTATAGGAGGAAAACCTAAACCAATAGCTACTGGACCGGCAGTAGATCCTAAAAGTATATTTCGTGAATGGATAGATCCTAGAAATATTTTTTCTCCAAAACCAATAGCTACTGGACCATACACTCCAATTGAAGAAGCATACTGTCCACTGATTCCTCAAAAAACTGATGGAGCTAGACAAATCACGGTTGGAACTACTCCTGGAAAAACTGATGGAGCTAGACAAATCACGGTTGGAACTACTCCGCTACCAACTGCAGGAATTCCACCACAAACAACAATTCCACCAAACATTCTTGAGGATGTGAAAGAAGGAGAAAAATCCGAAAAAGGTACTATGGAACTTGTAGCTTTATCAGATTTTACATTAGTTCCAAAGCATGTTATTATAAGAGAAAAATTACTGGAAAAAATGCAGGAAAAAATGCCGGAAAGAATGCCAGCTGTAGAAAAATTTATTATTGGTGCAGCTAAAGGTGCTGTTGAAACAATTATATCACCAATTTTACTAGCTCAAACTATTGCAGAAAACATTGGTGAGAAAGGAGTGATAGAAGGTATTAAAAAAACTGGTGAAGATATTTATAAAGGATATGTCGAACTTGGAAAATCTGTTTTAAAAGGTGATCCAATGGCAATAGGAGAAGTAGTTGGTAGTGCTGCTACAGCAATAGGACTATCTTATTTGTTTACAAAAGCTGGAGCTAAGCATGTAACAAAAATTGAAAAGCTAAAACCAATTGATGTAGAGTTTACTGGTAGAAGGTTAGGAATTGCTGCATCAGAAAAACTAGATGATGTTAAAGTTGTTGGTGGAAAAATATTAGAAAAAGCAGATGAAGTTCAAGTTGGTAGAGAAATAGCTGGAGTTAGGGCAGAAGCAAAACTACTTAAAGGTACAATGGAATTAGAGGAAGGCATTCCTACTAAAATAGAAATTGAATTAAAGAAAATGCCATTAAATCGTGCACTAAAGGAAGTAGACGATTTTATTATGAAATCATATGAATTGGAAATGAAAGGTAAAGGCATTTATACTGAGCAAAAAATTGGTGAAATAAAAAGTGCAAGACTTAGAGATTATGGAATTGGAGTGCTTGAATATGCAAAAGGTACTAAAAAAATTGGTGTTGTTAGAGATGTTGACAAAATAATTTTCTATGATCCTATAGACGAAAAAATGATTACCAAAACTACTTACGGTGGAGAAGCTGTTAACATTCAACCTTCTCACAAAATTCCCAGATATATTGATGAATTTGGCATAGGAAAAGTTTATTGGAGAATTTCGGAACTCGAAAAACTTACACCAACTTTTTTTTCACCACTAAAAATACCTACAACTCTTTCTCCATCACTAAAAATACCTACTGATAGTATTAGAAAACTTAAATTAAAGGAATTTGATGAAACACAAACATCAGAACTAACAGGAACTGACACGAAAATAGGAACTGGTACGGAAATAGGAACTGGCACGGAAAGAGGAACTGGCACGAAAATTGTTACGAACACAAATAAAACAAATAGAAGAAGAGATGATGATGGAACAACAACAACAACTACTACTATAACTACAACAATTCCTAGAATAGATACACCAGAAATAGTGATTACACGTCAAGAAGAGATACCTGAAGAGGAAAAAATACATCCGCCTGAAATAATAATAACTACAGAAACAATACGATACGATCCAGAAATAAAATTACCACCTGTAAAGATAAAACCACCTAAAGAAATGCCAAAGTATTTTAGTTTTGGACCATCAGGAGGAAAACTTTCATTCTATAACTTATTAGTTGGAAAGGCATTAAAGTTAAAACCTAAATATAAACCATCTTTAGCTGCTTTAGTTTTTAATATAAGGGGACAAAAGAAAAAAATGCTAACTGGGTTAGAAATTAGACCTATATGAAATGAAAGGAAGTGTTGTTGATTCTCTTTTACTTTCAGTTTTCCTATTAGTTTTAGTTATTAGCTTTTTTATTTCAAGTATTGTCGGAAAAGAAATAATAAAAACAGTTAATGAAAGTGAAATAGCTATAAACAAAACATTAGTAACACAGTATGTTGAAAAAACTAATTTAACTATTGACATGTTAATCACATCAATTCCATACATTATTTTTTCATTTGGAATATCTAGTATAGTTTTAGCTTTTTTAATACCGACACACAGAATATTTTTACCACTTGCCATAATTTCTTTAGCCATCTTCGGATTTTTTTCAATTGTTTTCAAAAATGTTATAGTTGATTTTGTAAGCCAAAATATTTTTGTAAACATATTATCAAACCAACCTTTTTTAATCTTTGTAATAAACAACATACATATAATTACTCTTGTCTTCGGTGTCTTGATAATTTTTGTTATGTACATCAGAACTGGTGAGGAAAATGAGGAGAGTATATAAACTAATATTTTTTTTATTAATTTCAGCATTGCATTTGCAATTTGTTTTTTCATGGCCACTTCCTGAATTTTCATTTAGAAGAAGCATAACAATAAACAATACGGCATCTTCTAATTTGGCAAATTATCAAATTTTGCTGACATTAAATACTCAATCTTTAATTTCTCAAGGTAAGATGCGTCCAGATTGTGGTGATATAAGATTTATAGATAGTGATGAAACAACTTTATTAACTCATTACATCTATACAAATATAACAAATTATACTGGTTTAAGTTATTCATGGGGTATTCTTGGTTGCAACTCACCAACAAGTTTTATAAGAGTAGTGGTACCGAGTATTCCAGCGAATTCTATAAAAACTATTTATA
>JANXCA010000045.1 GCA_025060535.1 Endomicrobiia bacterium | reverse complement strand
CTCCATAAATTGTCATAGCCAAACTCCTTGGGATAGGAGTAGCTGTCATAATCAAAACATCAGGCAAATTTGATTTTTCATATAAAGTTTTTCTTTGAATTACACCAAATTTATGTTGTTCATCTATTATTACTAAAGATAAATTTTTAAATTTAATTTTAGGATTAAGAAGCGCATGTGTACCTATAACCATATCAATATTCCCATTCTCAATATCGTAAAAAATTTTTTCTTTCTGCTTATTAGAAACTTTACTTGTTAAAAGAGAAATTGATATTTGTCTATTTTTTTCATAATTCCATAAATCTCCAACATAGTTTAACAAATTATAATAATGTTGTTCTGCTAAAATTTCAGTCGGAGCCATAAATACAACTTGATAACCGTTTTCTATTGCCAAAAGAGCACAACTTATAGCAACTATTGTTTTTCCACTACCTACATCTCCTATTAATAACCTATTCATAGGTTTTTTTGAAAGCATATCTTTAAATAATTCATTAATCACTCTTTTTTGTGCTTTGGTAAAATCAAAATTAGGTATAAGTTTTTTGAGTTTTTCTTTAAAAGGAGTTAAAAGATGCCTTTTAATTATGTAACTTCCAACTTTATTCTTTGAAAGTATATTTTTTTTAACTTTTAAAACAGCTAACTGCAGCATAAAAAGCTTATCAAAAATAAATCTTTTATTAGCATTATCATTAAGTTGCCAAGTATCTGGAAAATGTAAATTTCTTATAGATGTATTTATATCTAAAAATTTCTCATTTTCTATTATCTTTTTGGGAAGATATTCTTCTAATTTATAATTATTTATAGCATAATATACAATCTCTCTAAACCACTGTTGAGAAATATTTTGCGATAAAGTATAAACCGGGACTAACCTATTAGTATGAATTGATTCTTCATTTATATCCTTAAAAATTTCATAATCCTCTACCCTTATTTCAGGAATTGAAAAGTTACCTTCTATAAGTTTGCCATATGCTATAATATAATAATCTTTCTCTAATTTTTTCTTCAAAGACAAAAACACATCATATTTTTTATTTAATTTTTTATACCAGACCAAGGTAAAAAGTCTTTTAGGATGAGAAACACTTTCAATTACAACTTTTAGTAAACCTAAACTGTTTTTCATCACCATTTCTTTATAAGTAATAATTTTCCCCACAATAGTAATTTTATTATTAGAAGAAAAAGACAAATTACTAAAATTCAAAGTTCTCCTATCTTCAATTTTATAAGGTGCATAAAAAAGTAAGTCCTCTATTGTATATATACCAAGCTGATTAAGATAACAAATACGTTTTTTACCGACAGTAGGTATATCTTTAAGTGTAATTTTCATTTTTGATTAGTATACAAATTTAGAAAGTATTTTTGTATATCAACAATAATTGAAAATTTAATTAATATATAATATTAAAATTAAATTTATTTTTTTTAATCAAATAAAAAGGAGGAGAAAATGAAAATCCCAGAAAGAAGGAAAGCAGAAAGAAGGAAAGCAGAAAGAAGATGGATGAGCAAATTGGTAGGAGGACCAGAAGTTCCTTTTGAACGAAGAAAATCAGAAAGAAGAATGGGTGACAGAAGAAAAAACAAACAATGAAAAATTCTATAATAAGACCCAAAGAATTAGATGCAAAAGAAAGGGTTTATAGTTTTGACGAGGTTGTAATGGGATATGACGAAACAGAAATGCTTCAAGAAGCTAAACGTTGTATCCAGTGCAAAAATCCAACTTGTATTTTGGGATGTCCTGTAGAAATAAACATCAAAAAATTTATATATCAACTCACTCAAAAAGATTTTGAAGGAGCTTATAAAACTATTTTTGAAAAAAACAGATTCCCTTCTATCTGTGGAAGAGTATGTCCTGCAGAATATCAATGTAGAAAAGCTTGTGTATTTACACCCAAAAACCAACCATTCGCATCAGAAAACGCTATAAACATTCCGTTGTTAGAACGTTTTGTTGGAGACTATGCAAGAGAAAAAAACTTAATTGAAAAACACAAAAATGTAAAAAACTATAAATATAAAGTAGCTTGCATAGGTTCAGGACCTGCAAGTTTAACTGTAGCTGGAGAGTTAACTAGATACAACATAAAAGTTGATATATTTGAAGCATTACATTCATTAGGTGGTGTATTATCTTATGGAATTCCAACTTTTAGATTACCAAGAGAAGTCTTAAATTATGAAATTAATCTTTTAAAAAACTATGATGTTGGGTTTTTTACAGGCATAATAGTAGGAAAAACTTTGACATTGCAGGAATTATTAAAAGAATATAACTGTGTATTTATAGGAACAGGTGCAGGTACTCCTGTGTGGTTAAACATTAAAGGTGAAAATTTAGTAAATATCTATTCAGCAAATGAATATCTAACACGGGTAAATTTAATGCGAGCAGATAAATTTCCTACATATACTACTCCAATAAACACTGGCAAAAAAGTCACAGTAATAGGAGGAGGAAACACTGCTATAGATGCAGCAAGAGTAGCTTTAAGAATACAAAAAATAAAAAAAATAAATGGCACAGTCACTATCATCTATAGACGCACAGAGGCTGAAATGCCAGCGAGAAGAACTGAAATAGAACACGCAAAAGAAGAAGGAATTGAATTTGAATTTTTGACAATGCCTAAAGAATTTATATCTGATGATAAAGGAAATGTGACTGGTATTAAATGTCTAAAATGTAAACTATCTGAATTAGATGACACTGGAAGAAGAAAACCAATTCCTATAGAAAACTCTGAGTTTATAATAGAAACAGATTTAGTAATAGTAGCTATAGGACTTCAAGCAAATCAAACTTTGCTTTCTACTGTAGCTGAATTAAAAACAAATAAATGGGGAGAGATAGAAGTAGACAAAAACACTATGGAAACATCTATTCCTAAAGTGTTTGCTGGAGGTGATATTGTAGGAGGAGAAGGTACTATAATTGAAGCTATGGGTATGGGCAAAAAAGCAGCAAAAAGTATGTTAAATAAATATCTTACATAATCATACCTTTTTTACAACAATATGAACACCTTCTACCTTAATAACTTCAACTTTGCTGCCCTTAGGTATAATCTCATCACATTCACATACAGCTCTCCATAGTTCATTTTCTACCTTTACTAAACCCATTATTTTCTTATTGTTAATATCTTCTTCAACTATTCCTATCTTTCCTATTATACTATTTACATTTGTTTTGTGCCATTTAGGAGTAAAAAATTTAAATAATAAAGGTCTTAATAAATATATAGAAATTACAGAAAATACACAAAATACTACAGATTGTAATATAACTGATTTTGTAAAATAACTGCTAAAAAAAGCCATAATAGCACCAATACTAAAACAACTAAACAAAAATATGCCTGGAGTTAAAATTTCAATTATAAAAAATAATACTGCAAATATTAACCATCTAATATCCATATATTTTTTTTACTTTGGAATTCTTATTCTAGTTGGTGGCCAATAAACAATAAGCGGAGCTCCTTTTATGTATTTTTCTTCTAACGGACCCCAAAATCTTGAATCAAATGATTTATCTCTGTTATCACCTAACACAAAATAACACCCAGGTGGAACTATTACAGGACCAAAATTATCTCTTATAAAAAAAGGTGGAAGTTCTGTAAACCTTCCTTCCTCCCATGCTCTCTGGTATTCTTCTAAATTATCATAAAATTTTTGTGTTTGATAGATGTTATCAGGATCCTCAAAATTAACATAAGGTTCTTCTATCTTAATATCATTTATATATAAAATTTTATCTCTAATCTCAACCTTATCACCAGCAACAGCTACACATCTCTTGATAAAGTCCTTTTGTATTTTCTTTTTCCTTTCTTCTAAAGATAATGCCTCTGGAGGACACTCAAATACCACAATGTCACCCCTATTTATTTTCTTAATCTGTAATATTCTTATATTAGTAAAAGGTATCTTTATTCCATAAATAAACTTATTAACGAATAAATAATCTCCCTCAACTAATGTCATTCTCATACTACCAGTTGGTATTTTAAATGCCTGAATAAAACAATACATTATTACAGCAACAACAAACAAAGTAAACCATCCAGTTTCTCCCCAATCCAAATCTGACTCTAAGGTTTTCTGAATATTTTCTTTTTTTAACTTTGAATATATAAAAAATATAATACTTAAAATTAGTCCAAAGATAAGAGAATAATTTGTCTGTGACTCAATATTCCCAGTAAATGTACTTACTACTAATCCTACAACTAATCCCATAGGAAATCCCAGCAAAGTATGTAAAAGAGAAAACTTTTTTAAATAATTTTTATCAGTTGGTTTAGGATTGATTTTTTTATACAAAAAGAACCATAAAAGAAAAACAAATCCAATTACTATGAGTTTGCCTTCCATTGGCATCATCTCAAAGAATATCATATCATTATTCTCCTTTCTATTTATTTTTCTAAAGATTCCATTAAAGATAAAGCTGCTTTTGCACCCTCTGAGGCTGCTATTATAATCTGTTTTATAGAACCACTTCTACAATCTCCACAAGCAAAAACATTATTTTGAGAAGTCTGTAAATTTTCATCTGTAATTACATATCCTTCTTTATCTAACTCTACAAAATCCTTTAAAAACTCTGTATTGGGCTGGTAACCTACGCATATAAATAAACCATCACAACTTATTTCTAATACTTTATCTGTATTTAAATTTCTTATATATAGACCTTGCAATTTTTCTTTGCCTATGATCTTTTCTATCACACAAGGAACTAACAACTCAACATTCTCTTTTTTAAATAATCTTTCTTGTAGAATTTTTATAGCTCTAAATTGCTCTCTTCTATGAATTAAATATAATTTTTTTACAAATTTAGAAATAAAAATTGCCTCTGTAAATGCAGTGTCACCACCACCTACTATAGCTACAACTTTATCTTTATATAAAGCTGCATCACATACAGCACAATAAGAAATACCCTTTCCAACAAACAAATCTTCATTTTCTAAACCTATTTTTTTACTTCTTCTTCCAGTAGCTATTATTACTGATTTGGATATAAATTGATTATTTAAAGTAGATAGTAAAAAAAATTCCCCATTTTTTTCTATTTTCTGAACTTCCTCATCTACTATCTCACATCCAAATTTTAATGCTTGTTTTTTAAAATTTTCAATCAATTCAAATCCATTTATACCATCTGGAAAGCCAGAGTAATTTTCTACTATATCTGTAAAAACTGCTTGAGAAGGGTATTTTAAAGAGTTCAAAATAATAGTACTAAGCATACCTCTAGAGGTATAAATACCACTACTTAATCCAGCAGGACCTGCACCAATTATTACTACATCGTAAATATTCTTTTCCATAATTTGTTTTTAAAAACTAAAGAAGCATAGAAACTTCCAACAAAAAAAATTTTCTTTTGTATACAAAAATTTTCAATATACTTCAATAGAGAATTTATGTTTGAAATTTTTATAACTTTTTCTCTATCAAAATTCTTTAAAGCTTCTTTATATAAAAGATTAATGTTTTGACTCCTAACATTATTTGTTTTATACACAATAAATTTACATATTTCTTTTCTTACACGTGATAAAATTTTAATGGCGGTTATATAATCTTTATCTTTCATCATTGTGAAACATATAATAAATTCTTTTAATTTCAATTTTTTTAATAAATTTACAAAATTGGAAATAGAACCAGGATTATGTGCACCATCTACTATAATTTCATATTTCTTAAAGTTAAATTTTTGCATTCTAAATGGTATTATTATTTTAGATACTTCTTTAAAAATAACTTTATAGTTGGGCTCTTTTATAAGTTTATTCTCATAAAGCTGTTTTATAATCTCTAAAGAGATTTTTAAATTATATGGTTGAGAAGCAGAACATACAGGAAAACTTGCAGTATATATTTTATTATTTATTTTAAATTTACAAAAAGTTTTCCAATTTTTTACACAAAATTTTAAATCATAAATATCATTTTTGCAATATACAAATTTAGTATTTAATAATTTACATAAATTTTTTAAATATTTTTTAAAATCCGATTTTAATTCTCCACAAACAAAAATTGAGTTAGGTTTTATTATGTGACTTTTATCTTTTAGTATATCCCACTCTGTTTTCCCTAACACTTCAGTATGATCTAGTGATATACTAGTAATACATGAAACTAAACTTTCATCTATCACATTAGTCGCATCTAATTTTGCGCCTAACCCAACTTCTAAAACTATAAAATCTGGCTTCATATCAAAAAAATACAAAAACATTACACAAGTAAGAATTTCAAAATAAGTAAGTTTTAAAAAGAGGGAATTAGGCAATTTATAATAAATGTCAGAAAGATATTTCTTTAAAATTTCTTTTTTTATAGGTTCATTATTATATTGAATTCTTTCAGTAACATCAAATATATGCGGAGAAATAAACAATCCTGTAGTATATCCTAATACATTAAGTAACCTTGAAGTAT
This sequence comes from Endomicrobiia bacterium, assembly GCA_025060535.1. Lineage (GTDB taxonomy): Bacteria > Elusimicrobiota > Endomicrobiia > DTEH01 > DTEH01 > JANXDG01. The sequence continues at coordinate 6,424 of JANXCA010000045.1, read as the reverse complement.
AAATGGCAACAGAACCTTTACCATTTGTACCGGTAATATGAATTACATTTTTTATCTTTTTATGAGGAGAATCTAACAAATCAAGAGCATTTCTAATATTGTCAAGAGAATAATTTTTTCTAATATACTCCTTCTTACCTAATTTTGAAAGATAATCTAAAATATCCATATCTTAAAGTATGTTTTTTACAATTTCAACATCTTTATCACCTCTTCCAGAAAGAGAGAGCACTACTATATCTTTAGGATGAAATTTTTTTTTATTTTTTATCAACCAACCAATAGCATGTGCTGGCTCTAAAGCAGGAATTATCCCTTCAAGCTTAGATAACAATTCAAACCCTAAAATAGCAGTTTCATCATCCGCAAAAACATATTCTGCTCTATTAATTGATTTATAATAACTATGTTCTGGCCCAACTGCCGGATAATCAAGTCCAGCAGAAATAGAATGTGTAGGTGTGACCTGTCCATTATCGTCTGTTAATACATATGTCTTCATCCCATGTAATATTCCAACTTTACCTTTTGCTAAAGTAGCTGCATGCATATTAGTATTTATTCCTTTACCTGCTGCTTCTACTCCTATCATCTTTACATTTTTATTATAAAAAAATGGATGAAACAAGCCTATAGCATTAGATCCACCACCTACACAAGCAATTAAATAATCAGGCAATCTTTTCTCATATTTTAAAATTTGTCTCTTTGTTTCTTCTCCTATTACTGACTGAAAATTCCTCACAATTAAAGGATAAGGAAAAGGTCCTACAACAGAACCTATAACATAAAATGTATCTTTTACATTACTAACCCAATCTCTTAAACACTCATTTATCGCATCCTTTAAAGTTTTCGATCCTGAACTAACAGAAAGCACATTGGCGCCTAATAAATTCATCCTATATACATTAAGTGCTTGCCTTTTAACGTCTTCCTCTCCCATGTATATCTCACACTTTATTCCCAAAACTGCACAAGCAGTAGCAGTAGCAACTCCATGTTGACCAGCACCTGTTTCTGCAATTATTCTTTTTTTACCCATAAATTTAGCTAATAATACCTGCCCTATAGCATTGTTAATTTTATGAGCGCCTGTATGACACAAATCTTCCCTTTTAAGATAAATTTTAAATCCACAGTAAGAGGATAACTCCTTGGCAAAATATAGAGGTGTCGGTCTCCCAACATATGATGTAAGAAAACTGTTTAATAATTTTAAAAACTTCTCATTCTTATAGTATCTAAAATAATTTTTTTCCAATTCATCTAAACAACTATAAAGAGTCTCGGGAACAAATCTTCCACCAAACTCCCCAAAATACCATTTTTTTTGATCTTTTGATTTCATAGTTATTTTTAAAAATTTTCTATTATATAGTTTGCAACTAACTCTGACAGTTTTTTAATAGTGGACAGCTGAGATTCCTTTTTGGTTTTACCAAAACCTTTTATATCACTGAAAGTTTTACTTAAAATTAAGTTATTATCCTTTGTACTTTTTAATTCAAAAAATATACTCCCAGAATATACTTCTGCAAATTGTGTTTGTGTGCCATTAGGAAGTGTAATTTTATCTCCAATATACTCTAATTCAAAAAAAATCTCAATAATAAAGTCATAAAAATCATCAGATATATTAAAATTTGCACTTTTTAACTGTGAAATTATTTCATTTCTTAAAAAACTTACTGCTGAAAAATCTCCATTTTTAACTTTGACACCTATTTTTTTAGTTTCCCTAATACTTTTAGCTATAACTGTATATACTATCTTAAGTTGAGAAAACACATCTAAATCAAGTATTTGTCTGTTTAGTTCATCTAAATCAGGACTAATTTCTATTAAATTCTCCTTTGATTTTAATTTATAAATTTTAAACCGTGCTACACCATTTGTATCTGTATAAATTTTATTTTCAATATCTCCAAAACCTTTTAAAAATTTAGCAGTTAAAGGAAATAAAACAACAGGAATTTCATAACCTTCATATTTCAAAATAAATCTAACTATGATATCTATATCTATTGGCTGTTCTTTAAAAGTTTCTATAGTAGTTGACGAAATAGGAATCATTACCAAGGAGGAAAATATTTTTTTCAATTTAATTTCAACATCTCCTCTAAGTGAAATATTATCTTTATCTTCTAAAAAAGCTATTCCTTTTATTTCCTCACATTGAGACAAAATTTGCTGAAGTAATTTTATAGCTAAAATTATTTTACCTGAATATATATACTCATCAACTACTTTTAACTGCTGTAAAGAAATTTTCATTATCTCATTATTTTTAGATTCTTGTTTTGCAATTTCTTCTAAAATCATCCTTTGCAGTTCTGACTTAGTAGTCCATACATAAACCCAATAAAGAGAATTTTTATAATCTATAAATTCTTCAAAATATTTTCTACCTAACACAGCATCAAATGTGACATTTGTTAATATTTCAATTTGATCTAAAGATTGTATTTCATATTTTTTGTCTATCTGAGTAATTTTATCTTGTAAATGACGCTGAATTGTTCCTTTTATTTCTGTTTTAAGTTTAATAGATAAATTTTTTATAGCTTCCTTATAGGCTGTCTCCCTTGCATGAATAAGAGTAGATTTGTCTTTTTTGTCAAATTTTGCAAACCCTATGCCTTCTATCCCATCTTTTGAAAATGTTTTTGTGCCAAATTCTTTAACCCACACAGGAGTTCTCGTTGAAACACAACAAAAAAAAAGCAAACTAACTAACAATATATATATCATAAATAAGTCCTTACAGAAATAAATGTTTTCTTACCAGCTAAAACATTTACATTATCTATCGTTTTTTTCATTACAAGGTTATTTTGAACATCATAAAATTTTATTTCTAAAGAATAAGTACCTGGTTTTAAGTTCGCTACCGTCAACATTATCTGTTTAGGTAATGTCCTCCAAGATCTCTTATCAGCTTGTTCGGTAACAACTGAAGCTGTCTGTAATGCTTTTTTAACCAACCACTTTGATAACTCATCTGAATTTTCTGTTAATCTTTGAGAAACACTTCGGGACAAAGCATATTTTATTGCAGCTCTAGCTATAGCTTTTGCTCTAATCTTTGTAATCCTATCTTCTAGACTTTTTATCGCTATTTTATCTATATCTTCAACTAAAAAACTCTTATGAGAAGATAACACCTCTTTTTTATCATTTAAAACTTCCAATATTGCATATTTTATTTTACTTTCTGAAGGCACAAACTTAGGGAATGCAACTAAAAACTGTTCATCAGAGGCGATTCCCCTGGCAATCTGTTTTGCTTTTTGTACATCTTTTTGAGCATCTCCTTCTACTTGGACACTACCGACATAAACCCAACTTTCACCAAAAGTTACCTCTATATAATGGTCAATCTTATATGGTGCAAAACCATTATAATGAAACAGAATTATCTCACCAGTTGATTTATCATCTACTATATCTTTGTAATTTACATTGAGTTTATATTTTTTAACAATTTCTTCAAATTCTTCTTTAAAACCTAATTTTTTGGTTAATTTTAAATTTCTAAATATTAAATCCTGAGGAGTTTCAAAATCATAAATTTTTTTATTTATCTCATACTCTTTTAAAGATTTAGCATAAGAAACATACGCATCATTAAACTCATTCTGACTTTCATATAAAAGTCCTGTAAGATATCTCATAAAAGCATCTTCTTTATAAACATTTTTTCCTCCATAGTCAACTTGTAATGTTTTAAGTTTATGATCTACTTTTCTTGCTTCAACTAATGCGCTTTCATATTTATGTAAAAATAAATAATTTAAAGCTTGAAATACATTAATAAATATTCTCTCAAAATCTTCTCCATAGTAAGATTTAGCATTATCAGAAACTAGAAAACTTGCAGCTTCTTCAGATATACTTTTTGTGTAAAGTTCTTCTGCTAACTTTTCTGCTTTATTAAATGCTAAAATAGAATCTTCGTATCTTCCTGCATAATGTAAAACAATACCTTTGTCTAACCAGTAAAGAAGGGCATTTTTTTCTCCATACTCTTTTAATTTATTTTCTTCAATTAAAGCATCTGCTTTAGTGTAGTTTTCAGATGACATTAAACTTTTAAGAGTAGAATAATAAGTAAATTGAGTAGCACAACTTACTAAAATTAAAAAGATAAAAATACTACATTTTCTCATATTAAGTATCCTTTCTTTTAAAAACTGAGTAATTAAATTATTGACTCAACCCTATAAGACCTAAAAGGTAAGCTATATCTTCATCTTCGAATGATATATTTAAATAAGCATTTAGTGCTTCTGAAAAAGAAATATCTTCATATCTAGCTCCTAAATACAACCATTTTGTCAGTTTTAACTTTAAAGATAAATCTATCCGAGGAGTTTGACGTTTTTTTGAAAAATCATATACCTCCGCACCAAATTCCAAAAGTTTAGATTTATATCCTAAAGGAAAAAGTTTCAATCCAACTCCAGCATAGGATTTTATGAAACCTCCATATACAGATACTATATTGTAAAAATTACCACCTAAACCTATAGAAAATGTATTATACTCCTCATAAGATGCTGAATTCTCTTGCGAAGACACATTATTTACAGAAAGATAATAAAATTTTGTAGTCCTAGGATAAATCTCTATACCTACATCACTTTTTGCTAAATCATTTTGGATATCATATCTAAGTGAAAAATCCCAATATGTTCTAAATAAATTTATCCTATCTAATGTCTTTTCTGCCTTTTCTGAAACAGCTTTAATAGAAGATAATGTATCCGCCATTTTTTTACCTGCTTCTCTGTCTGAAATAATCTGGCCAGCTATTGTTTCCGTTGATTTTATATTTTCTACAATTTCATCAAGTTTCCTAGATATATTTTTTAAAGTTAAAACAGCAGAATTAATTTCTTCTTTAGTATCCTCTGAAAAAAATTCTGAGATATTTTCCCCTGCTGTATTTATTTTATATATTAAGTTTTTTATTTCTTTAGGATCTATAGAACTATTAATTTTCTTAGATATCTCTTCTATTTCCTTTAGTATCTCATCTATCCTATTAGATAAAGGCTCTCCTGTAGATAAACCTGAAAGAAATTCACCAAAATTTCTTAAACTTTCTATACCCTCAGAAATAGCATTATCAATGGAAACAGCACTTTCTGTTTCATATATACTATCATTATGTTTCAATTCTCCTTTAAGAGGATCTCCTTGGAGAATTTCTATATATTTTACTCCTAATACACCTGTAGAAGATATTTTTGCCTTTGTGCCTTTATAAAGTTTTACTTTTGAATCTATCCATATTATAACTTTTGCTTTATCTTCTTCAATAAGAATTCTTTCAACCCTTCCAATTTTCACCCCACGCATTCTCACCCATGCTCGTTCCATAAGATTACCAATATCATCAAAGTATAAATTAAGATTATAACCACTTTTTAACTTCACATCTCTTATTAAAAAGATAGAAATACCCGCAGCTAATAATCCTATAAACAAAAATAATCCAACTATAAATTCCTTTTTCATAAAGTTCCAAAATTAACCATAATTAATTAACGCAGCAGAAATAAATTCTTGAACAAACGGATTCTTTGAAAACAATAATGTCTTACCTTCTTCTATTGCTACTATCTTGCCGTTATGTAATAAAGCAACTCTTTGAGAAACTTTTATTGCTGCTTTAATATCATGAGTCACAATAATTGAGGTTACTTTTAATTTTTGTTGTAAAGAAATTATTAGGTCTGTCACAGTTTCAGCAGTCTGTGGATCTAAACCTGTTGTTGGTTCATCATAGAGAATATAGGAAGGATTATACGCTATAGCTCTTGCTAATGCAACTCGTTTCTTCATACCACCCGAAAGTTCTGAAGGATATAAATTTTCTACATTATAAAGATTTACATAACTTAAATACATTTTTACTCTTCTTTCTATTTCTTCTTTTGAAAGATTTAAATATCTCAGACCAAACGCTACATTTTCAAAAACATTCATCGAGTCAAATAAAGAAGAGTTTTGAAAAAGGTAACCAAATTTCTTTTGAAGCATATATAAGGTTTTTTTATCAGATCTTGTAATATCTATACCGTCAATCAATATCTGACCTTTATCCGGTTTAATTAAACCAACAATAGTCTTAAGTAAAACAGTTTTACCTTGACCACTACCTCCCATTATTGTAATTGTTTCTCCATCATAAATCTCTAAATCTATACCTTGCAGAACTGGTTTATTGTTAAATGATTTATAAAGATTTATAATCTTTATCATTATACCATTATCCTATACCTAAAGCAATCAATAAAGAAGATAAAAAATAATCTCCTATCAGAAGACTCACTATCGATACAACAACACAACTCGTAGTAGCACGCCCTACACCCTCAGCACCACCTTCTGTATAAAACCCTTTATAACAAGA
>JANXCA010000044.1 GCA_025060535.1 Endomicrobiia bacterium | reverse complement strand
AATACAGTCAGGACGAGTAGAAATTGAAAGCCCTACAATTTGGGGAAATTTTTTTATTACATCATAAGTTTGTTTAAGTTTATCAACATCTGCATATGTGTTAGTATATGCTTGAAAGTAAGCTATAAATTTTTTTATGTTTTTATATTGTTTTGATTGAGAAAAAAAATTAATTGCATCAACTATTTGCTGTTCAACGGGCTTATTTGAATCTTCTTCGACAAAAGCAGAATTATTACAAAAAATACATCCTTTGGTGCTTATTTTTCCATCTAAATTAGGACAACTAAAACCAGCATTTATACTTATTCTGTGAACCCGCTCTCCAAAAAGATTTCTAAGATATGTGTTAAAAGAAAAATATCTTTCTTGCATAATTTTTTATTTATATAATACAACTTTTTATATATATTAGTCAATTTTACCTTAAAACTTGTCTTTGTAAGTATAATTTTGTAGTGTTAGTAAAAATTTATATCCAACAAAAATCTATGTATCTCTATCCTGAAAAATTTGATGTTATAGTGGTAGGAGCTGGGCACGCAGGATGTGAGGCATCATATATCGCATCCAGAATGGGTGCAAAGACATTACTTCTTACCATGTCATTAGACACAATCGCACAAATGTCTTGCAATCCAGCAATCGGAGGTGTAGCTAAGGGACAAATAGTAAGAGAGATAGATATATTAGGTGGAATTATGGCAAAAGTTACTGACTTAACAGGAATTCATTTTAAGATGTTAAATACGTCAAAAGGTGAAGCAGTATGGTCACCCAGAGCACAATGTGACAGAACACTATACAGAATCAAAGCAAAACAACTTTTAGAACAGCAAAAAAATCTCGTAATAAGACAAGAAGAAGTTATAAAAATTTTAACTGATGATAAAAAAGTTATAGGAGTTCTTACAAAACATAACAATATCTACCACTCAAATTGCGTAATAGTAGCTACTGGTACATTTCTTAATGGACTTATACATATAGGCCTTAGAAGTTTTCCCGCTGGAAGATACTCTGAATTTTCTTCAAGCTTAAGTGATTCTTTAAAAGAACTTGGCTTTGAAATAAAACGTCTAAAGACAGGCACTCCTCCAAGAATTGATGGCAAAACAATTGATTATTCAAAACTTGAAATTCAACCGTCAGACAATCCACCAATTCCTTTTTCTCATTTTACACCGATAAGTAAATTTCCATATCAGAAACTTCTATATTGTTATATTACATACACCAACGAAACTACACATAAAATTATACTAGATAACTTAGACAGATCTCCCCTTTATACAGGAATAATAAAAAGTATAGGTCCAAGATATTGTCCCTCAATAGAGGATAAAGTAATAAAATTTAGAGATAGACAAAGACATCAAGTTTTTTTAGAACCAGAGGGACTCTATACCACGGAGTTTTACTGCAACGGTATCTCTTCAAGTTTACCGGAAGATGTACAAGAAAAAATTGTAAAGTCAATTTCTGGTTTAGAAAATGCAAAAATAACAAGATACGGCTATGCTATAGAGTATGACTTTTGCCCTCCTATTCAACTTTGGCATTCACTTGAAACAAAGTTAGTTGAAGGGCTTTTTTTTGCAGGACAGATAAACGGAACAACTGGTTATGAAGAAGCAGCAGGTCAAGGAATAATTGCTGGAATAAATGCTGTATTAAAAATTCGTGGTGAGGAACCTTTAATTTTAGGACGAGAAGAAGCATATATTGGTGTTTTAATAGACGATTTAGTAACAAAGGGAGTCCTAGACCCATACAGAATGTTTACCTCTCGTGCAGAATATAGATTACTTCTTAGAACAGACAACGCTGACTTAAGACTTATGAAATATGCCAAAAAATACGGTTTAGTAGAAGAAAATTATTATGAATTATTTTTAGAATATCAACAAAAATTAGAACAACTTAAAAAATTTTTTGAAACAAAAAAAACATCCACAGGAGAGACAATTGCAGACTTAATAAAACAGTCAAAAGAATTTAAGTTAGAAGAGACTGAATTAGAAAACTACAAAATTAATTCTGACTACTTTTGGAACACACAAAACTTAATAAATGAAGCAAAAATACAAATAAAATACTCAGGATACATTGAAAAACAAATCCATCAAGCACAACAACTAAAAAAATTAGAAAATAAAAAAATACCCGATGATATTGACTACGAAAAAATTCCAGGGCTTCTAAAAGAGGCAAAACTAAAACTTTCACAAATCCGTCCAAAAACAATAGGACAAGCCTCAAGAATCTCAGGAGTAACTCCGGCAGATATTTCTATACTTTTGATTTATCTTAAGAAACACTACCAAAATAACAAACCTCCAGAATAAAAATTTTTAAAAATTTTTAGCTACTATGTGGGCTAAACGAAGAGGTTCAGGTATTCTGTATTTTGAAAGCTTTAACACAACTTCCTTTGCTGTATTAAGTGAGATTTTGTGGCCTGCTGATACAAAAACTTCTTTTGTGTTGTCTTTTGTTCTTAAAGCAACTGCTATTGTCTCAAAGTTTTCATTTTTTATCTCAACAAAACTGCCACGATTTAATTTTAGGCTTTTTCTATCATAACTTCCATAAAGGATATTTTTTGCACAACCTACCGTTGCAATATCACAGATAACTCCAACATAACTTGCAAGTCCCATTTTTCTTGGATGAGCTATGCCATGTCCGTCTAAAATTAGTATATCTGGTTTTTCTCTAAGTTTATCTAAAAACTTAACTATGTATATACCTTCAGAAAAACACAAAAACTCTGGAATGTAACTCCATATATTTTGTGGCTTAAAAGAAACTACAAGCTTTTCTATAATATCTCCTTGGGAATAGTTTACTTTTACATATCCTAAAATTACTTTGTTGTCTTTATAATGAATATCTACTCCTGCAACTTTGTTTATTTTTTTTATTTGGTCTTTAAGAATAAGTTTTTTTGCAAGTTCAAGTTGAATCTGGATGGCTTCTTTTGTATCTTTAGGTAATTTTAGTTTTACCATCTCAATAATTGTTTAAGATTATCTTTTATGGTTAAAACAAACTCATATAGTGGGCTTCTTATTGTCTTTATGGCTTTGTATGGACAGGTTTCTTGGCAACAAAAACAGTATATACAGTTATCATAAAAAATTTCAAAATTTTTATTTACTACTTTAATGGTCTTTTGTGGACATATCTGGTAGCATTTACCACATCTTACACAGAGCTGTTTGTCAATTTTAGGTTTAAACCATATAAAATTTTTAAGTATATCTAAAATCCAAGAAGGAAATTTTGAAAGTATAGAGATTGTTTTGGGAAGTTTTATTTTTTTAAATTGTAGTGGTTCTTCTATGTGTTCATATATTATTTCTGCGGGTTTAAGTTGTGAGCTTTTATAAAAAGAAAAATAAGATACTTTAAGTATATGTTTTAATATGTACCAGTCAACAGCTAAAGCATCTATTGAGGAAATAACTACTCCAAAATTTCTAACTTCACCACCTGCGGGGCCGTCTCCTTCCATTCCCAAAATACCATCTACTATTGTAAGATCTGGTCTTGCGTGGTTATATATAGCATAAACTATCTCTAAAAAGTCCTTTGGATGTGGAGCATATTTGTGATAAACTGATTTTGTCATACCAGGGACTAAACCATACATATTTTTTACTGCACAGGTTAAGATTGTTAAAGAATGAGTTTTAAGCTTAGGTAAATTTATTATAAAATCCACTTCCTTTATTATCTTTGAAATTGTTATTTTTTTAAGATTAAACTTATTAAATTCAAAATCTACTGTAGGATATGTTGAAAGGTTAACAAGTTCTACACCTTCTTGTTGGCATACCTGTTTTATACCTGTTTTCGTAACTACCTCTTCAAAATTCAAAACAGATGGACTATCTGCTACTATAATTTGTTTATCAGGTTGAGTTTTAGATAATTTTATTACTGCTTTTAAAAATTCTGGATGAGTTGTTACTGCCTCTTGAGGTAAATGTGGTCCTAAAAGGTTTGGTTTTATTAGAATTTTTTTTGAGTTTTTTAGTTTTTCAAATAGATTTAGTTTTTGTATATGAGTAGTTAAAACTTTTAATATCTCTTCGGAGTCATATTTTCTACAACTTGAAACAATGACTTTATTTATATTTTCCATATTTTTTAAGTTTTGAACTTAAACAATCAAAAAAAAGCAAAGCTAAAGCTAAAGGAAGTTTAATAATTCTTAAAAAACGCCAAGGTTGCTGTACTAATCTAAAAAACCACTCCAACCCCAATATTCTAAAAACTTTAGGCGCTCTTTTTAGCTTACCTGAAATTACATCAAAACTTCCTCCCACTCCTATTACTACCTTGCATTTAAGTTTATTTAAATTCCGCCAAATCCAACTTTCTTGTAATTCTGTAGGAAGTCCTACTAATAAAATATCTGGTGATTTTTTTTCTATATCATAAAGCACTTCTTTTAATAATTCTTCTGAAGAAAAAATATATCCATGGTGACTACCTACTATATTAGCATTATATTTCAAAACTAAATTATTTTTTGCTTCTTCTACAACTTTTTGAGTAGAACCTAACAGATATATTTTATATTTTCTTTCCTTACAAAGCTTATCTATTAACTCTATACCAGGTTGATGTCTTAAAAATCTAAATGAAAATACACTACAAACCAATGCTACTCCAAAAGAGTCACATATAACTAATTTAGCGTTTTTTAATGCACTGTAAGCAGTTTTATCTACTTTTGTTTGAAAATAGATAAGTAAATTTAAAGTAACTACTTGAGATGCAGAATAGTTATTTTTAGTAATTAAATTATCTATTTCTTTAAGAATAAATTCTGAAGTAGCAAATAAAATTTTAAAATCCTTTGTTTGGAACAAAAACATTCATTTAAACAGAAGTTTCTACTTTTTGTAGTTTTATAGAAATCACTTTAGAAACTCCAAGTTCTTCCATTGTTATTCCATATAGGGTATCTATAAACTCCATCGTGCGGGTATTATGCGTGATTAATAAAAATTTTGTATCTTTTGAGAAGTCCTTCAAAAGTTTCATAAATCTTACTACATTTGTTTCATCTAATTGAGCATCAGCTTCATCCAAAATACAAACAGGTGAGGGTTTCACCATGAAGAAAGCAAAAAGCAAAGCAAACGCTACTAATGATTTTTCACCACCAGAAAGTAAATTTATATTTTGAAGTTTTTTACCAGGCGGTTGAACCATTATTTCTATACCTGACTCAAGAAGATTGTTTTCATCTGTTAATATAAGATCAGCTTTGCCTCCTTCAAACAAAATTCCACAAAGTTTTATAAAGTTTTCTCTAACTTTGTAAAATGTTTCTTTGAAATTACTACTTATTTGTTGATTTATCTTAGATATGGCTTCTTTTAAATCCTGTTGTGCTTTTATTAAGTCTTGCTGTTGAGTAACTAAATGATTGTATTTTTCCTCTAATTGTGCGTATTCTTCTGGAGCTGCTAAATTTACAGCACTCATTGAATCTAAGCGTTTTTTTAGTTTTTCAATGGTTTGTGGATCTACCTCTTTTATATCTCCATAAAGTTGTTTTGCATCCTGAAGAGAAATATTATACTTATCTTCCAACCAACTACTTATATTTTGAATGTTATTTTGAATAGTTGTCTTTTCTATCTCTATTGATGTAATTGATTGTTGAGTGTGTTCTTTTTCTTCATTTAATAATTTAAGTTTCTCTTCTTTAGACTGTAGAAGATTTTTTTTACTTTCAATTTCATTTATTAATTTTTCTATCTCTGAGGAAATCTCTTTTTTCCTTTCTATTAACTCAGACAAAAATTTTTCTTCTTTTTCTAACTTTTCTTTTGTCAACTGAATTAAATTTTCTTTTTCTTCAATTTCTTTTTGTAAAGCTTGTGTTTTTTGTTGATTATAAAAAATTAAATCATTTTTTGTTTTTATCTCTTCTAATATACTATCATATTGCTGTGTTAACTTAGAGTATCGAGAGTTAATTTCTATGTATTTTTCCACAACTTCATTTGATTGAAGTTTAGAAATACCAAAGAGTAAACTATCAATCTCTTCTCTTAAATTTTTTTCTTCCTCATCTAAAGATTTTAGTAGATTATTTAGCTCTTCTAACTTATCTTGTAAACTCGCAGATTCTTTTGCCTTCGCATTAATTTCACTATCAAGAGCAAATTCCAACTTTTCAGTAGTATCAAGGTAGTCTTCTTTTTCTGCTTTAGTTTTATACAGTTGTTGAAGTTGAGTATCAACTGATATCAACTCTTTCTCTAAACTAGCTTTCTGATCCAGATAATTCTGTAAGGTTGTTGTTAAGTTTGTTATTTTTTCGGCAATCTGATTTAAATCTAATGAAATTTCTTTTAATTTTTCTCTAATTATTAAAATATCCTCTGTTTGTGGTTTTTCTAAATATCCAGCATGAATTATAAAATCGGACTTTATTATTCCATCTCTAAACTCAATGTCTGAAAATAAAAAATAAATTATATTCTTATATTTTTCTTCAAAAGAAATTAAATTTAAAATCTCCTGATTCGTAGTTTTTATCTCCTTTGTGTCTATTTTTTGTTTTATAAGAAATGTAACAAACCCTAAAGAATTGGCTTTTAACAAATCTATAATTTTAAAGGCATCTTCTTCTGTTTCAACTACTAACCAGAAAAGTTTATTACCTAAATATGTTGACACCAAAGAATAATACTCAGGATTAATTTTTATAATAGAACTCACTGGAAAGCATAAATCTAAAAGATTGTTCGTTTCTAAGATTTTAAATAACTTATTAGAATCATAACCATACACAGATAATTCACTTAAATTTTCTAATTTAGAATTTAGAGTATAAAATTCTTTATTTTTTTCCTCATATCTTGTTTCTTCCTGATTTAAACTTTTTTTAGTGTTTTCTATTTCTTTATTTATCAAATCTATTTCTTTATTAATATCAACTTTTTTATTTTCTAATATATTTATCTGTTGTGAGATTTCTTTTAGTTCTATTTCAATATTTTGTTTCTGTTTTTTGTTTGTTTCTTTTTCTTTATTTAATGAATTAATTTCCAAATTAATTATATGAATGTTTTTAGACAAAGAAGCTATCTCGTTTCTTATTTTGACTTTATTGTAGGAAATTTCACTTAATAATTTATTCTTTTGAGCAACTTTACTATGACTTTCTCCTATTTCTGTTCTAAAAACTTCATATTCTTGGGAATATATACTCCTTTGTTGTTGCAAATTATTGAGTTCAGACAAGATAGTATCTTTTTTAGCTCCTAATTGTAAAATATCATCACTATAAATATTTATCTTTTCATTTAACTCCTCAATTTCTGATTTAAGTCTGTTTATTTCTTCCTCATATCTTATAATTTCTGTTTTATATGTCTCTATTTTTTGTGTAGAAACAGAAAGGGCTTTTTCGACTTCTTTCTCTTTATCTTTAATTTCAAAAAGTTCTTTTTCCTTCTGAGAAATATTTAACTTAAGTTCAACTACTTCTGATTCATTTTGTGTTATTTCAGTAACTAATTGGGTATATTTTGAAGTTAACTCTATATATAAATTTTCTATCTCCTGTAGTTTTTTATGTAATGACTCTGTTTGTTTCACAGCATAGGCACATTCTAACATCTGGAGTTCTTCTTTATATTTTTGATAATTTTTTGCTTTTCTTACTGCTTGTTCTAATGATGCCATCTGTTCTTTTAGATAAACTAAAATATCTTCAACTCTTGCCATATCAAGTTTTACACGCTCAAGTTTTCTTAAAGCTTCTTCCCTTTTAACTTTGTATTTTGCTATACCTGCTGTTTCTTCAAAAAGCAACCTTCTTTCTTCTGGTTTTGCAGAGACAACAAACTCAACCTTACCTTGAGGTATAATACTATAACCATCAGAGGAAAGTCCTGTATCTAAGATTAACTCCTTTATATCTTTTAATCTACAAGGTATTCTGTTAATATAATACTCATTCTCCCCTGTCCTATACATCTTTCGGGTAATTGCTACTTCTTCATAGTCCACAGGGAAAATTCTATTAGAGTTATCAAAAACTACACTGACTTCACACCAATTCAAAGCAGACTTACTTTCTGAGCCAGCAAAGATAACATCTAGGGGTGACTTTGCTCTTATTTCTTTTAAGGATTGTTCTCCTAAACACCATTTTATAGCATCCACTATATTTGATTTTCCAGATCCATTGGGACCCACTATTCCATTTATACTATCTTCAAAAACAAGTACAGTTCTTTCTGAAAACGATTTAAATCCATATATTTCTATTTGTTTTAACATAAATTACTCCTTTTTATTTTGTTATAATTTGCCAATTTTTATATTATTTTTATTATTTTTTGTTATTTTTTACCAAATTATATCTAAAAAGTCAATAAATCTAAAAACTATTTAATTTTAAGGAAAAATTTATTTAAAAAGGAAAACTTATTTAAACTAAAAATATTTTTTAGTTTAATTTGTCGGTTTAATTATTGATTTTATGAAATTAAATTTATAAACATATATAAACTTTCTAAAAATATGCCGCGGTGGCGGAACTGGCAGACGCACACGGCTTAGGACCGTGTTCCGAAAGGAGTGGAGGTTCAAATCCTCTCCGCGGCAATTTATATTAACACTCATAAAAAAAACTACTCATAACTTGACAATTCACTACAATTTATTATAAAATAAAAATCTATGAAAAATATAACTTCAGAAATTACAAAAATATCACAGTGTAAACTTAAAATAAAAGTAACAATAGATCGACAAACAATAGAAAACCTATATAATGAATCTTGCCTTGAGATACAAAAAAACTTACAAATTCCAGGATTTAGAAAAGGATGTGTACCTGTTGAAATTATCAAAAAATATTTTCCAGATGAAATAAAACAAAAACTTTTAGATAAAACTATTCAAAAAACCTTACCTAATGTGTTAGAAGAAAACAAAATTAAGTTTATAGCTAATTCTATTAAAATAGAAAAAATCGATCTAAAAGAAAACGAAACTTCTTATTATGAGGTTACTTTAGAAACCGAACCTACTGTAAAATTAAAATCATATAAAGGTTTAAAACTTAAAAAAGAAATAAGAAAAACAACCCAAAAAGATTTAGATACAGCACTAAATCAAATAAAAGAAAATTATGCTAAACTTGTTCCTTCTCAAAAAACAAAAATTCAACAAGAAGATATCTCACCCACAAGTAATATCTTTTGTATAGTTAATTATAAAATATTTGTGGATAAAAAAGAATTAAAAAAATACGAAGGAAAAAATGTATTAATAAATCTATCATCGGATAGTTTGCCTTTAGGATTAAAAGAAGGAATGGTTGATATGAATGTTGGAGAGAAAAAAATAATACAAATAGAATTTCCACCTAATATACCACAACTGGAACTTATGGGTAAAAAAGCCGAAATAGAAGTTGAACTTCTTGAAATAAAAGAAAAGAAATTACCTGTAATAGATAATGATTTTGCAAAAAGTATAGGATATAAAAGTTTAGACGAATTAATCTCAACTATTAAGGAAAATATCCAAAAAGAACTTGATAAAGAAACAGAGCAAAAAATAAAAGAACAAATCTACGAAATTTTATTAAAAGAACATAATATAGCCGTCCCTGAAACTGAAGTAAAAAAACACTATAATGAAATTTTGGAAGAAATAAAAGAAGATTTTTTAAGAAAAGGTGGTAAAGAAGAAAATTTCAAACTCACACAAGAACAACAAAATTTACTTCAAAAAAAAGCTGAAGATGAAGTTAAATTAAAATATATTTTAAAGGCCATAATTGAACAAGAAAAAATAGAGTTAACAAAAGAGGAAATAGAAAAAGAAAAAGGAAAATTACTTGCTTTATACCCAACAAGAGAAACAGAAATCAATGAGTATTTTGAAAAAAATTTAGACTATTTTGCATCTAAATTATTAGAAGAAAAAATCTTAAATTTAATAATATCTCATGCAAAAATAAAAGAAGTAGATATAACTCCAAAATAACACTTTTATTATCTTTGGAGGGCAAAAATGCCAACAATAATTCCTACTATCATAGAGAGGTGGAATCAAGGAGCAGCAGTTGGTTATGACATATTTTCAAGATTACTAAAAGACAGAATAATCTTTGTAGGTGGCTATGGTGGTGCTATAACTACAGAAATTGCTGATTTAGTAATAGCTCAGCTCTTATATCTTGAAAGTGAGGATCCAAACAAAGACATTTATCTATATATCAACTCTCCTGGTGGAATGGTCACAGCAGGTCTTGCTGTCTATGATACTATGCAATATATAAGTTGCCCTATTACTACTGTATGTGTTGGTATGGCAATGAGTTTTGGTGCTTTACTTTTGGCAGCGGGCACCAAAGGTAAACGGTTTGCATTACCACATGCTAGAATAATGATACACCAACCTCTTATATATGGCGAAGGACTGAGTGGTTCTGTAACTGACATTGACATTGAAACAAAAGAACTTCTTCATACAAAACAAAAACTCATAGAAATACTTTCAAAACATACAGGACAACCAATAGAAAAAATTAGACAAGACACTGAACGAAACTATTATATGTCTGCTGAAGAAGCAAAAAACTATGGAATTATTGATGAAATAATTGTCAGCAGAAAAAGTATAAAATGATGAAATAGTTAATTATTTATGAAAAGTAAAATTTTTTGTTCCTTATGTAGTAAAGAATTAGAAGAAACCCAGAAAGAAACAAAATTTGTTGGAAAAAATGGTATATATATTTGTGAAGATTGTATAAATTTTGCATACGAACTTATTGGAAGATTAAAAAGAAATCCCCAAAATAAGAAATTTCATCTTTTTTCTCCTAAAAAAATAAAAGCATTCCTAGATGAATATGTAATAGGGCAGGAAGAAGCAAAGAAAATTTTATCAGTAGCAGTTTATAATCACTATAAACGAATATTTTTGCTTCAAAATGAAGATATAGAAATTCAAAAATCAAATATATTACTTATAGGACCCACAGGAAATGGAAAAACTCTTCTTGCAGAGACATTAGCAAAACTTCTAAATGTGCCGTTTGCTATAGTAGATGCTACAGTTTACACCGAAGCAGGATATGTAGGTGAAGATGTAGAAAATATTCTTTTGAGACTTCTGCAAGCTGCTAATTATGATGTAGGATTAGCTGAAATTGGAATTGTTTATATAGATGAAATAGATAAACTTTCAAGAAAAAGTGATTCTCCATCCATCACAAGAGATGTATCAGGAGAGGGCGTCCAGCAAGCATTACTTAAAATTTTAGAAGGAACAATTGCAAATGTTCCACCTCAAGGTGGTAGAAAACATCCCTATCAGGAGTTCATTCAAGTAAATACAAAAAACATTTTATTTATATGCGGAGGTGCTTTTGAGGGTTTAGATAGAATAGTAAAGGAAAGAATTAATAAAAAAAATATTGGTTTTTTACAACAAAATCACAAAAACGAGGAGATTGAATGGTGGAGGTATATCCAGCCACAAGATTTAATAAAATATGGACTAATACCTGAACTTGTAGGAAGATTGCCTGTAGTAGCTTTTACTCAGGAACTTACTGAACAACAACTGAAAGAAGTTTTAACTAAACCAAAGAATTCTTTAATAAAACAATATAAAAAACTATTTGAACTTGAAGGAATAGAACTTGAATTTACAGAAGACGCTATCTCAGAAATTGCTCACTTATCAAAATTACAAAATACCGGAGCTCGTAGTTTAAAGACAATACTTGAAAATATTTTAACAAATGTGATATTTGAATTATCGGAAAACAGACAGGTGGAAAAATGTATAATAAATGCTGATGTAGTAAAAGATGAAGTAAAACCAATTTATATATTTAAAAGTAACTCTAAATTAAAATCTGCTTAATATGACGGAACAACAAACACAGGAAAACAAACTACCATTTATTCCATTAAGAAACACAGTAATTTCACCTTATAGTGTTGTTCCACTTAATTTAGGTAGGAATATCTCTACTTTAGCTGCGGAAGAGGCATTGAAAACTCCAGATAAATTTATAATAGTTAGTAGTCAAAAAAAACCTGATATAGAACGACCTTCTTTTCAAGACATCTATCCTGTGGGTACTTTAGCAAAAATTTTGCAATCTTTAAAAATGCCAGATGGCTCATTGAGAATTTTAATAGAAGGAATACATAGAGTCCAAATTGTTGAATATACCTACACATCAAAGGGTTATATTGAAGTGAAATACAATATAATAAAAGAAAAAATTTTAACTGAACAAGAAAATATAGAAATTGAAGCATTAATGAGACAAGTAAAAGAAGAATTTAAAGAATATGTAAAAAGCAATCGTAAACTTCCTGTGGAGATAGGTGTTTCTATAGAAAATATTTATGAACCTTCAAAATTAGCCTATACTATAACTTCCTATCTAAACCTTAAACTACAGGATAAACAGAAATTACTTGAAATTACTGATTTAAGACAACTTCTTGAAGAAACTATAAAGCATATCATCGCTGAGAAAGAAATCATAAAAATTGAAGAGCGGGTACATTCAAGAGTAAGACAGCAGATAGAAAAAGCACAAAAAGAATACTATCTCACAGAACAGATGAAAGCCATTCAAAAAGAGCTTCGTCAAAAAGATGATTTTGCAAAGGAAATAGAGGAACTTAAAGAAAAAATAAAACAAGCCAAAATGCCAAAGGAAGTAGAAGAAACTGCTCAGAAAGAGCTTTCAAGATTAGAAAAGATGATGCCATATTCACCAGAAGCTACAGTAGTAAGAACTTATCTTGATTGGTTAATTTCACTTCCCTGGAGTAAGAAAACAAAAGATACTATTGATATCTCTAAAGCAAAGCAAATTTTAGATGAAGATCACTATGGGCTTGAAAAAGTAAAAGAAAGGGTACTCGAATACCTTGCAGTGTTAAAAAGGGTAAAAAAAATAAAAGGCCCAATTTTGTGTTTTGTAGGGCCTCCGGGAGTTGGAAAGACCTCTATAGCAAGATCTATTGCAAAGGCACTAGGTAGAAATTTTGTTTCTGTCTCATTAGGTGGAGTAAGAGAT
>JANXCA010000043.1 GCA_025060535.1 Endomicrobiia bacterium | reverse complement strand
GAAAAAATAAGTGATGTATAAAAAATATATAAAGAAAGGGGGTGAGAAATGGAAAAATCTAAAAAATCTAAAAAATCTAAAAAATCTAAAAAATCTAAAATAAAAAGGAGGGTAAAATGAAAGAAATAAAGAAAATAAAAAAAGAAAAAATATTAGAAAATATAAAGAGAGATATAACGGAAAATTTGATTAGAAATGAAATATATAGAACGTATAAGAAAGTAAATTCAAGTGAAATAAAGGGAAAAATAAATGAATTAATTGAATTGTATTGTTTTATAGTGAGAAATGATATTGAATGTTACATTATGGAGCGGGATATTGGTAAAGAAATAAGTTTTGAAGAATTTATAGAGAATGCTGAATTTGAAGTTGTTAAAAGGTTTGCTTTGTCAAATATAGATATATTTAAAAATGTATACAAAATAAATGATAATCAATATTTTTTAAGATATAAAAATTATTTGTTCTTGCCTTTAAAAAATTATTACAAATTTGAAGTAGTTTTTAGTGAATGCACTGAAGCTGTGTATTTGAGATATGAAAACAGAGTAGATATAAAACAGGTAAGGGAAGAAATAGCATAGGAAGGAGGAATACTTCCTCCTTCCTTTTTTCTCTTTTTTTCTCTTCTTTTATCTCTTCTTTTAGTTAAGTAAACTCACCAGCACCTCGCCCGCCTTTTTTTATTTTTTATACATCTATATAAAAAATGTATGAGTAACCAATACCTCCTCTATAAGCGATAGCTTTTTTAAAGTTTTTGAATTCTTTCCAAGATGTTGTAACTGGGGTTAATTCACCTGTGATGAATTTTTTAATAAGGTTTTTAAAGGTTTTTAAGTCTTCATCTTTTACGTATTCGTAGAATACGTATATTTTGTTTTTCTTTTTTGCTATATAAAATGGGTATGTATTATCATTGATTTTACAGAAGTCTGGATCTGATTGATAAAAAAAGTCAGATAATAAGTTTTCAAATTCTTTAGTTATGTTACCTTTTTTGTCGTATGGTGTATATTCATTTTCGAGTCCTATTTCTTTTAAGAATGTATAAGGGTCGTCGTATACATTTATAAAAAGTATTTTTTTCATTTTTTTAACCTCCTTTTTAGTAATAGCAATAATATGAGTAAAGGAATAAGAATAGTAACGATAGAATTTTGTTTATTTAAATAATTAGAATAATAAGAATAATAGTATAAAACCTTGTCGACGTATGGTTGGTTTGCATATTTCCAATATGATTTAGGGGTGCCAAAGATTTTTTTGATATGTTCTGTAGTTTCGTGTGCTCTTCTTGGTATTCCCATATTGTATGCTGCTATTACATCTTCAATATTGTTATATTTATTTATAAGGTTTTTGATATGCATTATTCCGTATTTAATGTTTATTTCAGGGTTGAATAGAGGGTGTTTTAGGTATATTTTAGGTTTTTTAAAGCCTAATTCTTTTGCTGTGCTTTCTAATATTTGGAATATTCCGTATGATGCTGTTTTTAGGTGTTTTTCATATCTATATGTATTAGGGTTGAAGTTACTTTCTACTTTTGCAATTGCTAATGCGAGAGGGAGAGGGACAGAAAATTGATTTGAATATTTAACAAAGATGTCAAAATAAGGTATTTCATTTTTCATCTTTTTTAAACAATTTTAAACCGCCACTGAGAAGAAAGATAATTGTTGCAATTAGGAATAAATTTATAGGGTTAAGTATAGGTTTAGTTATTTCTTTTATTTCAGAAGATATAATTTGAAATTGTTTAGTTAGTCCTTTTGCTATTAAGTATGTTGTTATTATAGCGCCTATAGTAATAACTGGAGTCCAAGATATTTCTAATTGAGCTAAATCAGATTTTGTAGTTGAGATATATTTGCTTATTTTTTCTAAATCAAAATTTTTTAGTTCTATTTCAATAATGTTGTTAATATTGTCGATGTTTAATATTTTACCTAAAATAATACCATCTTTGTATAGTGTGTTATGAAAATTTTTGTAAAATTTTTTAATCCATTCTTGTGGGTTAATTCTTAGTTTTAGTTGTAATATTTTCATTGTTTTTTGTGTATTTGTTCCAATAAGTTGTTTAGATGTTCTACTAATTTATCATCTACTTCAGTTTTTGTTTTTTTATAGACGGTTCTGCAAATTATGTAAATAGAGGTAATTATAGCAACTAAAATGCCGTATAGTTCACTGTCAGTCTTTATCATTTCGATTAATAATCCTAAACTTGAGATTATATATCCAATGAATTCTGTTTTTAATCCTTTATCGTTATTCATTTTTTTAACTCCTTTTATTAGATTATATAATTTGATAATTTCGATAACATTCATAGTTCAAAGTGTGGTAAATCCCATTCTATCATTTTTTTGCCGCCTAATTGTTCCCAATATTTATGGTAAAAGATTGCTTTATCTTTATTCCAATTGAATTGAATATTGCCTTTGTTATCAGCAAGGTATATATCGATAGCTAAACCTAATTGGTGTTTAGATTTAATTTTATATCCATCGCATTTAGATAAACCTTTATCGAATAATCTTTTTTGTTCTTCAGCACTTCTAATACAATAGTCGATTACAGGAAAATCATTATTTTTAATCATATAGTTTAAGAGTTCAGCAACCATTTTAGTAAATATTACTCTATTCATAGTTTGAATTTTTTATTAAAATTTTAATCCTTTCAACTTCTATAGACATTTGATAAATTTTTAACTCTAATTCTTTTAGTTGTTTTCTAATTTCACAGATTTGTTCTTTTAAATGAGGAATATCATTTATTTTTAACAATAACCAACTTATAGCAGAAACTATGATTGCTAAAGTTGAAACTATTGATGAAAAAATTATTATGTTATTCATTTTTTTGCAATAATTCAACCAATTTTTGTTTAAGTTTTTCAGTATTTTCAATTTTAAACTTTAAATTAGATAGTTCATTTTCTAATTGTTGTTTTTGATTTGATAATTCGCTTACAAGAATTTCTAACATATTTATAATTTCAAGAATTTTTTCTTTCATTTATTCCCTCCTTTATATTTTTCTTGCAACAATTTGTAAAAAAACACCTCTGATTTGAATAATTCTATTGCTTGCTTGTTCTCCTATAAATTCAACTCCCCAATTTTCTCCTTGATTTATGATTAAGTTTTGATTTTCACAATATGCACTTACTTGCTGATATACCAAATTATTTTGATTACTCCAGTTGTTTGCTTGTTGCACTTGCACTAATACGTCACCTATTTGTTGTCTTGTGTTTGACAAATTTTTCTGAAATCTTAATCTCATATAGCAAGGATAAGTTGGTTGTTCTGCATGCACGCTACAATAATATATTGTTCCTGTTATTCTAATTATTTTTATATTAGCAGGAGCAACAAAAGGAGACATATAAAGATTTTGAGGAATATTATCGTATTGAGAAGTTAAACTTTTTGTCGATGAATTATCAGCATTTATATCAATTTTGTAAAAATGACCGTACCCCCAAGCATTACCTCTTAACTCACAATTGAATGTATATATTTCACTTCCATTTCCACTAATTTCTCTCCATTCACATAAACCTTCATTATTTATACAGGTTAAAACTTTGTTTGCTCCCTTTTGAAGGAATGTCAATATATAGATTGTTATTAGTTTTTAGATTTAAATTTTCACTTATAAAAATTTTACTGAATTCTACATTAGGTTGTTTTGTTTCAATTTTAATTCCGCCAGTGAGAAAATCTATAGTATTATCATTTACAATTTTGCTTCTAATACTTTTTACATTTTTTATATCTTTACCATTTAAATCTAAATCTTGTGTGGCTGTATGATTACCAAGGTTATCTCCAGATTTTGATATAATCATTGTTTTACTCCTATAAAGCGGGGCTTTCTGCTCTGTAATAATCTATCATACTTGATGTAGGGTTATCATTTATAACTTCTATGCTTGTGATACTAAAGTTTATAGTAAAAAAACTTTCATTAGGGTATAGATAGTTAAAATGGTATGGATTTAATTGTCCGAAGGCTCTAATTTTTAATACATTGTTGCTTCTGTTTATTACAAAAATTTTCGCCATACCTTGTATTGTAAAAATTTCATAAGGTTGAATTGTTTTATTGAAAAATAAAAAATCATTTCTTTGTATTGCAATTAGATTTGCTCTTAATATACCATTTATAGCATACAATGAAGAAACCAAGTCTTGAAGATTAGCTAAATAATTTATAATTTCTGAAAAATCTACATTTAAATTAACAAAATTTTTTGTATAAGGTGTTAATTCTACATTTTTACCTATAAACAACTTTAATTTTCCTGTTCCTACATCATTGCTTATAAAAAATTTTCTAAAAGGTAAAACAAATTGTTCTTTTTCTTTAATTGGTAATGAATATTCAAAAATGTCATTGAAAATTATTTCAATTTTTGGAGGGTTATTAGGTATTTCTAAAACCTGTAAAAAATTTCCTCTAATTTCATATGGTTGATTTGTTCTTGGTTGTGATAAATCTAACTCCAAAATTCTATAACCTATTATATTGTTGTTATAAAGTTCTTCAATTATTTTATCCCAATCAGTGATAAAATTTTTATTAACTATTATGTCTTTCATTTTGAAGAAAATTTGATTAGAAGATTCTGTAACCTTCTAATACAATTTGAATTCTAATTGTGGTTTGCTCGTAGTTTCTAACTGATATGAATATTTGGTCGTTTGCTTTTACTATTTTACCTAATTTGATTTTATTTAAAGAAGGTCTTGAATAGTTGGAAAGAATATTGTTAAACCATAAAGGTTCTCTAAACCAATCTTTACCGCTACCACTATCTTTTATATGAATTGTAACTCTATCTGTTGGTGATAAATCTGAAATCTTGAAAGCGTATCCATTAATTTGATATACTACAAAATCACCTCCTCTATCAATTCTTATGCTGTCTTCTTTAGTTTCATTAGGTTGTAATTCAAGTGTTATAGAATATGCGTAATATTCTTTCTTTTTAGTATCTTGTTTCATATTTTTATACTCCTTTTATCAGCCGGGGGCGTTCCTCCCCCGGCTAAGAGTAAGACCTATGAAGGTCTTATATACTATGCAGAAGTTGGTTTTACAAGGTTACCGTTGAATATTGCTTTTAAAGTAAAACCAGCAGGTGGCACTTCTCCATATTCAACAGTGAATGAAAAATAGTGCTCCGGAAGTAACAATATAGGTTTAGGTTTGATTACATAGGAAGATTTTACAATTTGGGTGCTCTTCCATACTTGTGAAGGAGATAAAAGATGTTCTATGATGTCAACTATCTTTTCTTGTGTTCCTATTTTTAGAGTAAATATTCCTCCAGATAACAATCTTCTAATTACTTCATCGCAATCGGCTGTTGTTAAAGGCACGTTTGCAATTAATTCAATTGATTTTAACCAGAATCTGTTAGGAGTTTCTATAGCATTCTCTTTCTTTAAGTTTGTATCAGAAATTGTTGCAGGTAAAGCACTGTCAGGATGTTTTCCTCCTAATGTATATGTAAAAAAATCATAAGTTTTTACATTTACAGTTGTTTTTCTTGTCGAATAATATGCATATGGTATTAACTCTCTTTCTTGTGATGGTATTGATGCTGTTGTTCTTATTTTCATATTTTTTATTCCTCCTTTTCTATTAAATTTTTATTTTTAAATTATGATATTATATTTTCTTCTTCTGTAATTTCAGAAACAATTTCTTCTTCAGGTAATTGTTCTATTACATTTTCTTCTGGTAATTGTTCGACTATATTTTCTTCAGGAAGTTGATTTACTTGTCCTTCATATTGATTTTCTGGTAGTTGCTCTAATGTAGATAAACCTTCAGCGGATAAAGTGCCTTTCATAATGTAATTATCTAATAAATTTATTACAGCATTTAATAGTGAGCCATATATTATCATTCTACCAAGATTTTGTTTCTTTAAGACTTTGCTAACTAATATACCTACACCAACACCAGAAGCAGTTTGTATTGCAATTCTGCCTAATCCCACTTTTAAAGCATCAGGTAAAAATCTATCAAAGAATCTTGGAATAACTCTTGAAGAGATAAACCCAACTCCAAGACCAACAATAACATTTATATCTCCGCTTTTTACTACAGGATTTAGCACTCTACCCCTACTTGCTGGAGCAAGTGAAGACAATGGAGATATTATTACATTACCAGGTTCTCCATATACTACTAATCTACGCTTTTTACCTAAATCTCCAATTCTT
Organism: Endomicrobiia bacterium; assembly: GCA_025060535.1. Taxonomy (GTDB): domain Bacteria; phylum Elusimicrobiota; class Endomicrobiia; order DTEH01; family DTEH01; genus JANXDG01. The sequence continues at coordinate 7,135 of JANXCA010000043.1, read as the reverse complement.
TTCTTTTTTGTTTTTTTAGTTTGTGAATTTAGTAATATTAATTCACTCATATTTTCCCTCCTTTTTTTGAGATTAGAATTAAAAAGTTTTCTAACCTTTTCTAAATTTTTTACTTTTTTAGGTTTTTTTACCTTTTTTACCTTTTTTACCTTTTTCAAGTGCTTTTTTTACTTTTTTAAGTGCTTTTTTCATTTTTGGAGGATTAATTAAAAAAGGTTCTTTTTGTTTTTTTAGTTCTTTTTTCATAGTATAAAAATAATATCACACAACATATAAAATGTCAAGATTATGCACTAAAAAATTTCCAAAGTCTTTTTCCTTTAGGATGTTTAATTAATAAACTACCATCAGGCATACCATACAATTTAGGTTTTGATTTAAAAGTATGTTCAAATTTAACACCTGGATAATTACTATTTTTTCCTTTTTGACACCAAATTTTTTCAACTTTATCGTATATTAAAACTAATTCATTGTTTATTTTCTTTTTAGCCATATACCAATACCAACCCCCAATAGCAAAATTAAAAAAGGATGAATTAAATAAATAGTCCTTAATCTTGATGTTCCAAAAACTGTTCTCTCAATTTCAAAAACTTCTTTAATAAAATTATTTGCTTTTGAGCTAAATGATATAAAATCAGATACAAGTTGTGTTATATTAACTTCTTTACCTTTACCTTCTTTTATTTTGCTTATACTTGATAACAACCTTACCATTTGCTTAAATAAAGGTTCATAATCAATTAATAATTTTTCAACTTTATTTAATAAATAATGGTATTGCTTTTTTAAAATAATTTCTCTTTTTATCCTTAACAAAATAGGTTTTGCTTGTATAAATAAACCTACAAGTTCTTGATATTTGTTTAATATATCATCTATAATCATTTTTGCTTCCTTAATAAAAGTAAAACTAATAATGCAATACCTAAATAAGGTATAATTTTATTTAAATCTATTTGTTGAGGTTGTTGAGGTTGTTGAGGTTGTTGTATAGGAAGAAATTGTCCTTGTGGATATATCTGTTGTGCTATTCTTCTTCCAGCCATTTCTATTTCATGCTGTGTTCTACCTTTAATCGCTTCTTGAATAGGAGCAAATGCTTTGCCAATTGTTGTTCCTACAGGTCTTACAACTTTCTCCTTTACAAATTCCCAGGCTCTCCGTAAAACTTCCAAATCATTAATATCTTCAATATTATACATTTTTGCAAAGTTGTTTAGATCTTCCAAAGTATCTAAATACTGTAAATGTTGAATCAAATCTTTTGCTGATAAATTGTATTTTTCAAATTTTGACAAATTCATAGAATTTTCCTCCTATAGTAAAAATAAAAACGGTATTAAAAATGGTAATAAATTAGGTTTTTTAACTTCTTTTTTATCTTCTTTTGTTAGTTGTTTAACAGCCTTTTTAGCAAACATAGTTGTTTTTGCTTTTTCTAAAATTAAATCTTTTACTGTTTGCTTGCCTAATTTAAATGTTTTTTTCAAACCTGTTGTTGCAATTTTTCCTAATTTTTTTGCTCCAATTATACCTTTTTTTGTTATACCTATTAATGCTTTTTTTATAATTGGTATTCCTTTTTTGATTACAGGTATTGCTGTTTTCTTTACTACAGGTATTGCTGTTTTTACAACAGGAGCACCACCAGTTGCAACAGCAGTTGCTACAAGTGCACCGCCAATAACAGCCTTACCTAAAGGAGTTTTTACAAATTTTTTTATATCTTTTTCTATATTCTTTTTATGTTTTCTTAAACTTTTGATAAACTCTAAATCAGATAAACCATTATACTCAAAATCATCAAGTTCATATATTAAATAATCTTTTAACTCACTTATTGAGTCAAAATTTGACAAAAATTCAATACTTTCAATTATGTCTTCACTTGTAATATTGTTTTTATCAATATATTCATAAAATTCTAACCAGTTCATATAACTTCATACCTCTTTATCATTCTAAAAGGTTTAACAGCAAATGGAAGTGGTAATGTTAAATCTAAAGGATACCAATTATTATCAATATTTGCTTCTACAAAAATATGGTTAAATTTTTCACTTCCAGGCGTTGCTGTAACTACAAATCTAACAGGATAGCCAATACTTTTTAAAACTCCTGCTATCAACATTGACAAATCATCACAATCTCCTACAAGTTTACCTTTCTTTTGTATTTCTTCTACAATATGTTTTAGAGTTTTTACAGTTTCTATTTTGTATATATCTCTTAAAAATCTGATTTTCTTTTTCAAAAAATTAAACACTCTTATTACATCGATAATTTTTTCTTTATGATATTTGGTATTTCTTAAAATATCTTCAGAAAATTTTCTCATTATGCTTAACTGTATAGGATCTCTCAAAATTTCAATCATTTTTCTAACAGTTTTTTCAACATTATTGTTCTTTATTACTATCGCTTGCATAATTTTTTAATTCCAACACTATGTTTTTAATGTATTCTTTTGATATATTTGAAAATTTTGAAAATCTTTCAACATTTTCTTCTGTTTGAAAATAGTTAACAATATCTTCTATTATCTCATCATCGCATAAGTTATATAAATATAAACTAACCATTGAAGTAGGTATATTGGAAGTATACGCTTTGTATATCAAATCTTTGTATGGACTAAACAACATAAAAATTTTATTTTCTATTTCATCTTTTGGTATTATTATTGTTTGATTATTTTGCATAGGTTGTGATTGAACTTGATTATTTTGCATAGGTTGAATTTGAGCTAATTGTTGTGTTGTTTGTTGTATTGTTTGTTGTGTTGTTTGTTGATTTTTTAGTTTTATCATATCCAATCTTTGAGTATATATTTTTGTAAATATATCTAACATTTTTGATATCATATCATCATTACTTCCACTACTATTTTGTCCTAACTCTATACCAGTTTTCAAAAATTCTAAAAAATCATTAATATTTTGTTGAGGAAAAAAAGATTTTAAAGAAGTAATCAATGTTATGATTTCACTGAATTTAAAATTCTCACTTTGTGGTCTTATATTTTTTATAACTTCGATTAGCATTTGATTATTTGTATTTAACTGATTTAAAAGTATCTGTAAAGTTAAATCTTCTCTTCTTTCTTCTTTTTTATTATCGTTTTCTTTTTTTATAGGTTCAGCATATACACAAGTAAATTGTTTTACAAATTTACCACTTCCATCTATAACTCTAAATCTATATTTACCCCCTCCATATGCATCAGCAATCAAATCAGCAGAAAACTGGTCTAATGGTATTGTCTTTACCCTTTCCCAAGTTGAGCCATCTTTTGATAACTTCCTAACATCAATTCTATATTCACTTCCACTAAATTCATTCAAAAACTGAGTAAATTCTATATTTTCATCTTCTGCTTCTATATCATCATTCTCTTGAATAACTATCTCTTCAACTTTTTCACTATTTTTCTTTTTATTTTTGTTTTTCTCCTTCATAGGTCTACCCCCCTCTTTGAAAAAATACTTTTTAAAAATATATAATACAACATACTAAATTTCAATTATCTTTTCAAAATTAACATCATTTATATTTCTTTTAATCTTATTCATAGCCAATTTTATCAATTTTTGCTTCTTAATTCTTTCAGCCTCTCTAACTTTTATCATTTTCTCAACTTCATATTCATATTTCTTCAACCTAATCATTTCCAGCAACTGTTCTGGAGTTCCTAAAAACCCGTGAGTAGCATACTTAATTATTTCATCTCCTCTTATCCATATATACATCTTATTTCTAATCAAATAACAATCAGCATCTCTAACTTTTATCTCAAGTTGCCCTAAATTTTTACCAATGTTCTCAACTTTTTGATTTTTTATAATAATGCTATCTGTAGAAGAGTGATATGCATTATATCTATGCTCCAATTGATGTAAATATGCTCTAACAAAACCTGTAATCAAACTTGCAATAAATGGGTTAAAACAACTTCCTGCAATATATTCTTTTTCCACTCTTTTGATTTTATCCCCTTCTTGCACGTAATCATAATTCTTTTTACTCTCTTTCTCTATCGATTGTATAAACTTACCATAAAGAGAATTCAAAATAATTTTATATAACATTTTTTCATCTTCATTATTTGCCGTCTTCTTTTTCTCAAAAAACTCTAATACAAAATCCTTCAATGGGTTAATATCACTTTTAGGAATATAAACTATTCCCTTAACTTTTTTTATTTCTATCTCGTTACTTTTTATCGCTTCCTTCAACTCATATGATGTTATACACAAATTTTCAATTTTTTCTTTATAAGGTATTACCTTAAAATCATGAGTAAACAAAACAGGATATTTATCATTCAAACAATACCCATCAACTATATATATTCCTTCATATTCCTCAACAATCTTATCAACTTCTTTGTAATACCCCCTTGAAAATGAAGGCAAATTTACCATAGCATACGGATAGGCAGATACTATATCAACCTCAATACCATCTTTCAAAAGATATACTCCTTCTTCTTTTGGCAAATAATACCCATTCTTACCTCCATGATAAGAAAGAATACAAGGTTCAATCCACTCTTTTGGTGGCAACCTAATATTCATATACTCATCTATGAAATAATGTCTAAATATTCTTTCTGAAAAGTTTGCATTAGAAAAGGACAAAGTAACATCATATGTCTTGTGTTTTTTGATTATCCAATTCGCAATGTCCCATAACAACAATACATCTTGCCGTGCATATTGCTCGAAAAGTAGTCTTTCTTCCAAATTTTTTGGTTTTCTCTTTCCTAAAAATACTGGCTTCTCCATCTTTTCTATTTTTGAACCTATCATTTTTCCAAAATTTTGTAAAGAAGTCTGAACGAATCTAAAACTATCTAATATCAAAAACTTGACATCTTTCTTCTTAAAAATCGCAAAAACAGTATTACTATACACAAAAACTATTTTCCATTTTTTGTAATTTATCACAATCTTTTTTCTATTTAAAAAATTCTTATGAAATTTATATAAAATCACAGATAAATCATATTCCAAATTATGAAAATACATCACATTTACACATTTTTTTATAGCCTTTTTCTCTAAATATTTTAAAAATACATCTAAAATATTATCTTCATTGACATAAAATATTTCAAATGATTTACCATCATAAAATTGAATAGTATATGGTTTACCTTTTACAGTCTCCGTATCTCCAACTACCAACCTTAACCTTTTTGGGAAGGAACGATGATTAGGTTTTATTATGTTATTTCTTATCAAAACCTTCTTAATCATATATAAACCTCACCCCTAAAAAGTCAATTATCTCAATACTAAATTCACTTGTTTTTCTTTTATATTTTTTGTCAAAATCTTTTTTATAATTTTTTAGAATCTCACTTGCATATTTTATCACGGTTTGTTTATTCTCTCTTGTGTGAATTACAACAAAATCATTTGCAATTTTGTTTTCCCTAATTTTATTAGACGAAAAATAGTCCATTTTGTAAATATACCATAGTTGATAATTATCAAATTTCTTCTTTTTTAATTCTTCTTTTTTGTCAAACAATTCAAATGTGTCTAAATTAATATATTTTGTAGGAACAACAAATTCGATTTTTTTAAATATCTTTTTATATTTTTTCTTTAAAAATTCAAGATATTCTTTCAACAAAATTACATTTTTTAATTTTTTCCTTACTTTCCTAACTTTTCGTATTTTCTTTACCTTCCGTATTTTCCTTACTTTTCGTATTTTCCTTACTTTTCGTATTCTCCTTACTTTTCGTATTCTCCTTACTTTTCGTATTCTCCTTACTTTTCGTATTCTCCTTACTTTTCGTATTTTCTTTACCTTTTTTCTTGTTTTATGCACTTTTTTTCTTATTTTACGCACTTTTTTTCTTGTTTTTTTATTCATATATACCCCCCAAAAAACCATATTAAAAACCATATCAAAAACCATATTAAAAACCACATAAAACTATCTAAAAATTATTTTTATACCTTTTGATATATCTATTACAATATCGCTGAAAATTATTCCAAAATTTATTCTATTTTGAATCAATTTATTTCTTTTACATCCGTCAATAGAATAACAAATCCATCTTGCTTTATGTATTTCAAGCAAAGAAAACCTACATTTATTACAGAATTCTATTTTTTTATCCAAAAAATATTCATATCCACATATCTTACATATCATATGATATTTTTTCATCTTCCACCCCTTCGATATAAACCCACTTTCAATAAACTTCTTTCAAATCTCTTCAATTTACTCAAAACAACATAAAACATATAACAATCTGTATATTCCTTAAAATTTTCCACAAACTCAAGAAGAAAATCATTACCATCAATATGTAAAAAATTATATCCCTCACAAAATTTCTTGAATTTCATTAAAAACTCAAGTTCTCTATCTTTATTTAAATCAACCTTAAATTTCATAAATAAATCTAAATTTGATTCCTTTTAATATACACTCTATAATTTCTCCTAAATAATCTAATCTTTCCACTCATTTTATTCTCATCTCCCCATATTGCTATTGTTCCTATAAATTTTTTATATCCCTTTATCCAACCTATATAAACAGGCAAATTTTTTTGAGTATTCTGATTGTTCTGATTCTGGTTTTGGTTCTGGTTGTTCTGGTTGTTCTGGTTTTGATTCTGATTATTTTTATACTTTTTCATTTTTCCCTCCTTTTTCAATTGATTTATCAATAAATTTTATATCTTTTTCATACAATACCCTATATTTTATATTTCTAATTTTTTCTATCTTTGATTTTTCAAAAAATTCTATCAATTTTTTCTCTAACTCGTCGATGTTTCTTATGTTATAATATTTTACAAACTTAAAAAATCCTTCTTTTGTAGATATATCATATGTCTTCATATCCCTGCTCCCTAATATTCAATATATCCTTTATATTAGAAGAACAAAAAATAAAAAAGGAAGGAGAATACCTCCTTCCTTTTTAATCCTCCAAAACTTTCTTTATATCTTCTTCAACTATTTCATAAATACCACCATCTTTTTTTAATAAAAATTTGCCACTATCAGGCCGTCCATATAACCTACCTGTCCTACTCCATTTTACAATTACATCTTCGCTAATCTCTACAATTACCCCCATACTCTTCCCT
>JANXCA010000042.1 GCA_025060535.1 Endomicrobiia bacterium | reverse complement strand
TCTTTAATAGATGTAAAACACACGGATGGAAAATCGGAAGTAATAATTTCTACAAAAAACGGCTTTGCAATAAGGTTTAAAGAAGACAAAGTCCGTCCTATTGGACGAACAGGAAAAGGCGTTGTAGGAATAAGGTTTAAGTCAAAAGATGATGAGGTTGTAAGTTTAGAAGTAGTGAAAAAAGATGACATACTCATTACAGTGTGTGAAAACGGATATGGTAAAAGGACAAAAGTTGATGACTATAGATTACAGAGTCGTGGTGGAAAAGGTGTAATAAATATAAAAACAACCCAAAGAAATGGTAAAGTTGTAGGGGTAAAAGTTGCAAATCCTGGATATGAAATTATGCTAATGACTGAAAAAGGTATGAGTATAAGATTAAAGGTTGATGAAATATCTATAATGTCAAGAAACACCCAAGGTGTCCGACTTGTAAAACTGGAGGAAGGAGACAAAGTTGCCGCTGTGGCTAACATAGTACCTGAAGAATATTAATTAAAGAAAATACTTGTATTTATAACTCATTATTTAGTACAATTTTAAACTTCGTTCCAACTTCTGGCTTACTTTCTAAAATAATTTCCCCTTTGTGAAGTTTTATTATATTTTTAACTATTGCAAGTCCTAAACCAGTACCACCTCTTTCTGCAGACTTAAGTCTATCAACAACAAAAAATTCATCAAAAACTTTTGGTAAAAACTCTTCAGGAATACCTATACCTGTATCTTCTACCTCTATATAAGTTTTTATTTCATCTTGAGAAATCGTAACTTTAATAAAACCTTTATCTGTATATTTTATTGAATTATCAACTATATTAATAAAAGCTTGTTCCAATTTAAACTTGTCAGCTTTAATTGGTTTAAGATTTTTTTGAATTTCCAATTTTAACTCTAATCCTTTTTGTTCTAATCTACTTTTAAAAAATATCTCTAAATCATCTATGATTTTTTTCAGATCTACCAATTCTATATTTAAATCTAAACCCTTATTTTCAATTTTTGAGAATAAAAGAAGGTTATTTACTAAAAGATTTATACGGTTTATATTAGAAAAAATTATATCAAAAAATTTCTGCAGTAAATTATAATCCTTAATATTTGCTAATTTTTCTTGTAATATTTCAGTAGAACTTCTAATATTCATTATTGGTGTCTTCACATCATGAACAATACAAGATGTTAATTCTTCCTTCAAATTTTGCAGTTTTTCATACTCAGTTATGTCATAAAGTAAAACAACAAATTCCTCTTCTGTCATAAAACTTATACTGCAAAAATAATAACTACCATTTAACTCTATTTTTTTTGTTATTAATTTACCTTCTTGCAAGAATTCTTTTATGAGAGAATTCAATTGTTTAAAATTTATATTTTTAATGTCATATCCATCTTCTAAATTTTCTCCTATAATTTTTTTAAATTTATCATTAAAAAGTAAAATTTTACCATCTTTATTAATTAAAGCAATTCCTTCTTGAATTGACAAAAAAATATTTTTTATTTTTTCTTTTTCATAAACTAAACTTGATGTTAAATTTTTTATCTCATCAATCATTTTATTAAATCTCTGAGCTAAAATTCCAATCTCATCTTTTCTTTTTATGTTTATTCTTTGCTCAAAATTTCCTTGAGAAATTTTATCTATCAAACTAATAAGTTGTTTCACTGGCATAGTTATCGACAAAGAAAACAAAAATGCCAACAAAATTCCTATTAAGATCATAATCAAAATATATAAAATAAATTTTATTCCAAAAGTTTCAATAAATTTATCAAGAAACTCAATATAACAAGATGTCCTTACAACAAAAGTTCCAATATTTGGAACTTCAAATTTCTCAGCAACATATAACATCTTTTTCCTAAGTGCTAAACTATATCTAAAAGAAACACCTACATTCTCTTCCAATGCTTTTTTAATCTCAGGTTGATCTAAAATTACATTTTCAACTAAAACATCAGTATCTGCTATTGGTATTATTTTACCAGCTGAAATATATAGAACTGTGATTCTTGTGTCTTTTATATGATGTCTATTAGATAAAATTTGTTTTTTGATTTTTTTTATATGAATATCCAGATCTTTAAAATCTTTTCTTGAGCTATAAAAATCTTCAATATCCATAGCAACTTTATAATTAATATTTCTCATTAAATCTATAAGCGATTGTTTATAGTAGACTTCTACAGCTCTAAATATAATAAACAAAAAAATTATTAAATACAAAAACATTAACACTAAATTATACCCAAAAACTTTTCTAAACAAGGAGTTTTTCATAATTTCGACATCTTTTTGTAATGCTTATTTTCTGTAACATACAAAATTTTTTAATTAAAATAAAGTTTCAAAAATGTTTGCTTATAAAACTCAGTAAAAGGAGATATAAGGTTTTGATGCTTGGAAGATAATATAGTAGGTGGAGAATAATTTTTATAAAGAGTTCTTTCCTCTTAAAAAATTAGCTACTTCCACTAATGTCTTAAGAGGTTGTTCAATCTCTTGCCAACTCCTTGTTTTAAGCCCACAATCCGGATTAATCCAAATATTTTGTTTTGGAATTACTTTTAGAACATTCTCAAGCATTTCTAAAATATCTTCTTTTTTAGGAGGATATGGAGAGTGAATATCCCAAACTCCAATTCCTATTTGTCTGTTAAATCCAATATCTTTAAACTCATTAATTATATCTCCTTTACTTCTTGCATTTTCAATTGATATTACATCGAAATCTAATCTGTTTATATACTTTATAATATCTGAGAAGTTAGAATAACACATATGAGTATGTATTTGCGTTTTAAAATCTGTATTTGTAGCAAGATTGAACACTTCTACTGCCCATTCAAAGTAATCATCCCAATTTCTCTTTTTTATAGGAGCTTTTTCTCTAAAGGCTGGTTCATCAATTTGTACTATTTTGATGCCATTCTTTTCATACTCTAGGATCTCTTCTCTTATTGCTTTTGCTATTTGATAGGCAACTTCTTTTAGAGGAATATCATCCCTACAAAAACTCCAAGCAACCATAGTTACAGGACCAGTCAACATTCCTTTTACGGGCTTATTTGTTTGAGATTGAGCAAATAAAATTTCATTTAATGTAAGAGGTTTTTTTCTTATAATATCACCGTATATTATAGGGGGTCTATATATTCTTGTACCATAAGAAATTACCCATCCGTTTTTTGTCGTTAAAAATCCTTCCAATTTAAAAGCAAAAAATTCTACCATATCTGTTCTTTCAAACTCTCCATGAACTAAAACATCTAATCCTATATCTTCTTGAAATTTAATAACTTCTTTAATTTTATTAAAAATAAACTCTTCATATTCATATGAAGTAAGTTTGTTTTCTAAAAACTGTTTTCTTTTTTCTCTTATCTGTTGTGTCTGTGGAAAACTACCTATAGTAGTGGTAGGAAATAATGGAAGATTTAGTATTTTACTTTGGGCTTCTCTCCTTTCTTCATATGATGGTTTTTTTTCTACTATTTTTTCTTTCGTAAAAATTTTCTCTTTTCTATATTTAAAAAGAATCTCATCTATAGGTTTCTGATTTATGACAACACTACTTAAAAAGTATTCTTTAGTCAATTTAATCTCATTCAACCTCTCCACTGCAAAAGAAATACATTCTTTTATATCCTCGGGTATTTCTTTCTCTAGTTGTATACTTAAAGGCAAATGATAAAGAGGAGAACCATTTGAAATCATTATGTCTTTTGTAACCTTTGATAATAATCTTAATTCATCTAATTTTTTATTAAAATTACTACGCCATATATTCCTTCCATCTATAATTCCAGCTATTAGTGTTTTATGTTGAGGAAAACCTATTTTAAGAATTTTTTCATAAGTATTTTTGCCCCTAACAAAATCTATTCCTATTCCCTTCACAGGTAAATCGTAAAGTTCTTCTATAAAATCTATATCATCATAGTAAGTGATAAGATACACATCTTTATCAGAATCAATTTTTTTATATCCTTCTTTTATAATATCTATTTCTTCTCTTGTTAACTCCATACTAAACGCTGGTTCATCTATTTGAACTTTATTGAAGTATTTCAATATATTATTTAAAACATAAATCATTTCAAAAAAAACTTCTCTAAACTTTTTATCATTTAAACCCTTAGAAAGTTTTAAAAAAGTAAAAGGCCCTATTATATGCGGGAATTTTGAGTTTCTTTTAAATACCAAGGAAATATTGTCTATATTATTAAAGATCTCTATCTTATTTAACTTCTTAAAATCACAAACTATATAATGATAGTTTGTATTAAACCATTTTTTAAGTTCAAGTGCTTTTTCTCCTCTGCAGAGTTCATAATACTCTTTTAAATTTTTAGGATTATATAACCCAAATAGTATAGCTGTATCTAAAACTTCGTTATAGAAAGTCATTTCTGAATGTGGGAATACTTCAATATATTTCTGATAAACATTAATAATATTTTTTTCTAACTCTGTTAATTTTTTAATAAGTTCTTCTTCTGAAATTTCTTCTTTCCAAAATTTTTCTATGTATATTTTGTACTCTTTATTAAAACCTATCCTAGGAAAACCATAAGCATATGTTTTCATAATGATTAAATTTACTCCTTTGTTGTTTTTAAAAAGTGTTTATTCATATTCTGTATTTTATAATCAAAATCTTCTAAATTATACTGATCCTTAAAAAATTTTTTAATGCTACTTATATCTTTCTCGTTAATAAAACAATTCAATGTTGTTCTTATTTCAAACTCTATACCAGATTCTACTACTAATTTTATACTATTTTTTATTTTCTCTAAATCTATATTTTCTATCCCACATATATTAGAGTATTTTTCTTTTTCATCTAATGGAGCCTTTATATCTAAAGAAATCGAATCAATATACGGAATCATTTTTTCACAAACTTCTGGAATTGAAGCATTAGTATAAATTTTAACCTTATAGCCAAGCTTTTTTATCTCTTTTATAAAATCAATCAAAGTTACTCCATAAATAGTTGGCTCTCCTCCACTAATTACTACTGCTTCTAATAAATTTTTTCTTTTTAAAAGATACTCAAAAATTTCATAAGCATCTATGGTTTCTTTAAATAATTCAGGATAAACAAGTTCCGGATTATGACAGTACTTGCATCTAAAATTACATCCTTGAACAAATACTACACAACTTATATACTTATCCCAATCAATAAAAGAAACTTTTTGAAATCCTCCTATTTTCATATCTTGTATGTTTTTCTCTCCTTAAATTCTGCTTTCTTACCCTCATTCCACTTACTTATAGGTCTTAAATATCCAACTATTCTTGAATATACTTCACACACTTCAGCACATTTTGGACATACTTCAACTTCTCCCTTTAAATATCCACAATTTGGACAAACACTGAAGGTTGGTGTTATTGTAAAGTACGGTATTTTATAATTTTCACATATTTTTTTTACCAATTTCTTTATATTTTCGGTATTTTCTATTTCTTCTCCAACAAATATATGTAGAACAGTTCCTCCTGTATATTTTGCTTGGATTTCTTGTTGGAGTTCAAGTACTTCAAAAATGTCATCTGTATAATTTACAGGAAGTTGAGTAGAATTGGTATATATAGGATGTTGCTTTTGGGATATTTTTTGATTATAATCCATTAAAAGGTCTGGATACTTATTTTTATCCAAAAGAGCTAACCTATATGATGTACTTTCTGCGGGAGTAGCTTCAAGATTATACAGATTTCCTGTCTCTTTCTGATATTCTTGAAGTTTTGCTAACATAAAATCCAAAACTTTTAGAGTAAATTGTATTGCTTCTTTTTTACCTATATCCAATCCTAAAAAATTTATTACTGCTTCATTCATACCTACAAGCCCTATTGTAGAAAAGTGATTTTTCCAATACTCCCCAAATCTTTTTTTTACCTCTCTAAGATAGAATTTTGAATATGGATAAAGATCATTTTCCGTAAGTTTTTCTAAAGTTTTTCTTTTAATTTCTAAACTTTTTTTAGCTAAATCCATAACCTTATCTAACCTTTCAAAAAACTCCTGTTCTGTTTTAGATAGGTAGCCTATTCTTGGCATATTTATTGTAACTACACCTATAGAACCTGTAAGTGGAGAAGCACTAAATAGTCCTCCGAGTCTCTTTTGAAGTTGTCTATTATCTAATCTTAGTCTACAACACATACTTCTTGCATCATCTGGTTTCATATCAGAGTTTACAAAATTAGCAAAGTAAGCAACTCCATATTTACCTGTAATTTTCCAAAGTAGCTCTAAATTAGGATTCTCATAATCAAAATCTCTTGTTATATTATATGTGGGTATGGGGAAAGTAAAGACTCTTCCCTTCGCATCTCCTTCAGCCATTACCTCTAAAAAAGCTCTATTTATCATATCCATCTCTTGTTGAAAATCAGCATAAGTTTCATTTTTTATCTCTCCACCAACTATTACATTTTGATCTCTAAGATATTCACAAGGAGTAATATCAAAAGTTAAATTAGTAAATGGTGTTTGAAAACCTACTCTTGTTGGTACATTTAAATTAAATATAAACTCCTGGATAGCTTGTTTTACAGCGTTATATGACAAGTTATCATATCTTACAAAAGGAGCTAACAAAGTATCAAAGTTAGAAAAAGCTTGTGCTCCTGCAGCCTCTCCTTGAAGGGTATAAAAAAAATTAACTATTTGACCTAATGCAGTCCTAAAGTGTTTTGGAGGTTTAGATTCAATCTTATCTTTTGCACCTTTAAATCCATTTCTTATAAGATCCTGTAAATCCCATCCTACACAGTAAACACTAAGCACTCCTAAATCATGTATATGAAAGTCACCTTCTATGTGTGCTTTTTTAATATCTTCTGTATATACTTTGTTTAACCAATAAATCTTTGTAAGTTCCTGAGATATGTAGTTATTTAATCCTTGGAGAGAAAAACTCATATTACTGTTTTCTTTAACTTGCCAGTCTTGTTTATTTAAATATTTGTCTATTAATTCTACACTAAAATTCGAAGAAATCTCTCTAACTTCCTTTCTTTTTTGTCTATAAAGAATATATGCTTTAGCGGTTTTTTTAAAGGGAGAAGATAATAAAACTTCTTCTACTATATCTTGAATTTCTTCTACAGTAGGAGTTTCTCCTAATTCAAGTTGTTGTGCTAAATTTAATACCTTTATAGTTAGATTTTTAGCTATTTCTTCTCCAAACTCACCTGTAGCTTTTGCTGCTTTTAAAATTGCATTTGTTATTTTTGATGAGTTAAACTCTACTATTCGTCCATCTCTTTTAATTATATATTTAAATTTTGGAGCTACTATAACAGTTTGTTGCATCATAATTTAATCTCCTTTTTTATAGTTTAAAAATTTCTATTTACTTCTTCCTCTAATAGGTATTCCTCTTCTTCTTAATTCATCTGTTTTTTTCTTAGAACAGTCAAAACACAGATATTTAGCTTCTGCATTGCGCTTGTCATAACCAGGAGCTAACACCAACCTCCATAGAGGAGCCTCCTTACCACAGTTATCACATATTCCTTTTTCTTTAAAATGCCACATCTCTATTGCTTTGGAAGTAAAAATATATTTATCTATCCAAAAGAAAATAGTTCCACCAATAAGATTTGCTAAAATAGTAGACAAAATACCACTGCCTAAATTCCTTACAACCAACCACAAAATTGGAGTACTTAGTTGCCATCTTAAAAGATAAAGAAAAAACTTAACCATTCCTGATCATATCCTCCTTTGGGGGGAATTTTCCACAACTAAATTTTTTAGGTTCAGGGCAATAACCTAAACTATTACATTTAGGGCCTGCTTTTTCAAAAACAGATGGGAGTTTTTTCTTACATATATCTAACATTTCGTATGCAAGTCTTCTTATTTCCCATTGGGCACGATTACAGCATCTTTCATTAAAAAAATGTAAAAGTTCTCTACAATTCATAGTAACAACTATTTTTGTCTGTGTAGCTTGGGGAAGGATATATCTTGCATCTTCATAAACTTTTTCAGAAGTTTTGTTTAATTTTTTTAACTCTTTTACAAAAAAATCATACTTAGCTTTGATTTCTTTCATTAATTTGATAAATTCTTTCTTTAACTTCGGATTTTTAAGAATAGATGGAGGAATAACATACTCAAAATCTTTAGCTTCCACATATCTTTGACTTTGTTGAGAATAGGAAGCAATTCTATGTCTTACTAATTGATGGGTAAGTGCCCTTGAAACACCACTTATAGAAAATGTAAAACTTATATGCTCTATAGGACTTAAATGGTTGCAAGAAATCAAATTTTTTATAAATTCTTCATATTTTTTGTTTTCTTTTTCTTTACGGACCTTTTCAAATATTTCAAAAGCCGATTCTGAAGAATAACATTGTCTAAAAGCTGAATAAATTACATATAACGCGTCTTTAGAATAATTTAAAAGTTTTACTTTCATTATTATTTTTATTTATAAATAATTTGGGAAGTACTTTACGGTGAGTAGAAGAAAGTACAACTTCATTTTTTCCCCACCCAACGTAGGTACTTCCCTAACACTGGTGATAGACCGGGCTCCTCTGTTGTTATAACAGAGATTACCGTTGCGTGGGCAGCGGGAGGAATTTCACCTCCACTTCCCCCACCAGTGTGGATTTTTATTTTATATAAAAACTAAATATAGTATGTCAAGAGGTATTAAAAACTATATTTAGGCTAGTATTACTTATGAGTAAGCAAATCTATAATAGTTAAACTAAAATTTTACAAAACGAAGATGTCAATTTTTTATTCCTAAAAAAGACAAGGTTGAGTAGCTATAGAAAGGGCTGTATTACGATCTAAAAAATCTACTATAGGTGTAACTTTATCTTTATAAAAAGGTAGTAACACATTTACACCTTACACATAGACTTTTTTCACTTGAAATTTCTTGAAAAATATGTTATTTTAAATATAATGAAAAATAAAATCTATCTTTCTTTTTTTTTCTCTTTCATTTTTTTATCACTAATTTTCTCCCAACAACGAGAAATAGAACTTACAATTTATAACCAAAATTTTGCACTCGTCAAAGAAAAAAGAGAACTTGAACTTAAAAAAGGAACTCATATTTTAAAAATTTTAGATATCCCAGCTCAAATAGAACCTACTTCCCTTCACTTTAAGTCAATCACTGCACCAAAAGAGTGCTTTATATTAGAACAAAATTTTGAATATGATTTAATCTCTCAACATAAACTTCTTGAAAAATATATTGATAAAGAAATTTGGATAAAAGAATACATACAAGAAAAAGACACTACTAAGGAAGTTATAAGAAAAGGGATTCTTTTAAGTATTCAGGACGGAAAAGTTATAAAAATTGACAACAAAATTTATATTAATCCTGAAGGGACTATAATTCTTCCAGAACTACCTGAAGGTTTAATTACAAAACCTACATTGAGTTGGGTAATTTCAAATAACAAAGAAGGAAAACATCTTGTAGAAATTTCCTATATAACAAATGAAATAAACTGGAGTTCTGATTATGTTTTAGTGTTAGATAAACAAGACAGATATTTAGATCTTACAGGTTGGATAACTATTGATAACAGATCAGGAGCAACTTATAAAGACGCAAAACTTAAACTCATAGCAGGTGATGTTCACAAAATTGAAGAATATAAAGTAGCAAGAAGAGGTCCTCTTTCTTTAGGTGCAGAGGTTTATCCGCAAATGGCGGCTGAGCCACAATTTAAGGAACAAGAATTTTTTGAATATCACATATATACTCTTCAAAGAAGAACCACAATAAAAGATAATGAAAAAAAGCAAATAGAATTTATTAACTCATCTAATATTCAAGCAAAAAAACTTTTTATATATGATGGTGCAAGGTTTAGTTGGTACAGAAGCGTATCTGTTGCTGATGATTTATATGGAGATAAATGTAACAAAAAAGTTTGGGTTATTCTTGAATTTAAAAATTCAAAGGAAAATAATCTTGGAGTAGCTCTTCCTAAAGGTAAAATCCGAGTATATAAAAAAGATGAGGAAGAGGCGCTTCAGTTTATAGGTGAAGACAAAATAGACCATACGCCAAAAGATGAAACAATTAAAATATATTTAGGAAATGCTTTTGATATAGTAGGTGAAAGAAAACTATTAGATAAAAAAACATCTTCAGATTGGCAAGAATTAGAGATAGAAATAAAAATTAAAAATAGAAAAAAAGAAAAAATAGAAGTAATTGTGGTAGAACATCACTATGCAGCGAACTGGAAAATACTAAAAGCCACTCATAAATGGACAAAAAGAGATATAGACACTATTGAATTTATCTTACCTGTGGAGAAAGAAAAAGAGGAAGTGCTTACTTATTCTGTAAAATACTGGTGGTAAGTTTTAAAAATATAATTAGAGATTTAAGCTATTTGTCTATACATTAAGAAATTCTATCTAATAAGGAGAAAAAATCTATGAGTGAATTTGATTTAATAACTTTTGTAGTTCAAAGGGGAAAGATGGATAAAGTAATAAAAGAGGTTCTAAATGCAGGAGCAGCTGGAGCTACTATGTTTTTTGCAAGGGGCACAGGTGTAAGGGAGCGTCTTAAGCTTTTAGGAACTCTAATTCAACCAGAGAAAGAAGTTGCATTTATAATAACAAAAAAAGAAGATACCGAAAGAATTTTTGATGTAATTGTTAAAGCAGCCAATCTTGAAAAACCTGGGCAAGGAATTGCATTTATTCAGCCGATAACTAAAGTGGTAGGATATATAGAAGTAAAGTAATTAAAAATTAATAATGTGAGAACAGCACTCATTATAATTTTAGTATTCTTAACATATTCATTACTTTATCTTACATCTCCACAGAAAGAAATATCTGCAAAGTTTTATAAACCAACAAAAATTAAATCTATTTTGGGTACAAAAAAATTAGATAAACAAACCTCTTTAAAAGTTTATAAAATAAATGATATAAAAACATCTTTAGAATATAACTT
Organism: Endomicrobiia bacterium; assembly: GCA_025060535.1. Taxonomy (GTDB): domain Bacteria; phylum Elusimicrobiota; class Endomicrobiia; order DTEH01; family DTEH01; genus JANXDG01. The sequence goes on along the minus strand of JANXCA010000042.1, from coordinate 2,763 downwards.
TGAGCAGATTTATACTGTATTTATACAACAACTCCAGAGATATAAAAATATCTTTTTGGTATTATCTGTTTTGTTTTTAGTTTTTTCTTTAATTTTAACCATTTCTTTTAATAAAAGTAAAATTTCCTTTATAATAAAAATCATAAACTCTTTTGGTTTTTCCTTAGGTGAAAATCTTCTTATCTTTATATCTTTACTTTCAGTAGGTAGTTGGTTTTTTCTAAAGCAGAATTTATGGCAAGATATTGGTTTTACAATTTTTTTTATACCAGTTGCTTTTATGTTAATTTCCAGTATAAACTTAAAAATTTATGATTTTAACTATCCAATGTGGAGTAGGTTATTTAAAAGCTTTATTATTCCAATAATAGTTGGAGTGATTATATCTTTGCGAATTTAATAATATGATAAAAGTTATTGTAGGTTTAATTATTTTTATTATTGGAATACTCTATGCTATAAAAACCGTAGTTGAAATAGCAAAATTTGGATATGACAAGGTTCCTTATTTAGATTTAAGTGAAATAATAAAAGGATTAGCTTTACCTATACCATTAGTGATTTCTTTATGTATAGCTATAGTGGGAATTCTTCTATCATTTAGTGCAACAAAGAAGGAAAAGAAATAAAATTTAGATTTTCTTTATATCCCCTGTTAATTTTTGAAGAGATGTTTTTATAACTTTTCATCTCTATGGTGTTTAATAATTTTAGCTTCATATAAAAATATTATATCTTCACAGATGTTTGTTGTAAGGTCTGCAACTCTTTCTATATTATTTATTATCCTTTCTAAATGAAGATATCTTTCTATATTTTCTGGATAGCGTTTTATCTGGTCTATTATTTTTCTGTATATCTGGGATTTAAGAAGATCTACTGATTGATCAAGCCCACATAAATTTTTAGCTGTAGAGGGATTTTCTTCAATAAATGAAGTAATACTTTCTGTTAGCATATTATTTGCTACATTCCATATATGTTCTATATCCATTTTATATTCACTAATTAGACCAAAATCATTTTCTATAAGATAAACTCCACTTTGAGAGATATTAACTATATGATCTGCAATTCTTTCAAAGTCGTTATTCATCTTTAAAACACAAAGTATAAATCTTAAATCAAAAGCTTTAGGTTGATATTGTGCTATAATATATACACACTTTTCTTCTAAATCTACCTCCAGATCGTTTGCTTTTTGTTCCTGATCTTTTATAATTTTTTCTAAACCTTCTTTATTTCTTGAAAAAATGTATTTTATTGAATTATTAAACATCTCAATTATAAGATTAGAATACTCAACAATTTCATTTTTTAGTTTCAAAATTTTTTCTTCTAACATAAAATACCTCCACAAAAATCTTTAAATGTTTTAATTTTTGACCTTTAAAAATTTTATGATTAAAATTTATCCAAATTTTTCTATCAAAAACTTTTTAATTTCTTCTCTTAGTTGTCTAAATTTTTCTAATTTTTCTTCTTCAGTCCCAATATATCCTGAAGGGTCATAAAAACTTTTATGAATAAACTCTCTTGCATTAGGAAAAAATGGACAAGTTTCTTTGGCTGAATCACAAACTGTAACAACAAAATCAAAAAATTCATCTTTAAACTCCTCTATATGTTTTGACCTATTGTTGCTTATATCTATACCTATTTCTTTTAAAACTTTAATAGCGTAGTCATTTACTTTAGACGGATTAGTACCTGCACTGTAGGCCTGATATTTTTGAGGGTATAAATAGTTAAGAAGTGCTTCTGCTATCTGTGACCTGTTAGAATTATGAGTACATACAAATAAAACTTTTTTCTTCATCTGGTTTTTATCCAAATCTTCCTCTTATGTATTCCTCTGTTTTTTTCATTTTAGGTGCAGCAAATATAGATTGGGTTAGCCCATATTCTATAAGTTCTCCTAAGTACAAAAAAACAGTATAATCAGAAACACGAGCTGCTTGCTGAAGATTGTGAGTTACTATTATAATAGTATGATTCTTTTTAAGTTCAACAATAAGCTCTTCTATTTTAGCTGTAGAGATAGGATCTAAAGCTGAACAAGGTTCATCAAAAAGTATCACTTCAGGTTTAAGTGCCAATGTCCTTGCAATACAAAGACGCTGCTGTTGTCCTCCGGAAAGATGAGTACCGTAGCTAAAGAGTTTATGTTTCACTTCTTCATAAAGTCCTGCCTCTATTAAAGCATTTATAACTGTTTCCTCTATTACACTTTTATTTTTTATACCGTTTAACTTTAATCCTATAGCTATATTTTCAAAAATAGTCATTGTGGGAAAAGGATTAGGCTGTTGAAAAACCATTCCAACTTTCTTCCTTACTTCCATAGGATCAACATCTATATCATAGATGTTTTTACCATCTAATAAAATTTTTCCTTCAACTTTAGAATTAGGAATAATCTCATGAAGACGATTTATACACCTTATTAATGTTGACTTTCCACAACCAGAAGGACCTATTATAGCTGTAACCTTATTTTTATAAACAGGTAAATTAATATCTTTTAAAACTTGATGTGAACCATACCATGCAGACAAATTTTGAATATCAATCTTAATCTCTTCACTCATATTTATTTGTATACCCCCATTCCTCCCAATGCGGGTTTGGGTTTTTGATTCTGTAGTTTTATTTATATTTTAATAAAATTTTTCTGCTAATTAAAATAGTTGAATATACTATTAAAATCAAAACCAAAGCTCCAGCCCATGCTTGTTGGTGCCAATCCTCATATGGTGATAT
>JANXCA010000041.1 GCA_025060535.1 Endomicrobiia bacterium | reverse complement strand
TATAGTAAAAAAGCAATAGAAAGTGTGCTTGAACTTTTATATTTGACTATAGAGGACCCCAAAAACAAAAAATTTTCACATCTTAAAAAGCTTACAAGATTGGATGAGTCTTTAGTTGATTGTTTTTATTTTAATAATCAATATGGTTTTTCAGATGAGGAATGGGTTAAGTATTTTTATGCTTTTAATTATAAAACAAAATATAACTTTTAATTATAAAGCAAATATAGAAAAAACAAAAGGAAAAATTCAAAATGCTTGATTCAATTTTTAATCCAAAATCTATTGCTATAGTTGGAGCTTCAAGGGATGAAAAGAAAGTGGGATATGTTGTTGTTAAAAATCTTATTTCTGCTGGATATAAAGGTAAGATTTTTCCTATAAATCCCTATGCAGATGAAATTTTAGGTATTAAATGTTACAAATTTTTAAAAGATGTCAAAGATTTTGTTGAACTCGTTGTTATATGTGTACCTGCTTTAGCAACTTTGGAGGTTATTAAAGATGCCTTAAGTATTGGTGTTAAAGCAGCTGTTATTATTACTGCAGGATTTAAAGAAACAGGTCCTTCAGGTGCAAAATTAGAAGAAGAAATTAAAAATATTACAAAAAATAAAATGAGAGTTGTAGGTCCTAATTGTCTTGGTGTGATAAATACTGATATTGGACTTAATGCAACTTTTGCAGGAGAAACACCACCTAAGGGAAGAATTTCTTTGTTTTCTCAATCTGGAGCTTTGGGAGTTGCTATATTAGATTGGGCTTGTGGAAAAAATATAGGAATTTCTAAGTTTATAAGTTTAGGTAATAAGATGGATATCAATGAAGCGGATTGTCTTGAATATTTTATGGAAGATGCCGATACAGATGTAGTTTTAGGTTATATTGAAGATGTGGTTTGTGGAAGAAGATTTTTAGAAATTGCTAAAAATATTACAAAAATTAAACCTGTAGTTTTAATCAAAGCTGGAGGATCAAAGTATGGTGCAAGAGCTGCTTCTTCTCATACTGGAGCTTTAGCTGGCTCTGATATAGCTTTTGAGACAGTATGTAAACAGACAGGAATAATTAGAGTAAAGGGAGTTGAAGAACTTTTTAATTACGGCATAGGTTTTGTTAGGAAGAAATTTTTAGAAGGTAATAGACTTATTATTATAACTAACGCAGGAGGGCCTGGAATACTTGCTGCTGATGCTTGTGAAAATGCAGGATTTGAATTGCCTATTTTAAGAAAGGAGATAGTTGAAGAGTTAAAAAAAGGGCTTCCTGGGAATGCTTCTCTTTATAATCCCATTGATATTATTGGTGATGCTGATTCAAAAAGATATGAATTTGTGATAGAAAAAGTTATAAATGAGGATAATATTGATGGTATAATGGTTTTGCTTACGCCCCAAGCTATGACTGATGTAGAAGAGGTGGCAAAGATTGTTGTTAATAAGGATAAAGAAACATCGAAACCGATAATTTGTTGTTTTATGGGTGATTTAAAAGTAAAAGAAGGTTTTAGTATTTTGCAAAGCAATAACATTCCCTCATATTCTTGTCCTGAGATAGCAGTTTCTGTTTTTGAAAAACTATGGAAGTTTAATATTTGGAAAAAACAAAAGAATGAAGAAATAGAACAATTTTTTGATGTGGACAAAAAGAAAGCAGAATTACTGATGGAAAAGTTTATAAGTGAGAAAAAGACACAGATTACTGAATATTTAGCAATGGATTTCCTTTCTTGTTATGGTATAAAGTTTCCTAAAAGAGGTTTTGCTAAGACATCTAAAGAAGCTGTAAAAATTGCAGAAGAGATTGGTTTTCCTGTAGTGATGAAAATATCTTCGGATGATGTTTTACATAAAACAGAAGTAGGAGGGGTTAAGATAAATTTGAATTCTAAGAAAGAAGTTGAAGAAGGTTTTATAGAGATAACTTCTAACGTTAAAAAGGTTATGCCAAATGTTTTCATAAATGGTGTAGGTATTTATGAGATGGTAAAAGATTATAAGGAAATAATTGTCGGAGTAAGCTATGATAAAACTTTTGGACATATGGTTATGGTTGGATTAGGTGGTATATATGTTGAAGTTTTAAAAGATGTTTCATTTAGAATAATACCTTTTTCAAGAAAAGAAGCTTATAATATGTTGGCTGAACTAAAAACTTATAAGTTATTAAAAGGTATAAGAGGCGAAAAACCTTCAGATATAGATGCTATAGTTGACATATTACTTAGGATCTCTCAGCTTGTTAGAGATTTTCCCAATATTGTTGAATTAGATATAAATCCATTAGCTGTTTTAGAAAAAGGTGTAGTTGGTTTAGATGCAAGATTGATAATTTCGGTTTAACTATTGATATAATGTTTATGTAGTTATTTTTTGTTTTTTTATTAGGAGGGAAATAAATTGAAAAAGATATATATTATTTCCATGAATAATTATGCTGGGAAAACAGTTGTAGGTATTGGGTTAATTAATATTTTAATAGAAAAAGGTTATAAAGTTGGCTATATTAAGCCTATTGGAACAATTCCACAGGTTATAGGAAGTTGTGTTTATGATGCTTCAGCTTTATTGGTTAAAAAAATATTTTCTTTAGAAGAAAAAGATGAGATTATTTCTCCTTTTGTTGCTACTTATGATGTAATCCAGTCGGTAATAAGAGAAGGTACTACTATAGAGATAAAAAAGAAAATTTTAAATGCTATAGAATCTATAAATAATAAAGATTTTCTTATAATGTCAGCTGCTGGAGATTTTTTTACTGGTGCGATTTTTGGTTTAAATTTGGTAGATTTTATTAAAGAAATAGATGCAAAAGTTTTACTTGTAGAAAGCTTTGCCAATGAATTAATCGTAGACAACATAATTGGAGTATATAACATTTTGAAAGATAATATAGTTGGATGTGTAATTAATAGAATTCCAAAAAATGTTTTAAAATATGTAGAGAAAGATTTAAAATCTTTTTTAGAAAAAAAAGGGATAAAAGTCTTTGGTTGTTTTGAAAAAGATGAGATTTTGGGGGCACTTACTGTAAGAGATTTGGTTAGTATTTTAGATGGAAAAGTTTTATGTTGCGAAGATAAGCTTGATGAAATTGTTGAACATTATAGTATTGGGGCTATGGATGTTAGTAACGCTTTTAAGTATTTTAAAAGGATAAATAATAAAGCAGTTATCACTGGATCGCATAGAACAGATATTCAACTTGCTGCATTAGAAACATCTACGAAAGTTATAATTTTAACAGGAGGGACTGGAGTAAATGATGTTGTTTTAGCTAAAGCCATATCTTGTGGTGTTCCACTTGTATCTGTTGAATATGATACTTTTAGTGTTGTGGATAAGATAGAATTAGTTGTTGGTAAAGTTAGAATAAAGGAAGGCGAAAAGATAGATAAAATTAAAAAAATGTTTAAAGAAAAATTTGATTTAGAAAGATTTTTAGAAGCATTATAATTTAAATTTATTTTAATTTAATTAAACCACTTTGTATGAAACTAAATCTTTTACAAAAAATTATATTTTCTAAAAGAACAGACAAAAAAGAACTTCCACAACCATTAGAACCTATAAAGATAAAAGTAGACCAAACTTTAACTCAAGATGCTACAGGAACAATGGTTTATCTTCAGTATGAAAATATTGTAAGTGAAAGAAAAGATAAAAAAGTAAAAGTTAAAACTGCTGTTTCTTATGTAGATCATAATACTCTTCAACCATCTTTTGAGAACTCTGATGACCATAAGTATTTACAAACAGTTGCACAAAAGTATGGTATAATTTTTTCTCCAGCGGGTAACGGTATCTGTCATCAACTTCATTTAGAAAATTTTGCAAAACCTAAGGAGGTACTTTTGGGTTCTGATAGTCACACTCCTACTTCCTCTGCTGTGGGAATGTTTGCTGTAGGTGTTGGAGGTTTAGAGGTTGCATGTGCATTAGCAGGAGAACCTTTTTCTTTATTAATGCCATATGTAGTAAATATCGTTTTTAAAAATAGACTTAAAGAATTTGTTTCTGCGAAGGATGTGATTTTATATTTACTTAAAAAGTTTACTGTAAAAGGTGGAATAAATAAAGTTTTTGAATACACAGGAGAAGGTATAAGATATCTTTCTGTGTATGATAGAGCAACAATTACTAATATGGGGACAGAGTTAGGACTTACATCTTCAATTTTCCCATCAGATGAAATCACTAAAGAATTTTTCTTATTTCATAATAGATTAAAAGATTTTTCATATTTTTATCCTGATGAAAATTGTAAATATGATGAGAGATATGAAATTGATCTTTCAGAAATAGAACCTCTTGTTGCTTGTCCCCATTCACCAGATAAGGTGGTAAGTGTGAAAGAGATAGAAGGTCTTAAAGTGGATCAAGTGTGTATTGGTAGTTGTACAAATTCTTCTTTGAGGGATATGATATTTTTAGCAAAAATTTTAGAAGGAAAAAAAGTAAATTCTAATGTTTCTGTTGTAGTTTATCCAGGTTCTCAAAAAATAATTCTTTTGTTAGAAAAATTAGGACTTTTAGAGAATTTATACAAAGCAGGTGTAAGAGTAATGGAAGCGGTATGTGGAGCTTGTATAGGCCAAGGACAGGCGCCTATAAGTGGAGGAGTATCGTTAAGAACATTTAATAGAAACTTTGAAGGTCGCTCAGGTACTAAAGATGCTAAAGTGTATCTTTCAAGTGTAGAGGTAGCTGTAGCAGCTGCATTGTATGGTAAAGTTGTTCATCCCAAAGTTCTTGGTAAATATCCTAAAATAACTATTCCTAAAAAATTTGAATTTGTCCCCAATTTTATATATCCTACAAAAAAACCAAAAGACATAGAAGTATTTTATGGACCAAACATTAAACCTTTACCTAAATTTGAACCACTTGAAAATATTTTAAAACTAAAAGTAATAAGAAAATTTGGAGATAATATATCCACTGATGATATTTTACCTGCTGGTACAAAAATACTATCTTTAAGATCTAACATTCCTGCAATAAGTGAGTATATGTTTTATAACAAAGATCCTAATCTAATAAAAGAGATCAAACAGCAATCACAAAGAAGTTTTTTAATAATAGCAGGGCATAACTATGGACAAGGTTCCTCAAGAGAGCATGCGGCTATTGTGCAAAGATACAACGGAATAAAAGTGATTATCGCTAAATCGTTTGCAAGGATTCATAAAAATAATCTAATAAATTTTGGAATTTTGCCTTTAGAATTTCTAGATGAAACAGATTATGAGAAAATAAAAGAAAATGACGAGTTTTTATTAGAAAATATTATTTCTCAACTTAGAAGTTCTAATGAGATTAAGATTAAATTACTTAATAATTCTGAAATATTTAAATTAAAACTAAATCTTACCGAAGAAGAGAAAGAAATAGTAATTTGTGGGGGGAAACTGAATTTTGTAAAAAATTTGATAAAATAAATTTATGAAAAGTTTATTTATTGTATTTGATGGGCCTGAGGGAGCAGGTAAATCAACACAGGCAAAGTTATTGTTTGATCATTTAAAAAGTAAAAATTATGATGTTGTTTTAACTAGAGAACCTGGGGGATCTAAAGTATCAGAAGCAATAAGAAAAATAATTCTTTCGCCTAGTTATAAAATAACACCATTGACTGAGTTGCTTTTATATGAAGCAGCGAGGGCGCAACATATAGAAGAAATAATTATACCTTCTTTAAAAAAAAATAAAATAGTTATTTGTGATAGATTTTATTATTCTACTATTGTTTATCAAGGATATGCTAGGGGTTTGAGTATTAATTTTATAGAAAAACTTAATAAGCTTATATTAGGTAAATTGGAACCAAATATAGTTTTTTTGTTAGATGTTTCAGCAGAAGAAGGTCTTAAAAGAGTAAAGGCTGTAAAAAAGGTTTTTGACAGATTAGAAAATGAAAATATAAATTTTCATAAAAAAATAAGAAAGGGTTATTTAGAACTTTTCAAAAATAAGAAGAATTTTTATATAATAACTACACAAAATAAACTTCCCCAACAAGTTCACTTAGAAATACTAAAAATTTTAAGAAATAAATTTAGATATTTAAATATATGAGTTTAAGAAATGTTTTAGGACAACAAAAAGCAGTTGAAATTTTGTTAAATGAAGTAAAAAACAATAACATAAAACATTCTTATATTTTTTATGGTATAAAAGGGATTGGAAAAAAATTTACTGCTTTTCAATTTGCGAAATCAATTTTATGTAATAATACAAAAGATGGTTTAAGTTGTGATATTTGTGATATTTGTAATAAAATAGATGAGAGAATTCATCCAGATGTAGTTTTGGTTGATTTTGATTTCCAACAACAACTTTTTGGTAAAAAAGAAGCTACTTCAATAAGTATAGATACTATAAGATATATAAAAGAAATATCAATTTTGACCTCTTATGAAGGTGGATATAAAATATTCATTATAGATCAAGCAGAGACACTGCAAAAAGAAGCTGCGAATTCACTTCTTAAGTTATTAGAAGAGCCACCGCAAAAATGTGTTTTTATACTAGTTGTGAGTATGTTAGGTGCTCTTCCAAAAACAGTTATTTCAAGATGTGAGTTAATTAAATTTTTTCCGCTAAATAACTTGATATTAAAGCAAATATCTAAAAATGAAATATGCAAAGAAAGTATGTTTGGTTCTATAGAAGAAATAGATTTTATAAAGAAAGTTCCTCAGAATTTTAAATTTGAAAATATAAATGAAATACAACAAATGATAGATAATTTACCTCAAGACAAAGATTTTATTAAATACTTTTTTATTAGATTAACTGAAGATTTTATTTTTAATAAATATAATTGTTGCGAAGATCATAATAAATTCTTAGAAGAGATAGAATTCTTTTTGAAAAATTTTAGATATAACATTGAGTATAAACTACTTTTAGAAACTTTCTTACTGAGGTATAACACTTTATGCAACAGCGACTAATAGTAGACATAAAATTAGAAAATGAAGAAATTATTTATGGTGAAAATGTAAATGGCATAGATATAAAACCTTCAGATAAAATAGTTGTCTATTTTGAAAATACTTATGAAATAGCAGAGGTAATTTCTAATGAGAGATTAGTAGATGAGAATTTTTTTAAAAAAGAAAATGTAGCTAAAATAGTAAGAAAAGTTAATGAACAAGATCTTCAAAGGATAAAAGAAAATCAAAAAAAAGCTACAGAAGCTTATAAAATTATAAAACAAACTTGCATTAACTATGAATTACCAATAAAGATTTCATTTGTGAAATATTCTTTTGATAGAGCTAAATTATATGTTTACTATGTCCAAGAAAAACCAACCAATCTAAGCAAAATAGTTCAAGAACTTGCACATAGGTTTAAAGTAAAAATAATTATGAAACAAATAGGTCCGAGAGATGAAACTAAAATTTTAGGTGGTATAGGAGTTTGTGGTTATGAGCTATGTTGTAAAAGATGGATAAAAAACTTTGAATCTATTTCGGTAGAGATGGCAAAAACGCAACAGCTTTCTTTAAATATTCCTAAACTTTCCGGTTTATGTAATAGGTTGAAATGTTGTTTAGGTTATGAGTATAGCTTTTATAAAGAATGTATAGAAAAGTTACCCAAGATAGGTAGTTATATAAAGACTAAATATGGGGATGGTAAAGTAGTTTCTATAGATTGTATAAAAGAAACCATAGGAGTTGAGTTCAAAACAGAAGATGAAAAAACGACTATTAAAATTTTTAAGTTTAATGAGATAATTTAAAAATGAAAAAATTTTATCTCACAACTCCTATTTATTATGTTAACGATGAACCACACATAGGACATACTTATACTACAGTAATAGCAGATATTTTAGCAAGATATTTTAAAAGTTTAAAGTATAATACATTTTTTTTGACAGGTACAGATGAACATGGAGCAAAGGTTGAGGAAGTAGCAAAAAAAAATAATTTTGAACCTAAACACTACTGTGATTTTATTTCTCAAAAATTTAAACAAGCTTGGGAGTTATTAGATATTAATTATTCAAGATTTATAAGGACTACAGATCCACATCATGAGCAGACAGTAAAAATTGCACTTAAAAAACTTTATGAAAAAGGCCTTATATATAAGAGTTACTATGAAGGTTTATATTGTATTCATTGTGAAAAATTTGTTTCTAAAGAAGAACTTGCAAATGGGAAATGTCCAGATCATAATTTAGAACCAATTCTTCATAAAGAAGAAAATTATTTTTTCAGATTAAGTGAATATAAAGATATCATTTATAAAAAAATAGAATCAGATGAAATTTTAATTTTACCTTTGGAAAGAAAAAATGAAGTTTTAGGAAAATTAAGTTTAGGACTTGAAGATATTAGCATTTCAAGAAAAGCAGTTAGATGGGCTATAAAAATTCCTTTTGATGAGGAACAAACTGTATATGTATGGGTGGATGCTCTTATAAATTATTTATCAGGTATTGACTACTTTAAATTAGAAAACTCAAACTTGTGTGAATTTTGGCCAGCTGACCTTCATATAATAGGAAAAGACATATTATGGTTTCATGCAGTGATTTGGCCTGCTTTACTTTTAGCATTAGAAGTTCCTTTACCAAAAAGAATACTCTCACATGGCTTTTTTACAGTTGATGGTAAAAAAATGTCTAAAACGTTAGGAAATGTCATAAAGCCGAAGCAACTTCTAGAATTATTTGGCGTAGATGCTACAAGGATGTTGCTTATTTCTAATTTTCCCTTAGGTATTGATGGTGATTTTTCTATTAATGAGTTGAAGGAAAGGTATAATAAAGAATTAGCAGATAATTTGGGAAATTTAGTATTTAGAACTTTTGGTATGTTAGAAAAATATTTTAAAAATAATTTTTCACCAAAAAAACCTTCTTATGAAACAAAACAAAAATTAATTTCTTGTATTAGAGATTACAAAATTTCATTTGAAAATTTTAATCTCCATAAAATTCCACACATAGTGTTGTCTTTAACTTCCTACGCAAATTGGTATATTCAATTTAAATCTCCTTGGGTGTTATTTAAAGAAAACAAAATAGAAGAGTTGTTGCAGGTTATTTCAGATATATTATATTGTATAAAAACATCTGCGGTGTTATTTTATCCTATAATGCCAAATATAAGTAAAAAAATTCTAAAGTTGTTTAAAACTGATAATATAGAGGAGAATTTTAGTTTTCTTTTAGAAAATTTTGAAATAGATATTGAAGAGGTAAAAATAGAAAAACAGGAAATTTTATTTAAAAAATTAATATGAGTGATATAGTGTATTTCTTTAAAAATAATTTATACATTAATCTCACAAATAGATGTTTAGTTAAATGCAGCTATTGTATAAAGTATAAATGGAACTACAATTTCTATGAATATAACTTTAAGCTTAATAAAGAACCAACTTACAAAGAAATAATTCATAAATTGACTTTAAAATTAAAAGAATATCCAAAAGTAAAAGAAATTGTTTTTTGTGGTTATGGTGAACCTTTAATAAGGTGGAAGGAAGTAATTAGAATTAGCAAATGGATAAAAAACAATTATCCGCATATTAAAATAAGAATTAACACAACTGGCTTAGCAGATGGATATTTTAAGAAAAATATTTATAAGGAGTTAGCAGGAGTAATAGATACAATAAGTATATCCTTAAATGCTCATAACGAAAAAACTTTTAATCTTCTGCATAAAAGTAAAATTCCATCAGCATTTCACAAAATAATTAATTCTATAAAAAAAGCTAAAAAATATTTTCCTGAAGTTATAGTTACTACAATTAAACACCCTGCGATAGATATAGCAAAAATAAAATGTTTAGCTAAAAAGTTAAAAGTAGAGTTTAAAGAAAGGGATTATTTTTAAAACTTGTATCCCACTGCTATTTTGTGTGAGGTCCCTATATATATTAGGGACCAAGCCATAACTAATCTCAAAGTTTTTTATTGTCCATGATATTCCTATCAAGAAGTTGTTGTCTGTTTTATTAAAGACATAACTAAAGGAAATTTTAAAAGGGTACTTTATAAAAGACAGTCCTATAGATGGGAAAAATTTATAGTTTATAACATAAGGCAAATTTAATCCAAATTCAAAGGTAAAATTTTTAATACTCAAAAGATAAGAAGAAGCAACTAAAAAAGATAATGGTAATTCATCAGTTTCTTCTTCAAATTTAGTTGCAAATCCTAAATTCTTAAAAGCCACTGAGAGATTTAAGTTTTTCATAAGTGATATAAAAAGAAAATTTAAATCTAATGTTGAAGCCCAAGCACTTTTTTCTTGTATAGCACTATGTGCTACTTTCAAAGTAGTAGAAAAAGAAATTTTTTCTCTTAAAAGTTTAGATAAAGATAAAACTAATAACATCTCTTTTTGAAGATTAATATTTTTGGATTTCTCTGTTCCTAAATCAATATATTGAACAGTTTCTTGTCCAAAATCATTATAAAAAACTCCACCAAACACTCCAACAGATTTTAATTTGTTTGCATAAAATATTCCGGAGTATAATATGTTTAACATAGATACTTCAGTTGAAAAAGATACTCCACTTTTTCCTTTATAAAACATTAAACTTGACGGATTATTTGAAATCATCTGTAGAGCATCTATTTCTAAAAAAGAACTAGATAAGAAAGTGTCAGAAACAGCAGTATAGTTTTTCTGTAAGAGCCACCATCCTGGAATTGACGTTGGTTGTAGTTGAGTTTGGATAAATAAGAAAACAAAAAAGATAGTTATAAATTTAGTTTTTTTATTCATAGTTTCCTCCGAATTATTTTGTTAGTGAGAATTTCTTTGTAATTTTAGAATTTTCTGTTTCTAATATTATAATATAAGTCCCTGATGGTAAATCTTTAGGATAATACTCAAAAAATTCATACGGATTATATGCGACTTTTTTACTTTCATAAACTTTATCTCCTAATGTGTTTATTATTTTAAGTTTATACTCTTTAAATTCTATAGAATCAAACACAATATATATTTTATCTTCTGAAGAAATCTTACCTAATGGATTTGAAGTTACAATTTTAAGTTCATCTTTTTTAGGAACAGTAACCTCTCCTATAGGTAAAGATATTTTTTCTTGGGGTGGTGTAATAGTTTGTTGTAGATAAGCTGTAAAGTTTTGTGAAGTTTTATTTGAGTTAAGTCGTAAGTAGGTATACTCTTGGGGTTGGAACTCCCATCCTTCTTTTTGTGGGTAAATTTTATAGTCAGCTTTAATAAGTTCTGAAAATCTATACAAACCTTCGTTATTTGTTATGGTTTGACTGGTTGTTCCATCAGTTAAGCATATAAGGATTACATTTACCCCACTTAAAGGTTGGTTATCTGAAGTAAGGATTTTACCCTCTATGAAATATACTGGATTAAGTATAAAATTTAAAGTAACAGTAGAATTTTCAATAATTAATGCTGTTTTAGATTGTTTTCTATAGCCTTCATATATTGCCTCTACTGTGTAGGTGCCTATGTGATGAATGAATTGATAACTACCAGATGCGTCTGTAGTTGTAGATGTGACCAACAGATTGTAAACTTTTAGATTCAGTATAACTCCTTCTATAGGTTGAGAAGTTTCAGAATCTAATACTACTCCTTTTAAAGTTCCTATTTTTATTTTTTCTAAAGCAACATCTAATGTGAGAGTTCTTCCTTCAGTTATTATTATTCCAGTAGAGTAAAAGGTGATATATCCCTCTGAAGATACAGTTATATCATATATCCCGGGACTTACTTCAATAAAATAACTACCATCTTGTGTTGCTGTAGTGCTGGAGATTATTTGGGAGTTTTGAAAGAGTGTAACTATAGCACCAGGTATAGGTGTTCCTATGTTTCTTACTCTAATAGTTCCTGTAATGTAACCTTTAGGTATTCTTTGTAGTATAAAATTTTTGTAAGTTACAGAACTTTCATAAATGATTACATTTTCTTCTGTTTTAGGTTGATAATTTGAAGCAGTTGCTTCTACTTTGTAGACACCTGTAGGTAAAATTACCTCATAAAGCCCAATATCATTTGTATAGGTTGTAGATATTAGTTGCTGTTGTGAATATATATTAATTGTAGCTAAATTAATAGGTTCACCATCTGAAGATAATACAAAACCTCTTAATGTTCCTTTAGGTATTTTTTTGAGAACAAAGTTTAAAGTTGTAGTAGAGTTTTCAATAATAGTGACAGATAAAATTTTAGAAATAAATCCTTCAGAGGATGCTTTTACTTCATATGTTCCTGTAGGAATAGTGATTGAGTAGTCTCCATTTTGATCTACGGTTTTAGATGTTACTACTACTGAATTATAGAACACTTCAATTACTGCACCTACTATAGGTTGTGCTTGTTCATCCAAAACTTTTCCAGCTAAGTATCCTACAGGAAGTTTTTTAAGGATAAAATTTTTAGTAGTTGTTTGAGCAGGAGTTATTACTACTGAAGTTGCGGTTTGTGTTAAGTATCCAAAAGCAGTTACTTTTATATCATATACTCCTACATTTAAACTCATTAGGTAGCTGCCGTCTTGTTGTGTAGTAGTTGATGAAACTATTACTTGATTTTGCAAAGCTATTATAGTTGCATTAGGTATTGGTTGAGCTTCTTCGGATAATACTGTTCCTTCTAAAAATCCGAAGTTTACTTTTTCTAATAAAAAGTTTACTGTAGAGGTGGAGTTTTCTTCTATATAAATTTGTGGAGAAAATTCTGAAATATAACCAAAAGAGGATGCTTTAACTACATATACACCGGTTGAAATTTTTAAGTAGTATTTTCCATCAGAACCAGCTGTGGTTTGAGCTATAATTGTGTTGCCTTTTAAGACCTCTATCACAGCACCTAAAAGTGGTTTTCCTTCGTCCTTTGAAATTACAGTTCCTGTTAAGAATCCTTTTGGAGAAGGACCTTCTATTTTCCAAGTGGCTATTTCTACATTATTGGATTCAAATGATGTTCCTGTAACATATATATTTTTTGAAGAATCTACAGTCATAGCTGCAAAAATTCTTAAAGGATAATTCTTTTCTAAAAGAAGATTTCCATTTTTGTCAATTTTTATTAGATTGGCGGTAGGTGTAGAATTTTTTATATCATTGTAAATAATGTATATATTATCTCTTTCTGCTTGTTCTATGTCACATAATGCTACTATGTTGCTTACAAAATATCCCGTGAAATTAGTTGCATCTATAAGAAGAGGTTTAATAAATGGATTTGACCAGGCAGGAGTTAAATCTTCATTATATTTCATAACCCAAAGACCTGCTTGAAAAGGAGAAGTTGAAACTGTAATATATCCGACAGCGTAAATTTGGTTAGTATTAGTAAGATAAACAGCACCTCCAATATCATCTCCTTTGTTGTAGTCAATCCTTAGTGGTTGGGGTTGAGTCAACTGACCATGCATTCTCAAAAGAAATATATCATAGCCGGTATCTGTATTTCTTTGTTTTCCTATTATATATACATTTTGATTAGTAGAAACTTTTATATCATAGGCATACTCTTCAGTTGCAGTTTGATAGATGTTTTGTTGTTGAAGTTGAGCTAGATTATTAAATAAAAAATATCCGCTATCTAAATTATTATTCTGATCTTCTTGGAGTATACTTGCAGCTACATATATTTGTGATTCTGAGAAAGAAATATTTTTTGAACCATAACTTGTTACAGTATGTGTGTATGCTCTAACAATGTTTCCATTTAAAGGATTAACTATAGCAAAATATAACCTCGGAATATCAATAAAAGTTCCACCTATATTTATTCCACTTATTGATAATCTCTGTTGTGATTCAAGGGTAAAAGAGATATCCAAGGGAGCAGTATTTTGAAGTCTTCTAGGTGAAAGTATAGTTCTACCATCTGAGATGTGATAGCCAGCTATTACTCCATTTAGTTGCAAAGGTTGGGATGTTAAATCTGTGTCTATTAAACCGCTTATAAATACCTGCTCTCCTAAAATTGTTATGCCACTTCCACCATTAGTTGATGCAGGGTTTGTAGGAGTGATTGTGCTTTTCCAAATAATATCTCCTTCATCTGAATATAAAAAGCAATTGAAAATTAAAAGAGAAAATAGTAAAAGTTTCATAAAAAGTAAAACCTCCTTATTAATTAAAAGATATCTTCTATATAATATAGACACTTTAAAAATTAAAAAAGTTCCAAAAAAATTG
>JANXCA010000040.1 GCA_025060535.1 Endomicrobiia bacterium | reverse complement strand
AGATGTAGATGTGTGTATAGCGACAGCTACATTCGGTAATGTAGGAAGACCTTTGATGTCGCAGATAGTATTTGCTGTAGCACCTAAGTTAATTACTCAGACACAAGCGCAAACCCAAAGAGTTTCACAGAGATACTTTATTGCTTTAGATATTGAAGAAAATGCATATCCAGAGCAGACATTTGGAATTTTAATTAGTACTTGGACAGATATAGTTGTATCTTTGCCTAATTATATAGATAGATCCTCCACTACTATTCCATTTGAAAGTATTTTAAGAACTATAATACCTTCACCAAGAATGGTCACTGTAAATTCTAAAGCATTGTGGTTAAATAGAGATGGAGAAATAATTTCAAGAGAAATTACCTTAGCTACTGATATAGATCATCAAGACACGACAATACCTCTAAATATATCTCCAGTTGTATATAAGTTAAAAGAAGAAGGATATGCTTTAATTAATAATGAAATAATAAGATATAATTTTGTATCAAACACTGCTTTGGAAGAAGTTCAAAGAGGAGTGGAGGGATCTTATGCAGTAGCTCATAATTCTGGATCATTAGTTGGTTTTGAGGTAGTCCAAGGTCAGAAGAATGTTCCTCTATTAAAGTTAGAGATGTTCTGCAGTGGTTTCCAGGTCCAGATGCCATCAATTAAGTTTGTAAGATTACAGCCATCACCACTTAATGGAGACGATAGTGACATTTCTTTAATTAAAGTGTGGAAGGATAACGGCGATGGCATTCTTAATAGGGACCCACAGACGGGCTTTATTTCCTCAGATGTAGAGATTTTATTAGGTCAGGGAAAGTTTGGTGTTTCACCAGACCCAGCAGGCGCAGCTACTGTTAACTTAAATGATCCTACATACAACAGAGGATATGCTTTAATCACTACCACACCTACTATCTTTTGGGTAACAGCTGATATATCAGCTGCTGCTAAATTTACGCATCCTAAGATATACAATCTAAATGAAGTTTTCGGAGTTGGTATTCCTTTACCTGCAAACATTAGCTTAGCACCTAAAGAAGCAGGACACTGGGTGTCTACAGTTACATCCTTAGGCACACAAGCATTTCCAATTGTGAGTCCTGTTTCAGTGATTGTACCTACAGTGGACACTCTAATAGTAGAAGCAGAGGGAATACTACCTCCTGGTGTATATCAGAATCAGAAGAATGTTGGAGTATTAAGATTAAACTTTAAAGCAAACAAGAATTCTGTTTCTGTGAAACGTATCAAAATAAATATGCTTGGTACAGCTGTAGATGGAGATATAGCATTAGTAAAAGTATGGAGAGACATAAACAACAATGCAATTTTTGATTTGGAAGACACCACAAGAACAGCAACTGGAGAATACCCTGGACTTATTTCATTTGGTACAGATAGATTCTCAGATAAAACAGTAGATATAGAGTTAAAAACACCACTTGTAGTAGATGATTCTCCATTAGGTACAAATGTGTTCATAACATTTGATATTGCAGAATTTGCGAGATTATTCGCAAAATTTTCAGCATCAATAGAAGATGAAACATATATAACCGTAGAAGTTCCTGATGGAGTAAGTTTTGTAGTAAAGCCGATTAAGACAGCAGAGTCTACGATTTATGAAGCACCTTCTCAAGTATTACTTAGAGTTTATGATATAGCCAAAGATATTGCTAATTTAGGTGGTACATATCAAGCTGAGAAGAATGTTCCTGTGTTAAGAATAAAGATGAGAACAGATGTAGCACAAGCTATTTGGGAAAGGATAAGGTTAGAAAAAACAGGTTCATCTTCAGACCCTGCTTTACCTTATGGCAAAAACACAGATGTAGCTTATATTAAAATTTACAAAGATGTAAACTTCAATGACCAATTAGATGCCGCTGATACTTTGATTTCAGAAATTTCATCAGAACTTGTAGTAGAGATTTCTTCTACTACAAAACCGCCCTTCTTGATGGTGATAAAGTCAAGTACATCTAAGGTAGGAAGTTTCCCTGAAGGGCATCCACAGCTTTGGGTTAAAGTAAATGATGAGATATTTGAATACACAAAAATTACCACTGTGACAGTAAACAATATTGAATATCCTGCTTTATATATAACAAAGAGAGCACATCTTGGTAGTTACTCTTCATATCATTCTTCAGGAAGTATTGTAAGGAAATGTGATATGTATTATCTTAACGATGACTTGAATAGACAAAAAGAAGTGACACTTATTCAACCACAACTTATTTCACCAACACCACAGACTTACTTTATAGCTTATGATATTGGAGAAGATGCAGTTGCTGGGAACGCTGTTGGAGTAAAACTTATAGGTAAGGAAGCAATAACCATAAGATATCCCAATGAAGCATCACCACAGATAGAAATAGAGCAAGATCCTCAAGGAGTAAGTATAAAACAAGATGTATATCCATATGAGACATCTCTTATAAGAATTAATCCTGTATCTTTAAGTGTTTTTGCAGAATCAATAGCACCTGTTCAAGTACCACAGAGATCAAAGAATGTCCCATTTATGATGTTAACTATGAATACAGACAGAAATTATGTAGTAGTTAGAAAGATTTATATTACTCAAACAGGCACTATTCAAACACCTCGTGCAATTGGTGGATATGGTCAAGGTGATTTATCAGCAATATCATTGTGGTTAGATAATGGAGATGGATTCTTCTCTCCAGTACTTGATGTATTTATTGCATCTGTTACTCATCCCACAGTAGACTTTTCAGCAGGTTCTGCAAGGATTAATTTAGGCAAAGATGGTTTGTATGTATCTACTTCTGCTGTAAGAGTATTTATAGTTGGTGATATTGGAAAGACTGATTTAGCAGGTACATCAACTAAAGACCACTATGTAGGTGTAGAGATTACATCATTTAGATCGTTAGAAGTTTTGCCACGAACAGTTGAGTCAAGTGTTAGCAATAGATTTCCATTAAAGTCTTCTTTAGTATTGATACTAGATGAGTATGCTCCGAGGGTTTTACCTAGGTGGGTGGTTTTAGCACAGAAGCAAATATATGCAAACCCATTTGGTGATGGATATCCGGCGATAGATGTAGATTTGGATGGAGTTGCTGATAGGATAACAGTAGGTGGAGAAGTTTTTGTAGATTTAGATGAGGATGGTGTAAATGATTTAGAAGATTTAGATAATGATGGTTTAAAAGACGATATAGATTTAGTTGGAGATGGAAAGATTTCTATAGATATGACTGGTGATGGGATATTAGATGTTGATTTTAACTGTGATGGTAAACCAGATTCGGTAGTTCCTGATGTAAATGGAGATGGCCTGGCTGAGATTGATTTAAGCAGAGATGGTGTTATTGATTGGGGTTATGTGCCTGAAAGATGGACTAATAGAACGACCCAACTTTATGCACAATGGAAACACACTCCACAAGTTTTAGACTATAGAGTAGGAGCTGGTAATGTGGCAAATGCTAACAACCTTACAGAATCTTTTGCACCAGGAGGATGGTTATCTACTCGTAGATCACCTAAGTTTACGATTACTAATTTGTCATTACAAGCTGCAAAGGTTACAAGGTTAGTTAAATCTGTCTCAAGATTAGATACTCCACCATTTGATTTATTTGTAGAATCTACAGATGGTTTCCCAGCAGAAAAGTCGGATATATATGTGGGTGGAGAGATAATGTATTATGAAACAAAATCGCAGAATTCGTTTAGAATTACTCAAAGAGCAAAATATGATACACCGGCACAAGACCATCCTGCATATACTAAAGTAACAAATCAAGGAGTGTATTATCGTGTTCATGGTGTAGGACAAGACAATGTTATGGGTCCAGTATTATCTTTGATGGTATATAGAGTAGATATTACTCCACCAAAAGCACCTTCTAAACCGATATCTGATTATGATAGATTAGGAAAAGAGATTACTGAAGGAGTCTATACTATTGAATGGTCTCCTTCTTCTGATGATGAGTCTGGAATTATGGGTTATGAGATACAAGAAAGAGTTGATACTAATCCTGTTTGGAGAACAATAAGATTTGTACCAGGTAGCAGAACATCATTTGTAGTTGGAAATTCAGATACTCCCGATAATACTCCGAGACAAAAAGGTCGCTTCTATTATTATAGAGTAAGAGCTAAAAACTATGCAGGAAGTTATTCTGAATGGTCTGAAGTTTCAAATGGAGTAAGTACAGGTCTTCCAGAAGAAGTTATTTCCCAACTATCTAATTATCCTAATCCAGTAGATATTAGACTTGGTGGAGAGGAAGGTAGGACTTATATAGTTTATATTCTTAATCAAGATGCTGAGGTTACTCTTACTATTTATGATTTATTAGGTTTTAAAGTCAGGGAGTGGGTGTTTAAGCCAGGTCAAGAAGGAGGTAAAAAAGGAGCAAATCGTGTTCCTGAAGGTGGTTGGGATGGTACAAATGAAAAAGGTCAGAAAGTTGCTAAAGGAGGTTATATAGCGCAGATTAAAGTAAAGTCTAACAAGGGAGTAATTACTGCTATAAGAAAAATAGGTGTGATAAGATAAATTTTTGAAAATTCTTTTCTCTTTTCTGCATCTAAAAATAAAAAGAAGTACTATTCTTGATATTTTATAACAAAAATTGTAATTAAGATCTAGTATTTCTAATTTAAAGGAGGTCTAAAGAAATTTTTATGAAAAAATTGTTTTTGTTTTTCATCTTACTTTCATGTTTTTGTGTAAGTTTTGCAGAAAAAACAGAGAAGGAAATTTTTAAAGGATTACCTCAAGGTTACTATGCTGCGATAGTGACTGATTTTGGTACAATAGTTTTTGAACTCTATGAGAAACAGGCACCTAAGACAGTAAAAAATTTTGTAGAGTTAGCCTTAGGGTTGAGAGAATGGACAGATCCCTTTACAGGTAAAAAATTGAAAAAGAGATTTTATGATGGTCTTATATTTCATAGGGTGATCCCAAATTTTATGGCACAAACAGGCTGTCCTAAAGGTGACGGTACAGGGGGTCCTGGATATGAGTTTGAAGATGAATTTTCAGAGGGGTTAACTTTTGATAGACCTGGTAGAGTTGCAATGGCAAACAGAGGACCCAATACAAATGGTTCGCAGATATTTATCACAGTAGTACCTACTCCGTGGTTAAATAATCGGCATACTATATTTGGTCAGGTAGTTAGAGGCTTAGAAGTGGTGGAAAAAATTGTGAATGTACCACGAGATATGAGAGATAAGCCGATAAAGCCGGTATATATCAAAAAAGTTTTAGTTAAAAGAATAAAGAAATAATAAATCTAACTATTAATAATTAATAATAAAAAAATAATAAAAACTATGGCAGTAAAAAAAGATTATTACGAAGTATTAGGTGTACCAAGGAATGCTTCACAAAAAGAAATAGAGGAAGCTTACAGACGCTTAGCTGTCCAGTACCATCCTGATCGTCATCCTCCAGAGAAGAAAGAAGAAATGAGAGAAAAGTTTAAAGAAATTTCAGAGGCATATGCTGTATTGTCAGATCCAAACAAAAGAAAACAATACGATATGTATGGACACGCAGGGATAGATAGTTCTTATACTCAAGAAGATATTTTTTCGGGTGTAGATTTTGGTAGTATCTTTCAAGATATAGGTTTTGGTAGCGTCTTTGATGATATTTTTGATTTTTTTGGAGTTAGACAGACAAAGAAAGGTCCTCAAAGGGGAGATGATATTGAGATTCCGTTAACAATTACGTTAGAGGAAGCTTTTAAGGGTGTAGAGAAGCCTCTTTCATTCTATCATACAGTAAGTTGTCAAGCATGTAAGGGTACAGGAGCGAAGTTAGGTACGTCAAAAAAGATGTGTCCTAAATGTAAAGGTACAGGATATGTTGGATATACAAGGGGTTTTTTTAGTTTTAAGGAGACATGTCCAAGATGCAGAGGACAAGGACAAGTTGTAGATATTCCTTGTGAGAAGTGTGGAGGACATGGAAAGGTTAAACAACAAGAAAATATAGTTGTAAAAATTCCAGCTGGAGTAGACAATGGAACATCTATAAGGATAAAAGGTAAAGGTGAAGCTGGGATAGATGGAGGTTCATCTGGAGATTTATATGTTTCTATAAGAATTTCACCACATCCTATCTTTACTAGACAAGGTGATGATCTTGTATGTAAGATAGAGATACCCTATCCGATAGCAGTTTTGGGAGGAGAAGTAGAAGTACCTACTATAGATGGAAGTAAAGTTAAGATGGCAATTCCTCAAGGTACTCAACAAAACAAGGTTTTTAGATTAAAAAATAAAGGTATGCCTGACTTACATACGGGCAGAAGAGGTGATTTATATGTAGAGGTTAGTATTCATGTTCCTTCAAAACTTAATGAGAGACAAAAGAATGCTCTCCGTGAATACGCTAAAACTCTTGGTTTAGATATATAATTTATGACACAATTTTATCTTCCCACTCTTAAAGAAGATTCCGAATATTTAACAATAAATTCTTCAGAGTTTTACCACATAGTGAAATCCAGAAGAGCAAAAGTAGGAGATACTATTAAAATTTTTAATGGTAGAGGAATGACTGCTGAAGCAGAGATTAAAGAAATTTATAAAGATAAAATTTCTCTTAAAATTAAACAGAGAAATTTTTTTACACAAAAGTATAAAGTATGTGCTTGTTTAGCTATAATAAAAATAGATAGATTTGAATTAGCATTGGAAAAACTTACAGAGGTAGGAATAACAGATATAATACCTATTTTTACTGAAAGAGTAAATGTTGGTTTAGATAGTTTTACAAAAAGATATGAGAGATTTCAGAAGATTTTAATAGAAGCTTCTAAACAATCTCATCGTGGATTTTTGCCATTGTTACATTCAGTAAAAAAATTAGAAGATATATTTGAAAAAAATGAAGAAAGTTTAAATATTGTTTTAGATAAAGATTCTAATCATAGAATTTTTTTTATAAATGAAAAAATAAAATCATCAGAAGATATAAAAATATTTATAGGTCCAGAAGGTGGTTTTTCCTCAAAAGAGATAGAATTTTTAAAACAACAAAAGAATATTTACTTTGTAAAAATTTCTGAAAATATATTAAGATCTGAAACAGCGGCTATAGTTGCAAGTAGTATTGTTTTTCAAATTAAAAATTGCTAAATTTTTATATTATGAAAAAATATTTTATAAGAACTTTTGGTTGTAAAACAAATCAATATGAAAGTCAATTAATGAAAGAGTTATTGGTATTAGAGGGTAATGAGGTGGTAGAAAATTACTGTGATGCTGAATGTGTGGTTATCAACAGTTGTGCAGTGACTCAAGCTGCTGAAAGAGATGTTTACAAATTTATAAGAAGAGTATATAATGAAAGCAAACGGACAAAGAAAATTTTACTTGTCGGTTGTTATGCAGAATATATAAATAAAAACTCTTTAACTAAAGAATTTTTTAAAAGGCTTTCAGTAGAGATTCCTGTAGAATTTATAGGAAACGATGAAAAATATAGTTTTATAAATCACCAAATATCAGAGATTTCCTGTCACATAAGTAGGTTTTTTGGACATAAAAGAGCATATGTGAAAGTTCAGGATGGATGTAATAACTTTTGTAGTTATTGTGTTGTACCTTATTTAAGAAACAAACTTATAAGCAAACCAAAAGATATAATATTTAAAGAAATAGATTCTCTATGTAGATGTGGCTATGATGAAATTTATCTTGTAGGTACAAATATAGCTAAGTATAACTTTGATAACACTGACTTAGTAGAATTATCACAAGAGATATTAAAAAACTTTCCACAAGTTACTTTAATTTTTTCATCTTTAAATCCATCTGACTTTAATGAGAAATTTTTTAGTTTTTTAAAAGAATATAAGGATAAGATTTTTCCTCATTTTCATATTCCTTTACAATCGCCTCTTAATGAAATACTCGAGGATATGGGGAGAAACTACACATATGAAGATTTTGTGAATTTAGTAGATAGGTTAAGAAAAACGATTCCTTATGTTATAATTTCTTCAGATATAATAGTGGGATATCCTTTAGAAACAAAAGAAAAATTTAAAGTTGTATTTGAACGATTAAAAAATTTAAATTTGAATTGGTATCATATTTTTCCTTATTCTCCCAGATTAAGAACTCCAGCTTATAAGAAATATGGCAGTTTCTTTTGGGGTGATGCGAAGTTAAGAGTAAGAGAGCTTAATTTAATTAATCATATGGTTGGTGAAAGCTATTTTAAAAATTTGTGTAAAGTGAAATAAAAAATTTTGGTTTTTCTATTGATATAGTGGAATTTTTATAGTATAAAAATTTAATTTCTTTTTAATCTTTACTCCAAAAAAAGGAGGATAATAAATATGGATTATTTTCTTACAGAAGAACAAAAAATGATGGTAGAGCTTACAAGAGAGATTGCAGAAAGAGTAATAAAGCCAGTAAGGGAACACTATGATGAGACAGAAGAGTTTCCCTGGGATGTAGTTAAAGAATTAGCGAAAGCAGATCTTATGGGAGTGTATATACCTGAAGAGTATGGAGGTACGGGAGGTAAAATTCTTGACTTAGTTTTAGTAGTAGAGGAGTTGTCAAAAGTAGATGGTGGAATAGCCTTAGCCTTAGCTGCAACTGCTTTAGGCACATTGCCGATAATTATGTTTGGTAATAGTTATCAAAAACAAAAATATCTTCCTGACATTGCGGCTGGTAGAAAACTTGCTGCGTTTGCTCTTACTGAACCAGAAGCTGGTTCGGATGCATCTGCGATAAAAACAACCGCGAGGTTGGAAGGTGACTATTATGTATTAAATGGTACAAAATGTTTTATTACTAACGGTGGTGAAGCTGAAGTTTATACTGTAATAGCTATGACAGACAAATCTAAAGGCGCAAGGGGAGCATCTGCTTTTATTGTGGAGAAAGGAACTCCTGGATTTACATTCGGAAAAAAGGAAAAGAAAATGGGTATTCGTGCATCTTCAACTCGTGAACTTATTTTTGATAATTGTAAAGTACCAAAAGAAAATCTTTTAGGCAAAGAAGGTCAAGGTTTTATGATTGCTATGAAAACATTTGATATGTCTCGTCCTGGTGTTGCAGCACAAGCTTTGGGTATAGCAGAGGGTGCTTTAGAGGATGCGATAAAATATGCAAAAGAAAGAAAGCAGTTTGGTCAACCTATAATCTCATTTCAAGCAATTCAACATATGATAGCAGATATGGCAACAGAGATTGAAGCAGCAAAGTGTCTTCTTTATCAAGTAGCAAAAACAATAGATGCTCATCCAGAAGAAAGGCATACAAAAATTTCAGCAATGTGTAAGTTGTTTTGTTCTGATGTAGCTATGAGAGTGACAATTGATGCCTTACAGATTTTTGGTGGATATGGATATATGCGTGAATATCCTATGGAAAAGAGAGTAAGAGATGCAAAAATAACTCAGATTTATGAAGGGACAAACCAAATTCAAAGGAATGAAATAGCTCTGTCGCTTATAAAAGAGTTCACAAGAAAATAAATTTAAAATAAATTTAATTTGATGATAAAGATACTTTTTATAGGAGATATAATTGGAGAAATTGGTAGAAAGTGTGTAAAGTATGTATTAGAGAATAGATTAGACAAAGGTAAATATGATTTAATAATTGCAAATGGAGAGAATTTAGCAGGAGGAAAAGGAATTTCTAAAAGTGTATTTGAAGAAATATTAAGTTATGGGGTTGGAGTAGTAACTCTTGGGAATCACACATTTGCTAGGAAAGAGGTATTAGAGATTATTTCTCATCCTAATCTTATTCGTCCATTGAATTATCCAGAAGGTAATCCTGGACAAGGTTATTGTATAGTTAAAACTAAAGAGGGACAAGAGATATGTGTTATAAATTTATTAGGAAGAGTTTTTACAGTTGAATGTTTGGATTGCCCTTTTAGAGCAATAAATGAGGTTTTGGATATCTTGAGGGAAAAGACAAAGACAATAATAGTAGATTTTCATGCGGAAGCTACTTCAGAGAAAAAAGCACTTGGATATTTTTTAGATGGAAGGGTTTCTGCTGTATTAGGTACTCACACTCACGTAGCTACAGCAGATTTTATAATAATGAATAATGGTACGGGATATATTTCAGATGTTGGTATGTGTGGTTCTCAAAATTCCGTAATAGGTTTAGAGCCAGAGGGTGTGTTAAAAAGATTTTTGTTAGGTGTTCCTCAAAGATTTAATGTAGCCACAGGACCTTGTGAATTTAATGCAGTCGAATTATCAATAGATGAAACTACTGGTAGGTGTTTGGAAATAAGCCAAATAATTTTTAGAGATATAAAGCCGTGAGATAAATGAAAGGTAAAATTATTCTTACAGTTTCTCAACTTAATGAACTTTTAAAAAATTTGATAGAGGAGGCATTTCAAGAAATATATGTAGAGGGAGAGATTTCAAATTTAAGACCATATTCTTCAGGTCATATATATTTTTCTTTGAAAGATGAGAAGTCTCAGATAAAAAGTATAATGTTTAGAGATTACTATAATCAGTTAAAATTTAAATTAGAGAACGGTTTGAAAGTTATATGTTATGGAAGAATAGATTACTATCTTGTTAGGGGTGAGGTTAATTTAGTTGTTTATGAAATAACCCCAAAAGGCATTGGTGAACTTCAGCTTGCTTTTGAGCAACTTAAGAAAAAGCTTGAAAAAGAAGGACTTTTTGATGCTAAAAGAAAAAGACCGATACCTTTACTTCCACAGAGAATAGGGATAGTAACTTCACCAGATGGTGCTGCGATTAGAGATATTTTAACAGTTATAAGAAGAAGGTTTGCTAATGTTGAGATTATTCTTTATCCTGTAAAAGTTCAAGGTGAAACAGCAAAAGATGAAATTGTTGAAGGTATTAGGTTTTTAAATGAAAATTTTCCATATTTAGATGTTTTGTTAGTAGGTAGGGGCGGTGGTTCTATTGAAGATTTATGGGCTTTTAATGAAGAAATAGTAGCAAGAGCAATTGCTGCTTCTAAAATACCAGTTATTTCTTGCGTAGGACATGAGATTGATTATACGATTGCAGATTTTGTTGCTGATTTAAGAGCTCCTACCCCTTCTGCTGCTGCAGAGATTGTTGTAAAAAGTAAAGAAGAGTTGTATCATAAAATTGAAAATTTAAAGATAAGATTAATTCAACATATAAAACAAGTTATTAAGTTTTACTCCACTAAACTAAAAAATTTACAGGAGAATAGAGTTTTAAGAACACCGCATATTTTTTATGAAGACAAAATTAAAGAAATTTTGGATTATGAAAATGATATTTTATTACATATAAAACATTATTTAGACAAAATGACAAATAAAATAAACCTATATAAAGAAAAAATACTACTTTTATCACCACAAAATACTCTTGCAAGAGGATATGCTATAGTATGGCATAAAGGCCACATATTAAAGGATGCTAGTATTCTTAATGAGAAAGATGAAGTAAAAGTTCAGCTTTGTAAAGGTAGTTTTGTATCTACTGTGAAGACAATAATAAAAGATGGTTAAATTTATTGTTAAGAGGTAACTCTCTATGACAAAGTGCCAATACTGTGGATTTACAAATAAACCGGATACAAAAATTTGTAAAAAATGTAACAAACCTTTAGTTTTGGAACCTTTATGGAAACCAGATATCAAATGGTATCTAAAGGTGTTGGGGCTGATATATTTAGTGCTTATAGGATTGTTTTTTCTATTAAATTATCTTTTAAGACCCTATATGAGGAAACTTCCTTCTGAAATTACTCCATGGTTAGAGAGAAATGAACAAGTTAAGTGATTCTTATATAATCAAAACAGCAAAAGATATATTAACTATAGAAGCCAAACAACTTCTTTTTCAGCTAAAACACATAGACAAAAATTTCTTGAAAGCAGTAAAACTTATTTTAGAGTTAGAAGGTAAAGTTATAGTTATAGGTGTAGGGAAATCAGGGTTAGTTGGTAGAAAAATTGCTTCAACTTTTTCGTCATTAGGTATTAGTTCTATTTTTTTACATCCTGTAGAATTGCTGCATGGTGATTTAGGTGTAATAAAACCAGGGGATATTATATTAATTCTTTCTTATTCTGGAGAAACTGAAGAAATTAAAAAAATTTTACCTGTAATAAAGAATTTTAATCTAAAAATAATTTCTTTTACTTCAAAATTAAACTCTAAACTAGCTAAATTTTCAGATGTAGTAATAAATACCAAAGTTCAAAAAGAAGCTTGTCCTTATAATATAGTACCTACTTCCTCTACTACAGCAATGCTAGCTTTAGGAGACGCTTTAGGAGTAACAGTAGCTAAAATTAAAGGTTTTAAAAAAGAAGATTTTGCTAAGCTTCATCCTTCTGGTAACTTAGGTAAAATTTTAAATTTAAGAGTAAAAGATATTATGAGGAAAGGAAAACTTATACCAAAAGTATTCCCGGATACTACTGTAAAAGATGCTTTATTAGTAATGACTTCCAAGAAGTTGGGAGCTACTACAGTAGTAGACAAAAATGGAGTTTTGGTAGGTTACTTTACAGATGGTGATTTAAGAAGATGTTTCCAGAAGGGAATAAATGTATTAAATCTTAAAATAAGGGATGTAATGACTGTGAATCCTAAAGTTGCATATCCAGATGAGTTAGTAATTGAAGCTAAAGAAAAAATGAGAAAGTTTAACTGTGATAACTTACCTATTGTAGATAAGAACCGCAAAGTAGTAGGTATATTAGATGAAAGAGACATTTTGCAAGAGGGTTTATAAAATCTTATGGTTAAAAAACTTACTACAAAACAGCTTTTAAATAAACTAAAGGATGTGAAACTTTTACTTTTGGATGTTGATGGTGTTTTAACTAAGGGAGAGATGATAATTTTGGATGATAAAAAAAACATAGAGATAAAAATATGGAATATTAAGGATAGGTTTGCATATACTATGTTAAGGAAGGCTAATTTAGATTTAAAAATAGGTTGGATAAGTGGAAGAGGGTGTAGAGAACTTGAGATTAGGGCTAAGGAGTTAAAATTAGATTTTTTTTATCAAAACGTAAAAAATAAGTTGGAAGTATACAAAGAGATAATTTCAAATATATTCTTAAAGGATAATGAGGTTGCATATATAGGAGATGATTGGTTAGATATACCTATATTAAAACGTGTTGGAGTCAGCATATGTCCTAAAGATGCTGTATCTGAAGTAAAGGAGGTGTGTTGTTATATTAGTAAGTTTGATGGTGGATGTGGAGTATTTAGAGAGGCAGTTGAACTTATCTTAAAAGCAAAAAATAAATATAAGGAAGTTTTTTCTATTTATAATATCTAATATCTGATGCCCAAAAGACTACGAAATATTCTTATCTCCTATATAACAATAATTTTTTATTTGATTTTTAAAAAAATGCCTTGGAGGGTTAATATTGTTGTTGGTAGAATTTTAAGTAAGATTTTTTATATATTTGATTTCAGGTATAAATATATTGCGTTCAGAAATTTAAAGTTAGTTTTTCCAGATTATAATTGGGAGAAAGTAATTCTTATCACTAAAAAGTGTTATGAAAATTTAGGTATAAATTTGATGGAGTTTTTTCAGCTTAATCGAGTGAGATATTTTTATAAAAAAATTGTAGAATTTTCTCATGAAGATAAAAATCTTTTAAAAGAATTAGTAAAAAGTGGTAAAAGTGTAATTATTTTTTCAGCTCATTTTAGCAATTGGGAACTTTTAGGATGCAGTTTAGCCATAGAGAAATTCCCTTTAGCTGTTATAGCAAGACGGGTATATATTTCAACTTTAGGTTTATTAGTAGATAAAATAAGAAGCAGTGTTGGAGAAATAGTTATAAATAGAAACACTAAAAATTCAATTAGAGATTTATTATATGCTGTCAAAAACAGATACTTAATAGGTGTATTAATTGATCAAAACATAAAAGGTATAAACACTATAAAAGTGCCATTTTTAGGTATAGAATCAAATACTCCCATAAGTTTTATAGAAACAGCTATAAAATATGATCTTCCCTCTGTGGTGGGCTTAATTTATAGAAACAAAAACTATAGATATACTATTAAGATATTTCCTATAGACAAAACATATTATAATGATAAAATAAAGTTTGCCTTATTTGTAAACAATATTATATCTGAGTATATAAAAAGATATCCTGAACAATGGGTTTGGATTCATAAAAGATGGTAAAAAAGATAGATTTTACATTTTT
>JANXCA010000003.1 GCA_025060535.1 Endomicrobiia bacterium | reverse complement strand
AATTGGAATACTTTGGAATACTCAAATGCTACATATTTTATAAAAATAATAGCTTACGACAATAACAGTCAATCAGGTTACCTACAGATTGAAGTTATAGTTTATAATCCACCCTCACAAAATCAAAATGATGGCGGACAATCTACAGATCAAAATATTTATAAGAACCGGCACAATATTTTAAGCAGTACTCAACCCAGTATAGACTTTTCAAGTTTAGTAAGTGACAATATATTAAAAGTAGAAATATTTGATATCAAAGGTAAGATATTGAAAGTCATTGAAGAATCTCCATTTTTGTTGAGTTTAAATGATAAGTTAAATTTAGGTTTTTATATATACAAAATTACAACAACAGATAATCAAAAATTATTTGGTACGATTAATGTAATTAAATGAAATATCGCACATTAGGAAAAACTAATTTAAAAGTTTCTGAAATATGTTACGGGACAGCTTTTTGGGGTGGAAGAACTAATTATGAAGAAGCAAAAAAGATATTTTATTTTTGTTTAGACAATGGTATAAATTTCTTTGATACAGCAGAGGTTTACGGAAGCAGATGGGGAGAAGCAGAAGAGATTTTAGGAGGTTTTTTGAAAGAGACAAGAAAGCGAAATGAACTTGTTATTTCTACTAAAGTTCATGGTTATAGAGATGATAAATATCAAACAAGACAAGAGATTTTAGATAGCATAAACAACTCCCTTAAGCGTCTTGCCACAGATTATGTGGATATATATTTTCTTCACTGGCCCGATCCTTTTACTCCGTTAGAGGAAGTTTTAGAAACTATGGATGAGATAATAAAATCTGGAAAAGCAAGGTTTATTGGTATGTCTAACTATATGTCCTGGCAGATTTATGAAGCAATAAAAATATGTGAGCAAAAGAAATTAAGTGAAATTTCTGTATTACAAGAAATATTTAATATAGTTGATTTTGATGTAAATTATGAAAAATATGAGTTGTCAAAAAAATTTAATTTAGGATATATGGCATATAGTCCATTAGCTTCTGGTTTTTTAACTGGAAAGTACAAAAAGGATTTAATTCCTAAAGATACAAGAGGTTTTATTAAACCCGAATGGGAAGAAAAAAGGTGGCGGTGGAGGTTTACAGAATATGGTTGGGAGGTATTATCTGAAGTAGAGAGCTTATCTAAAAAATACTCTGCTACAATCTCACAAGTTTCGTTAGCTTTAGTTTTATGTTTTGATTCAGTAAGTTGTGTAATAGATGGCTCAAGAACAGTTGAGCAGTTAAAGGAGAATATAAAATGTATAGATTTAAAAATTGAAAAAGAAGATTTTGAAAAAATAAAAAAACTAAGCTATTTTTTATCCTCCTAACCCATCCAACCCAATGCGGGTTTGGGAGAATTGGAAAAATGTGTGAATGTTGGTGTTGATTAATTATAGACAATGTAATTTATCAATGTAGATAGAAGCTTGTATTTTATTTTTGTTTTTGGTAATATAAAATTCAAAATAAAAAACACTTAATTTACGAGGCATATAAAATATGAAAAAATTTTTAAAAAGTTTTTGTTTTTTTATTTTTTGGATTATACCACTTTTTTCTCAAACGTTTTATTTTTATCTTCCCTGGGATGATTCCTCAAATACAGTTGTAGATGTAAGCTGGTTAAATCATAAACCTGCTGGTAAGTATGGATTTGTTTCTGTTGGTCAGGATGGACATTTTTATGTTGGACAAGAAAGGATAAAGTTTTTGGGTGTAAATTTTACTTCTGATGCATGTTTTCCTTTAAAAACTCAAGCAGAGCAGGTTGCAAAGCGGCTTGCTAAATTTGGAGTAAATATTGCAAGACTACATTTTTTAGATAACCCTTGGGGTTATTCTATTTTTGGTTATGCAGGGACTTATACAAACACAAGAAGTTTTAATCAAGAGGCTTTAGATCGTCTTGATTATTTTATTGCGAAACTTAAAGAAAACGGTATATATGTTAATATAAACTTAGTTGTTGGACGCAACTTTATGCCTGGTGATGGTCTCCCAAATTCTATTAATCAACTTGATTGGAAACAAAAACAAGTTCCTGCTATGTTCTATCAACCAATGATAGAGCTGCAAAAAGAATACGCTTATAATTTACTTACAAGATTGAATCCTTATACAAGCACTTACTATAACAACGAACCAGCTATTGCAATGGTTGAGATAATAAATGAGCATGGTTTAATTCAAGGATGGTTAGATGGTACTATAGATATTTTACCTTCCGAGTTTTCTAATGATTTAAGACAGAAATGGAACAATTGGCTTACAAACAAATACCAAACACATTCAAACTTAATTTCTTCTGGTTGGGCTCTTTCTGAGCCGTTAGGTCAGGAGATGTTAAGAAATGCAGATTTTTCAGAAGGTTTTACATATTGGAACAGAGAACAGCATGATGTTGCAAGAGCTTCTTTTACTATTGTAAATGAAGGCCCTAATAATGAAAGGGCAGTAAAGATAACGATACAAAATACATCTCCTACCTCTTGGCATATTCAGTTTAATCAACCAAATTTAGTAGTATCTTCTACTCGTCCTTATACTTTATCTTTTTATGCAAAAGCAGACAGAAACATCTCAATTAGAGTCCAAATAGGTCAAGCACACGATCCCTGGTATATTTTAGGGTTTGACAGGACAATAAATCTTACAACTTATTATCAACTATTTAATTTTGAACTAACTGTATCTACTGATGATAATAATGCAAGAGTAAATTTTACAGATATGTGTAAGGAGCTTGCTACATATTGGTTTAGTAACATCTCCTTTAAACCGGGTGGTAATGTGGGATTGCTTCCTGGAGAGAACTTAGATAATAAAACGATAAATATAATAAAGTATCAGGAAAGAAATATAAGAACTCAAAGAGCACAAAGAGATTGGGTTGAATTTTTGTATCAACTTGAAGAGAATTTTTGGTTAGAAATGTATAACTACTTAAAAAATACCGTAGGAATAAAAGGTGTAATTACTGGCACCACTGTTGGACTAACTTCTGTCCCAAACATAATGTCAAAACTTGACTTTGTAGATACACATTCTTATTGGCATCATCCTGTGTTTCCTGGCACTTCTTGGGACCCCAATAACTGGTATGTTACTAATGCGACTTTGGTAAAAGATTTAAATGGTGGAACAATTTCAGAGATTGCTACAAGAAGGGTTTTTGGAAAACCTTTTACTATCACAGAATACAACCATCCTGCACCTAATACCTTTTCTGCTGAGTGTTATATAATTCTTTCTGCATATGCAGCATTCCATGATTGGGATGGAATTTTTGGATATACATATTCTCATAACACAAGCTTTGATACACGCAGAATTACTGGATACTTTGATTTACACCAGCATCCTGTTCAATTCCTTTCTTTTATTCCTGCAGCTTTGATTTATCGTAGGGGAGATATTTCAGCCTCTAATGGAAGTTATGTTATTGTCAATGTTACAAAACAAGATGAAATAACTCAAGCACTAAACACTTGGGCATGGAGATTAATACACGCAGATGATAAGGGATTAAATAGAAGAATATCTCTTCTTCATAAAACCGCTATGATAGTAGAAGGGGGAACTCAACCATCAAATTATCTTACACCTTCACAAGTTCAAATTCCTTCTAATAACTTCTATCAATCAGACACAGGAGAACTAAAATGGGATACAGCAAATGGTGTTTTAATAGGTGATGCACCTAAAGCTAAGTTTTTAGTAGGTTACTTACAGAATTCAGAATATCATCTTTCAGATGGTATAACAATAAGAAATGTAAATTCTTTACAAAATAAATGGGCAACAATTACATTAAACTCTCTTGATGGTAAGACATTTACAGAATTAAATTCAAACACAACTACAGGGCAAATTTTAATTACTGCGTTAGGTGCTTGTGGAAATCCAGGTATGAACTGGAGGATTTATCCTAACACTCCTGTGTCTTTTCCGCCACCCGCAAACCAAAATATAACAGTAGGAAATCAATGGGGAAGTTCTCCTTCATTTGTTGAAGGAATAAACTGTGAGATTGTTTTACCGTACTTAGCTTCAAGAGTTAAAGTTTATGCTTTAGATAACACTGGTGCAAGAAAAACAGTTTTACCTATTACTGTAGAAAACAACAAAGCAAAATTTACACTTTCGCATATTTACCAAACTTTATGGTATGAAGTTGAAGTTTCTACAACAGAGTCAACACAGATTGTAGATAATCCACCAACTGTTACAATTGTTTCTCCTATAAACAACTCTGTAGTTTCTTCAACAGTAGCTGTAAAAGCAACAGTTTCTGATGATTTTGGAGTATCAAAAGTAGAGTTTTATATAGATAACTCACTTTTTTATACAGATAATTTATCTCCATATGAATTTATTTGGTATACCACCTCTACTACTAATGGAACACACTATATAAAAGTGATTGCATATGATACACTTAATCAATCAACAACAGCACAGATTACTGTTACAGTAAATAATCCTTATTATCCTTTATATACTCAGGTAAATCCTCAAAATTCAGGAAGTATTACTAAATATCCAAATAAGCAACTATATCTTAAAGGAGAACAAGTCCAACTTTATGCTACAGCAACTCAAGGTTATAAGTTCTTAAATTGGTCAGGAGATGTCCAAAGTAGCTCAAATCCAGTTGTAATAATAATTGATTCAACAAAAACGATAATAGCAAACTTTGAAATTATTACTTCCACTGCTCCACAACAAGATAATTTACCTGAAATTTGGTGTAATTTAATAAATGGTCAAACAATAAGTGGAGAGGTTTATTTAGATATAGTTGCCCAAGATGATTTTGGAATAACTTCGCTGAAGGTATCT
Source organism: Endomicrobiia bacterium (assembly GCA_025060535.1). Taxonomy (GTDB): domain Bacteria; phylum Elusimicrobiota; class Endomicrobiia; order DTEH01; family DTEH01; genus JANXDG01. The sequence continues at coordinate 51,117 of JANXCA010000003.1, read as the reverse complement.
AAGAATAATTTAGTGCTTATAGATTTATCAACCTCAACTTTAGTGTCTTATCTTAGGTATTCTTGGAATACTACTTTAGATCCTAACGGTATATACGAGATAAAAATAGAGGCAACTGATACTAAAAATCAAACTTCTACTAAAATAATTGCGGTAGTAGTAAATAATGTAGTAGGGAACACACCTCCATCTGTTACTTTTTCTGGTATTTTTTCAGGTATGACAATCACTTCTTCTGTTGAGTTAATTCCTAATATAGAAACAGATGATGAAATAATAAAAGTTGAGTATTATCTTAATGAAAGTTTAGTTTACACTTCTACTTTTTCACCATATAGTTTTGTGATAAATCCTGCAAATTATCCACAAGGTAGCTATAATTTAGTAGTTTTAGTATATGATACAGTAAATCAAGTTGGAACTTTCTCAGTAAATATAAACTTTTCTTACTCTCAAGTAGAACACAAACTAAAAAAGAAGTATTTTTTAAGTCTAAATGAAGATCAAGAAAATGAAATAATAGATTTTAAATCTGATAAGGAAATTGAGGAGATAAAGATTTACAATATAAAAGGTAAACTCGTAAGAGAAATAAAGCAAGTTTTAATATGGGATGGCAAGGATGAGTCTGGTAGGAAGCTAAAACCAGGTTTATATATTTATAAGTGTAAATTCAAAGATGGTACCTTCCAAACAGGAAACATAGTAGTAGTGAAGTAGTATTTTTTGGGAACCTTTGGTTTAGTTAAAGTAGTCTATAATATAAAGAGGTTGATGTATGAAAATTTATAGATTTTTTATTTTTTTATTAGTAGGTTTAACTCTTATAAGTTCAAAAATTAAAATAAAAATAAAAACGCCACCAAAATTAATAATCACTCCTAAACTGGTAGTAATTCCAGATACCACTGTTATGTATGTATCTAATTTTGATGACTTTGAAGTTTTTTACTTTGACGGTTTTTGGTTTTGTTATTATGATGGATACTGGTGGAGGACAAAGGATCTTTCAAAACCTTGGATAATGATAGATGTTAAATATGTACCCTCAGTTATTATTAAATTACCTTATGGTTGGAAAGAAAAAATAAAACACAGACATTTTCATCATAATGAAAAAATTATAGTTGTTCCCAAAAAGGGTAAGAAAAAAAGATGAAAAAAACAACAAAACAATTTTTATTTGTTATAGTGGTTCTTTTTAGTTCTTATTTGTTTTCAGCAAACTTTCCTTTTCCACAATCTGTAAATTATCCTTACGGGATAAAACCAAATAATGTCTCCCAAGCTGAGATGAATAATGCAGTTTTGACTGCTTATAATAATTGGAAGAATTATCTAACTCAAGATGGTTGTCCCCAGTCAAACATGTGGCGGGTAAAAAGACCTGAGGATGGAAATGATACAGTATCTGAAGGTATAGGATATGGAATGCTTATTACTGTAATGATGACCGATGCAAATGACAGCACCAAAGGATATTTTGATGGCTTATTTAGATATTATAAACACTATAATGATGGAAGGAACTTAATGCACTGGAGGATAGATGCAAATGGTAATGTTGTTGGTCAAAATGCAGCAACAGATGCTGATGAAGATGTTGCTTTAGCTTTGTTGTTTGCACATAGACAATGGGGTAGTAGTGGTGCTATAAATTATCTACAAGAGGCACAAACTATAATTTCTGCTTTAATGCAGTACTGTGTAGAAGCAAACACTTTTGTGTTGAAACCAGGAGATGTTTGGGGAGGTTCAAATGTAACTAATCCTAGTTATTTTGCTCCTGCTTGGTATAAAGTTTTTGCTTCAGCAACAGGTAATTCTGCTTGGAATAATGTTGTTAACAAATGCTATGATATTACAAACTATTTTTATAACAACTACCAAACAGGATTAGTTCCTGATTGGTGTCAAGCATCAGGTGCACAAGCTTCTTGGTATTCTTATGATTATAAATATGACGCGTGTAGATTTCCTTGGAGGTATGGTGTGGACTATTTATGGTTTGGAAGTCAAGTGGCATATAACCATCTTAAAAAACTATCTAATTGGATTAACTCTACTACGGGAGGAAAACCTGAAAACATAAGGGATGGTTATCAGTTAAATGGGAACACTATCGGTCAGTGGAATAACGCTGCTTTTGTAGGACCTTTTGCAGTAGCTGCTATGTGTGATAGTAGTTTGCAAAGTTGGCTTAATAGTTTGTATAATAAACTTGCAAATTTTATACCAAATAATTATTATAACGATTCCTTAAGAGTGTTAACTTTATTAGTTATTACAGGAAATTTTCCTAATCTTTGGGCTACATCAGATACGATAAATTTATATATTGTAAATCCTTCTTCAGGAAGTATAGTAGAAGGAAGTACTAATGTAGTTGTGAATGTATATACAGCAAATACAGTAAATAGAGTGGAGTTTTATGTAAACAATGTTTTAAGATCTACAGACACAACCTCACCATATAGTTGGCTTTGGAATACAACTCAAGATTCAGATGGTGGATATGAGCTTAAAGTTGTAGGTTATACTAATTCTGGTTCAAGCGATACAAAAAAAGTGTGGGTAATAGTCAACAACACTAAAGAACCTCCTACAATCCAATCAATATCACTTATAAATGGTTCTACAGTACAGGGAACAGTAAATATAACAGTTTCAGCTACTGATGATGTAGGAATAACAAAGGTTGAGTTTTATATAAATAATGTTAACATTTATACAAAAACCTCACCACCTTATTCATATACTTGGAACACACAGAGTTATTCTGATGGAGAATATACATTAAAGATTGTAGTATATGATACAGACAACCTCTCTACTCAACAACAATTAAAAGTTTATGTTGACAACATAGATTCACCTCCAAGTGTTAGTTTTGTTAATCTCCAGAATGCTACTACATTACAAGCTACAATAAATATTCAAGTTTTAGCTTCAGATGATAGAGGTATATCAAAAATAGAACTTTACTTAGATAATAGCTTGCTTTATTTAGTTAATAATACTACATTTAATAATACCACATCTTTAAGCTACACTTTAAACACATCCTTATATTCGGATGGAAGACATACTATAAAATCTATAGCTTATGATACTCAAAATCAAACATCTCAAGTTGAATACATTGTTTACTTTGACAACATAGATGATCCTCCCAGCTGTAGATTGTTGCTTTATGAAAATCAAATAATTTCTGGAACTATTTTGGTGCCTTTAGTTTATTCTGATGACAAAGGAATCTCAAAGATAGAATATTACATAAATGATGTATGTGTTTCTACTAAGACTTCATATCCATTTAGTTATTCTATTAATACCACTTTACTTCAAGACGCACAGCATAAAATTGGTGTTATTGTCTATGATACTGTAGGACAGTCAACTTTTAGTGTTGTAAATGTTATAATTGATAATACATCACCACACTTAACAATAGAATTTCCACTTAATTTCTCATATGTTTCAAAAATTTCTACGATTTCTTTTTCTGCGTCTGACAATTATTTACTTTCAAAATTTGAAGTTTTTATTAATTCAAATCTAATATTGACAAAAGACCTTCAACAAAGTTCTACTTACTTTTTGTACTTATGGAACACTAATCAATTTTCCTCTACCTCAACTATAAGAATTACTGCTTATGACAAAATTGGAAATTCTGTATCTAAACAAGTAGTTGTATATGTAGACAATCAATCACCAACAATTACAAATATAAATTTATACAATAATCAGATTGTTTCTGGAACCATAAAAATTAACCTTTCGGCTACGGATAACTTTAGTATAGAAAAAATAGAATTTTATATAAATAACTCTTTAACTCAAATATCAACTTATCCTCCTTATTCTCTACTTTGGCATACTACTAATTATCCAGATGGGAGATATTTATTAGAATTTATCATCTATGATAAAGTTAATAATTTTTCTAAAACTTCTTTAGAAGTAATTATAAATAATACAAATGATAAGCCACCCGAGGGAGCAATTATAGTTAAATCCACTCATAGTATACTTTCAAAAAAAGTCCAAATACAAATTCAAGCAAAAGATGATAAATTATTAAATTCTTTATGGATCTATCATAATAATAATTTTATTTCCTCATTTAACATCACTTCCGACAATTTTTCTTATGAATATGAATTAGACACTACAAAGTTTAGCGATGGTAATTTTCAAATTAGTATAAAAATATATGATTCCCTAACACAATCTACAACAATCGTTAAAAATCTAATAATAGACAATACACCTCCTACAATAAACTTTGTAACTCCAACAAACAATTCAGTTGTTTCAAGCATTTGTAGTTTCCAAATAGAAGCGTATGATGTAAATTCTTTATCTTTTTTAGAGTTGAAAATGCTAAATTCAAACAATGAAGAAATTTTAAATATATCAACGCCTACAACATCTTTGATTTTTTCATTAAATACTAAAAATTATCCAAATGCTCTATATATATTGACTGCGAAAGCATCTGATATAGCTAATAACTTAGCAGAAAAGACAATAATAATTACTATTTCTAATCAAGATGAAAAACCCCAAATAATCCTTACAGGTTTGAGTAATGGTATAAGAATATCTGGAGTTTTAACTACAGAAGTTATATTCTTAGATGACTATAAAGTAGTAAAAATAGAATTTCTTATTGATGAGAAATTGGTAGAAACCTATACTACTTTTGCCTCTTCAGGAATTTATGTGTTTAATTATAATACTCAACTTTTGTCTGATGGTTTACATCAGTTAAAAATTATAAGTTATGATAACTCCGGTCAAGTTTCTTTTGAAATAATAGAGTTTATAGTAGATAATATAAAAGATAAAATAGTTCTGACATTAGACGAAGATAACATTAACAATGTAATAGAATTTGGCGAATATATAGAAGAATTAAAAATCTATAATGTTAAAGGGGAGTTAGTATATCAAACTACCCATCAAAATAAATGGGATGGAAAGACTATAAATGGAGATTATGTAAGAAGTGGATTTTATTTATATTCAATTAAAAAGATGAATTCTAATAATATTACTTATGGAGTTATTTATGTTTTAAAATAAAAAGGAGATAAATTTTATATATGTTTATATTAATGTTTTTGTTTATATTAATGTTTTTTAATATAGTTTTTGGTCAAGATATTATAATTGAAGACTTTAATCAACCACTTAAAAATTGGTATTTTGTAGGTGATCAAATTAGTGGAGGAGCTTCTACTTGTAAAGCTGAAGTTATAAAAGAAGAAAATGAGAATGTGCTTAAGTGGGAGTATTCACTACAGAAAACAGACAAATGGGAGTGGTGTTATACTACTGTTGGAAAAAGTTTTGAGTCTCCAATTAATCTTTTAGACTATCAAGCTTTACAATTTAAAATAAAAAGTTCAAATTTTAAGGAATATGTCCTCATAAATTTAGTCACCAAAGATAAAAACTTAAACATTAATAAATACAACCAGTATGTGATAAAAATTTCAACTTCTTGGGAATTAATTGTAATTCCCTTTAGAAAGTTTAAAATAGTAGGATGGTGGAAAGGAAGAAACAAAGGTTTTAACCCTGAGGTAGAATTAGACAAAGTAGTTGGTTTGGAATTTTCAAAATCTGGAATAAGTGGAGAGAAAGGGTTTATATATATAGATAAAATTTCTTTTGTTAGACAGTTTAGTAAGGAATATCACCCTAAAAAAGATTATGTTTTTAATAAATATAAAATTACAATTAATAAGTCTGAATCTATTAAAAACTATTCATTAGAAGCTAAAGTTTTTTATAATGAAGTTTTTAATCCACCATACAAAAACACTAATGGTAAGATTTCAGCAAATCTTTACGGAACTAACTGGGGTATGTGGTTATTTTCTTTTCCAAATGAGGACTTAGTAAAAGCTCTTAATATAAAAGTTTTAAGAGCAGGTGGAAACTTAATGAGTAGATATAACTGGAGAACCTCAAGGTATAGAGACACTTCTATTGGAGAAACTTATGTGTATGAGCTTCCTAAGATAGATGAGTTTGTTGAGTATTCAAGAAGGATAGGAGCAGAGCCTTTGATTCAGATTAATATGTTAGGATATGCACCTAATGAAAAAAATGACAATTTTGAATTTTGTATGGATGAAAAAGACGCAGCAGATTTAGTTTATTATCTGAATGGTATAAAAAAATACGATGTAACATTTTTTGAAATGGATAATGAGCCTTGCATATGGCATCTTACACACAAAGATGTCCAACAAAAACCAATAAGCATATCTGAATACTTTGAGAAGTTGAAAAAATTTGTCATTGCAATGCGTGAGGCACAGAGTAAAGTATCTAAAAAACCTTTAAAAATTTTTGCACCAGCCATATGTACTTCTTGGTTAGATTGGGGGACTTATGGAGATATAACTTACAATGGTTGTGAAGGAGCAGTTGATTATTTAATTAAGAAATGTGCTGAATTTGAAAGAAATAAAAAGGAAAATCCTAAAGGATATCGTTTAATAGATGTTGTATCTTTTCATATTTATCCAAGATTTAGAATCAACTGGGAAGATCCATATGATTTTATTCCTCAAGGAACAGAAAAAATGTTAGAATCTACAAGAACTTTTTGGGATGAAGAATATATAAATTATTATGATTACAATCAGGTAAGAGGCATAATTACCAGAGTAATTCCAAGATTTAATGAATGGATTTCAAGATACAATCCTTCTTTAGAGTTAGCGATAACAGAAATAAATGTGGATTCAATGGGAAAAGTAAACTATCCAAATGTAGTAAGACCATTGTTTATGGCTGATATTTATGGAATATCTGCTAAATATGGAGTAGACTATATTATGCAGTTTTGTCTGAATGATTATGAAGGAGGATTTGGAATGATAAACGAATCTGATGAAGAGAATGTAAATTATTATGTGTTCAAAATTTTTTCAGAAAATTTTAATAAAGGTTATGTTTTGAACACAACTAATTTAAGTAACAAAAATATAAGTTTATATGCGAACAAGTTTGATGACAAAATAAACATAATAATTGTAAATAAAAATAACTTCGATATACCTATAAAGTTAGAGATAGATTTTTCTCAAAAAAACACCTCATTAGTTTTTGATTCTAAGAGGTATTCTATTAGCTTACTTAAGTTTGAGAAAAACTCTATTTTTAATAAAGATATGTTAGAATTTGAAGTTGAAGAACTTATAATCTTGCCTGAGAGTTAATTAAAAAATTTTCTTTTCTTTAAGTTTTTATCTTTTAAATTAAATAAAGTATTGACAAGTGTTTTTATATTTTATAATTGATAATACAAGATAACACAAGTAAAAATGGAGAATAAATGAAAATAAAAAATTTTTTTATTTTATTTCTAATACTATATTATTCTTTAAGCTTCACAAGTGAAAATATAGTTAAAATCTCTGCTGAAAAACAAAGAATAAAATCATATAAGGAGAAGTTTCTTGAATTGTATAATGAAATCTATGATCCAGCAAATGGGTATATCTCTCAAGAGGGAATTCCTTATCACAGTATTGAAAAATTAATTATAGAAGCACACGATTACGGACGGCATTCTACAAGTGAGGCAATTTCATTTTTAATATGGTTAGATGTACTTTATGCTTATTTTACAAAGGATTGGAAACCTTTTGAGAAGTCTTGGTATGTAATGGAAAAATACTTTATTCCAGATAAAAAGACAGAACAATTAAATATGGACGCGTATAACTTTGATAAACCCGCTTCTTACGTACCTGAATACTTAGACCCTTATAAGTTTCCAGCACCGGTGATTTTTGATGAACCTGTGGGTATGGATCCTCTTGATGATGTTACAGCCAAATATGGCCATCAGATGTATCTTATGCATTGGCTTTTAGATGTAGATGACTGGTATGGATTTAGTAAATATTCAGGTGGAAGAAAAAGAGCTGTGTTTGTGAATCTTTTCCAAAGAGGACCTAATGAGTCTACTTGGGAGACAATTCCTCATCCTTCTATTGAAAACTATACCAACAAACCTCAGGGTTTCGTTGATTTGTTTGTGCAATCAAATGCAACTCAGTGGAGATATACTTGTGCACCAGATGCAGAAGCAAGAGTTGCTCAGGCGTTTTACTGGGCTGAAGAGTTTGCAAAACAACAAAAATGGGGAAAAATATCCGATTATAGATTGAAAATGTATGAGATGGGAGATTGGTTGAGATATTGTATGTTTGATAAGTATTTCAAAAAAATTGGAGCAGGAAGGACTCCTGGTAAAGGTTATGATAGTTGTCATTATTTAATTTCCTGGTATATAGCATGGGGGGCAGCCTTAAATGAGAAATGGGCTTGGAGAATAGGTTGTAGCCAGATACATTGTGGATATCAAAATCCTCTTGGTGCTTATTATCTTGCAAAGATAGGAGTTGACGATTGGGATAAATCATTAAAAAGACAAATAGAGCTTATTGAATTTTGTCAAGCTTTAAATGGAGCCATTGGTGGAGGAGTGGTAAATGATTGGGATAGACCTAACGGGCCTTTTTATGGTATGCAGTATTGTCAACATCCTGTATTTTTAGATCCGCCAAGCAACACCTGGTCGGGTTGGCAGTATTGGTTGATGGAAAGAGTTTTTCAATACATATATGCTTCAGGAGACAAAAAAGCATTCAAAATATGTGAAAAATGGCTTAAAGAGTGGGCTTTAAAAGAAATGAAACTGAAAGATAATGATATAGAAATTCCTGTAGGGATTGACTGGGAAGGTTCTGCAGATAATTCTCCAAAAGATTTAAAATGTAAAGTTACAGGATATGGAAAAGATGTAGGACTAATAGGAGCTTTTGTGAAGTGTTTGATATTTTGGGATCAAGCTAACAGAAGATGGTTTAACAAACCTCAACCAGAAGCGCAGCAAATAGCAAAAAAAATTTTAGATATTATGTGGGAAAGATATAGAGATGATAAAGGTATTGTTACAGAAGAAGAAAGAGCCGATTACGCAAGATTTTGGGAGCAAGTTGTACCTCTTCCAAAAGGAGTAAAAAAAGTTTTTCCTTGGGGAAAAGAACTTAAAGAGGGTGTGAGATTTTTTGAAACAAGGCCTGATTATGGAGAACCACTTCCTCCTAAAGGTCCATATAATCAAAAAAATCCTCCACCTAAATATAAATATCATAGAACTTGGCAACAGATAGCTATGGCTTTAGCTTATGGATACTATGCAATGTTTTATGAAGGAGAATAAATAACATGAAAAGTAAGAACTTCTTGTTTTTAATTTTATTCACAACTAGATTATTTGCTTCTAACTTTTTTGAAGAACTTAGTGTTTCAAAAAATTCAGCAAAAAGTATAGGAATGGTTGCTTCATTAGCATCTGATGATATTGTAAATAGTATTTTTAATAATCCATCTAATATGGCTTATGATAAAAATTTAATTTCAGTGTTTTATTCTTCAGTATTAGATGGAATTTTGAATAATTTATCATTAAGTTTTTTATATAAGACTCCAAAAAATTCAAATTTCTATAAAACTACTAAAATTCATAACTTAGGGATTTGTGTATTTTATAATGATATAGATTTATTAGACACTACAAATTTAGAATTTTATGATATAAACCAAAATGGCATAAAAGATGTTGGAGAAGAAATAATATATCAAGAGGAGAATTTACTAAAAACCAATAATTCTAATTTAGTAGTTTGTTTATCAATAGCAAGACCTCTTAAAAACCTTTGCGTAGGTGGGTCTATAAAATATATGTTTAGTAAAATCAATAACATTTCTGCAAATGTAACGACTTTGGATATTTCTTTTTCTTATTTTTTAAAAAATTATTTAAGTTTTTCCTTTAAAGTAAATAATTTAGTAAATACCTCAGCAGTTTGGTCTACAGGATATAAAGAATCTATTAATCTAAGTTTCGAAGGTGGGGTTAACTATACATATAAATTTAACAGGACTACAAATATAAAAATTGGCCTTGATATAGGTAATACCTCAAATGGATATTTTTCCATGGGAGGAGAACTTTCATACTTAAGTAAATATTTTTTAAGAGGAGGATTTTCTAAAGTAAGTATTTCTCAAGAACATCCAACGGAGTTTCTTTCATTTGGAGTAGGAGCGATATTAAAAGAAAATATATTTATTGATTATGCTATTAAAATTATTAATAGTTTAAACGAAAAAAATCATTTTGTATCTTTAGGCTACAACTTTTAAAATATGAAGTTTATGATAAAATTTTTAATAATCATTTTTGTTTTTTCTTTTTCAGAAGCTTCATTTCTTAAAGTAATAGGTAATAAACTTTACGATGAAAATGGCAATGAAGTTCGTCTTACAGGAGTAAATTGGTTTGGTTTAGAGACAGGCAACTGTGCTCCTCATGGTTTGTGGACGAGAGACTATAAATCAATGATAATGCAGATTAGAGATTTAGGCTTTAATTGTATAAGAATTCCTTGGTGTAATGAGATGTTAAGAAAAACATCTCCCTCAGGTATTCAAATTAATGCTTATGGGAATGATGCTTATGCTTCTAAGAAAGGAATTAAGCTTTACCCACAAGCACCAGAAGGATTTACAGGCCTTAACTTGGATTTAGAAGGACTTACTCCACTTCAGGTTTTAGACAAAATAATAGAAGAAGCAGGAAAATATGGATTAAAGATTATATTAGATAATCACTCAAGAAAAGCAGATGGATATATGAATGAGACACTTTGGTACACACAAGATTTTTCTGAGGAGCAATGGATTGCAGATTGGGTATTTTTAGCAGAAAGATATAAAGGTAATCCTACAGTGATCGGAGCTGATTTAGATAACGAACCTCATGGAAACACTGGTATGGGAATGAAGCCGCCCGCAAGTTGGGGATATGAGCTTCCTCAGTATTATACAGCTTGGGCTCAAACTACTGACTGGGCAGCAGCCGCAGAGAGATGTGGTAATGCAATTTTACGAGTAAATCCTGATTGGTTAATAATAGTTGAAGGTGTTGAACAATATCAGAATGATTTTTATTGGTGGGGAGGAAATCTTATAGGAGTAAGACATAGACCAATTAATCTAATTAAACCCGAGAAGTTAGTTTATTCTCCTCATGAATATGGGCCAGAAGTATATAATCAGTCATGGTTTAGTGATCCATCTTTTCCTAATAATATGCCATCTCTTTGGAACAAATTTTTCGGATATATATATGATGAAGGAATTTGTCATCTTTTAGTAGGTGAGTTTGGAATTAAAAATCAGTCCAACACAGTAGCTTATACTTGGTTTACTGAATTTATGAAATATATGGGAGGTAAGTACTCTTGGACATTTTGGTGTATTAATCCTAATTCAGGTGATACAGGAGGAATTCTTCAGGATGACTGGGTTTCCGTTCATGAATGGAAGATGGATGTCTTAAGACCCTACTTGGCACCTCTTATTACCTCCTCTACCTCTCAACAACAGATAGACCGCCCTCCTTCAGTAAATATAACTTCTCCATCTAACAACGCAGTTGTTTCAGGAGTTGTTTTAGTTTCTGCTTCTGCTTCAGATGATAAAGGTATTTCAAAGATGGAGTTATATATAAATCAAACAAAATTAATAGAGGTTTCAACATCTACAATTAACTACAACTTGAATACAAATTTATACCAAAATGGTAATTATGTCCTCAGAGTAGTTGCGTATGATACTTCTAATAAAACAGCACAAAAAGAAATAAATATCACAATAAATAATACTCAACAGTCTTCTTTTACTACCTACCTAAATATAATTTCACCTTTAAATAATCAAACTCTTACAGGTCACACGACAATTTATATTCAAACATCAACAGATATTTACAAAGTAGATCTTTTTTTAGACAATAACTTTATAGGTTCAAAAATTAATCCTCCTTACACATTTATATTAAATACCTTTGATTATAGTAATGGGACCCATACTATTAGAGCCGTTGGAGTTTCTATTACTACAACTGTTATAGCACAAATAACTATAAACATAAACAACATAACTGGAGATAATCCTCCTTCTTTAGATGTGATTTTATCCACTACTTCATTTTCAGATACAATTAATCTAACAATTAATGTTTCTGATGATTTTGGCCTTACTAAGATAGAAATTTACATTTCAAATATCTTAGTAGCAAGCACTTCCATTACATCTTCTGAATTTATATGGCAACCTCAAATCGATATAGCTGACTTTCCTAATGGTGAATATATATTAAGTGTAATAGCATATGATAATAGAAACCAAGCTTCTTACTTCAATTTTAATATTATAGTTAACAATATTACAGATAATATTCCAGATAACTTAGATGATAACTTCAATATCCCTGATAGTGGTTTTACTAACAACAAAATTTATCTATTGTCTTTGAAAAAGGATGGTATAAACGACAAAATAATCTTCCCATCAGATAATATTCAGATATTTTCTCAGAAGGGAGATTTTAAATTAAATCTAAAAACAAAAGAGTGGGAAGGAAAGGATCGAGATGGTAATTTAGTAAAACCAGGAGTTTATTTCTATATAGATAAAACCACACATAAAAAAGGAATAATTTTAGTCATACATTAATAAGTTAACACCTAAAACTTAACTTTTCATAAATTTTCAATCAAAATAATTCTTATTTAATTTTTTAAACCGCTTTATAAAAAATTTTTTTAAACAGTTGACATATATAAAAAATAATTATATTTATAGATAAAGAGACAATATAAAACTAAAGTTAAAAAAGAAAAATGAAAATAAAAATAAACACATTTTTATTAATTTTTATAGTGATAATTTTCTTTTCAGATTTTCTTTATTCAGCACCGGCTGGCATAGTTTTATATGGAGACAATACAGGTCTAAAATATAGAATTTACGATACACAATCAGGATTTTCTTCAGAAGAACAAGTTCCCGGAATTACTACACCAATAAACTTTATTCGTGCTGCTGCCTGTCCTACAAGGCCTGAAGTAATGGTGCTTGCTTTAGATAACTCCGGTACTCTTTATTGTTCTACCTGGACATCTACTGGTGGTTGGGGAGAAACCCCAAGAATTATTCGTTCAGGTGGTAACTCTGATTCAAGATGGTTTGATGTGGTTTATACAAAAAATGGCCACGCAATAATTGTTTATTCAGACGGGACCACAGCACTAAAATATACAATCTGGAACGGCATATTTTGGGAAAAAGTAAGAGATGTAGGTAATCTTCATAATGATGGACGTCTTCCTTGGTGGGTTACACTTGCAGCATGTCCTACAAGAGAAGAAGTGATAATGGTTTATCAAAATAAAGACCACAGAAGAGCATACGCAAGTGTTTGGATGTCAAGTGGTCCTATTCGCGGTTTTGTGACTGATTATAACATCGAGGTTACAACTGGAGGAGTTTCTGATAGTGATGCTAGAGAAGGTGTAACAGTTACATATGAAAGTATTTCTGGAGATGGAATTATAATTTATAATGCCTTAGGAGTAAATGCAAGAGTTTGGAATGGAAGTAGTTGGTCTAACCCTATTAATGGTGGTGGCGATTCACCAAATCATATCTCAGCTAAACCAAAACCTTCTGGTAATGAAATTCTTGTATGTTATAATGTTCAAGGCTCAGGCAATACTCGGTTTAGAATATGGAATGGAGATAATAATTCCTGGGGACCCCAGTATTCAATGAATCCAAATGGTGGAAGTGCGGGTTATTACCAAATAGATGGTGATTGGGAACTAACTGATGGCCATGAAAGTCATTATCTTGTAGTAAGTTGGATCCAAAGCGGTGGTAGTTATAATCAAGCTGGACTTTTAGCAAGAAGATGGACTGGAAATGATTTTACTGACCTTTATCCTGTTTCTGGAACCTCAGGTATCAGTTATAATAGTGTTTATCTTAGAACACTTACCCGTATCCAAGGGACAGCATCTTCAACAATTCAGGTTTTAGCTAACACAGGCAGAACACTTAATGCTTGGGATTTTGATTGCTACACTCATCAGTTTAGTAGTAAACAAGATTTAGAATCATATTTATCGCGTGCCACAAATCCGCATCAGAGTTTTGCAATGGTTGCTCTTTATAGTTATACACCGCCGGATACAACTCCACCTTCAGCTATTAACAATCTTCAAGCCCAACCAGGAGTAAATCCAGGTGAAATAACTTTAACCTGGTCAGCTACAGGAGACGATGGTAACAGTGGTCCAATAACTGGTGGTCAATATAGACTAAGATATTCTACTTATGTCTCATCAGATCCTAATTTTTGGACTTCAGGAACCTGGTCGGATCCCCAAAACAAATATGAGTTAGTATGGTCAACAAATACCACTCCATTTGAATCACAAAGAATCGTTATACAAAATTTAATAGAAGGAGTTTTATATTATTTTAGAATATGGTTAAGGGATGACTCCAACAACTGGTCGCAACCTTCAAACCAGACATCTTCCTATCCTAAAGCAACACAAGATACAACACCTCCTTCAAAAATACAAAATGTTTCTTTAACTCCAGGACCATCTGCCTCACAAATCACACTAACTTGGCAAGCTACAGGAGACAATGGTAATACTGGAAACATTTTAAATGGTATGTATAGAATAAGATATGCAACATTTACTCAAGTAGACTGGACATCGTCTATAGGTTGGAATGATGTTTCAACAAGATACCAAATAGAAGCTTCTACCAATATTGTCGCAGGTTCATTTCAAACAAATATACTTTCAAATCTCATAGAAGGCACAACCTACTATATAAGAATATGGTTAAGAGATGAAAATGAAGAAAACTGGTCAGAACCATCAGATATATTTTCAACCTATGCAAAACCACAACCACCTGCACCTATAACAGACCTTAAAGCAGAGGGATATTTCTTTGGAATAAAAGAGGGTGAATTAAGAATTGTGTGGACAGCTGTAGGTGATAATGGATATGTTGGACAGGCAAAAGAGTATATAATTAAAGTTTCCACAATTTCAAACATAGAAAATGAAGAGGACTTCGAAAATGCAAAACTCCTTTCAGAATTTAGTCCTGTTATAATTCCACCTCCAGCAGTTGCTGGAAGTGTTCAGTCATTAGTTATATCTAATTTAACTCCTGGGGTTACTTATTATTTTGCCATAAAAGTAAAAGATAATGCAGGCCTTTTAAGTAGCTGGAGTAGAGATTTAAACAACAACCCAAACAACTACGCTATGGCTTTTGATGAACCCCCTCCTAAAGTTTCAAATTTGACTGTAGTAGAATTAGATACACGAGTAATTTTACAATGGAGTTATAATTTTTCTACTGTAAGAGATTTTTCTCATTTTGTGGTTTATTGTGATAGTACCTCTGATATTTTATGGGATGATGGTTCCATAATTTCTAAAACCACCTCAACAACATTAAGTATATCAGGATTAGAAAATGATAGATTATATGCTTTTAAAATAATTGCTGTTGATTTAGGTCCATATGTGTTAGAAAGTGAACCTGCAATCATTTCTGCTGTTCCTAAGATTTCAATACCATTAAAAGCTGAGAATTTTATAGGTACAGCGATTTCAACTACCTCTATTTTGTGGAGTTGGAAATATACTTCTTTAAATGTTACTAAAGCCTTAATATATGATTCAAAAGGATCTCTACTTTATGAAATTTTTATAGATACTATAGTTTCTAACACTGGAGAGTTCATAGAAAAAAATTTATCTCCAAACACTTCTTCGCAAGTAAACTATATTATATTAAGTAATCAAGTAGGAAATAGTCCACCTTCATATATTCAATCTCAAGTTTTTACTTTTTCTAATCCACCTTCTCAAATACAACTAATATGGATTTCCTCTGTTAATTATATGTTGATTTTTTCATCTAATGCTAATCCAGTCTACACAAGATATGCTATATATATGTCTACTGATGATATTACATATGTTAAGATTAAAGACAAAGAAGATAATTTTACAATAAATCAACTGCCACTAAATGTAACTTTACAACAAGATAGTGTATACTTCTTTAAAATTTGGTCATATAATCAACAAGATATCCCATCAGAAGAAATCAAATTTTCTACAGGCACCTATGATGAAATACCTCCTGCTAAAATTGAAGATTTAAGAGTAACTCTTTCTGAAATCCCTGGGAGTGTAAATTTAAGTTGGACCTCTCCAGGAGATAATGGTAATCAAAAAACTTTCTATGGAAAGTTTGAAATAAGATGGACTGATAATCCTCTTTATAGTTGGGATTTAATACCACAAAATAGTAGAATTGTAATATCCACAACTACAGCTCCTGGAGAACTTCAAAACATTATTATTTCAGGACTTCCATATAACACAACAATATATTTTATAATAAGAGCAATAGATGACTATGGAAATACTTCAGGACTATCAAATAGAGTTTCTATTTATATTCCAAGACCTTCAAAAGTTCCTCATTATGTAGCTGGGATAAGATTAAAACAAAAAACACAAAATTCTTTAACTATTGCTTGGTCAAAAGTTTTAAAAAACCAAGACGGGTCTTTGGCTGATGATATTGTAGCTTATAATATTTACAAAAGCACACTTTCATTAGATAATTTAACATTTTTAGCAAAAGTATCATCAGAAACTGTTGAGTTTACAGACATTTACTACGAACCAAACAAAATTTCTTACTATACAGTGAAAGCAGTTAATTCTTTAAATGTAGAAAGTTTAGTCAAAATGTATGTAGATTCAAATGGAACAGTGATATTTATTTCTGACGATAAGGAAGTAAAGGTAGAAATACCTTATCAGTTATCTTTTGTATTATACAAAACAACAAATGAATTTAATGAAGATTTAATAATCAACATAAACAAAACAACTATTAGTGGATATATTTCTTCTTATGAAATTAATCTTTATGGATATGAGACATCTTTGAAATTTTATAAAAAATTTGAAAATCCTGGTATTTCAATACACTTTTTGGTAAAAAATTATCCCTTAGATGAAATTCAAATATATCTTTGGTTAAACCCCAAAGACACAATCCGCATTTCTGATGTAGAACTAATTAAGACATATAATATAATCAAAATCAACACAGTAGACATAGGATTATTTTCACTAAAACGAGAAAAACTTATAGACACAGAGATAAAGATAGAAAGTATAAAGCCTAAAATAATCACACCTACTTCTCAAGACAATAATTACAATAAATCTGTTATTTATATAAGTAATCCACAAAAACAGCAAGTATTATATACGAGAATATATGACTTAAGGGGTAATTTAATAACTGATAAATTAACAATAGAGAAAAAAGATTTTATTTATATCTGGGATGGAAAAGATAAAAACAACGAAGTAGTACCTGCTGGTCCTTATGTCTATGAAATAAAAGTTGGTAATAAAATTCTAAGAGGAATAATTATAGTAGCTAGGTAGGATAAGAAAATTTTATGAAATTATTCATTAAGTTGAAATTAACTATACTGTCAGGACTATTTTTGTTGGTAGAAAGTATCTATTCATTTAATGAATTTGTTGGTCATTCTGCGCGAACAAAAGCTATGGGCGATGTAGTATGTGGAGTAGCAGATAGTGTTGATAGTATATATTATAACCCAGCTGGGCTGCATACACTTTCAGCTCCTCAAATTTCATTAGGTTATCAGGTTTTATGGATGCTACTTACTGAAACTGATACTTTAGGAAGTGGATATATAAGTATGTGTTATCCTTTTAAAAAAGTTGGCAGTTTAGGATTATCTTACTCAAACTTCAATATATCAAATCTATATCAAGAACATATAGCGATTCTTACATATTCTAATAAAATTTCATCTCCTTTATATTTAGGTGTTAATTTGAAATATTTAGGAAAGTTTTACACTGTTACAGATGAAATAGTTAACAATACATATTTTACACTTTATGGAAGCAAAGTATCTGACTTTAGTTTTGACATAGGACTTTTATATAAAAAAGAAAAAATTTCTTTAGGAGTATCAGCGCAAAATCTTAATCAACCTAATTTAGCACTAAATCCTGATGAAAAAGACCACTTAAAATTAAAAATAAACACTGGATTTGGAATCTTTCCTACTAAAACATTTATAATGGGTTTAGATATAAACTATGATGATATATTAAAAATGAATTTGGGTTTAGAAAAAAATTTCCCTACCGAAGGTATTAGTATAAGAGCTGGAGGAAATTATGATTTAAATGGTTCAGCTGAAGCTTCTTTAGGTTTTGGTTATAGAATTCCTGTCTCATTTGGAGGTATAGTTTTAAATTACAGTTTTAGTTATCCTATAACTCAAATAGTTAATACCGCAGGCCATCACTTTGTTTCGTTCCTTATAGATTTTAATAAACAGGTTTCTCAAAAAGAAGGCACTTTTACTTTAGAAAAACAGAAGGTAGCTAAATATGGAGACACCCAACAACTAAAAGAAGAAATTGTAAAATCACTTAAGCCACAGGTTATAAATCTTGAAATTTCAAAAGAAGTGATAAGAAAAGAAGACAAAGATATTACATTTAAAATAGAAATTTCAACACCAATAATTGGTTGGCAGCTAATAATTGCTGACAACAAACAAAAAGTAGTAAAAAAATTTTACTACAATACTCAACAACAACAAATAGTTTGGGATTTAAAAACAGATGAAGGCAAATATATTTCTCCTGGTAAGTATAATTGTTTTGTAGTAGGAATCGACAAAAAAGAAAACAAAATAGAATCACCTATAAAAACTTTCATACTCTCAGAAAAACTTCAACAAGAAACTCTCCAACAAGAGATGATAATTTGTCCTAATTGCGGTGCTGAAAATTTAAAAGGAGAAAGATTTTGTGTAAGATGTAGAGAGCCCTTATGAAGAGTCTTACCTGTTAATTAATATATAATAATTAATCAAATTAATGTAAAAATAAAGTAAAAAAATTATTTAATTATCTTGTTTTTTATTTTTTATTTTTGTATTTTTTAAAATATGGAAGAAAAGCAGTTAATTCTTCTTGCTCAACAGGGAAATATTGAAGCTTTTGAAGAACTGATTAAGAAATATAAAAATGATATCTTTAATCTTGCCTTTTTAAAAGTGTTAGATATAAACACAGCAGAAGATATTGCTCAGGAAACAATCATTAGGATTTTTCAAAAAATTGACACATTTGATTTTAAAGGTTCATTTTCTTCTTGGGTATATAAGATTACCTATAATACTATTTTAAAACTATCCCAAAAACTTTCAGCAGAGAATGTTTCTATAGAAGATAAAGAAATTAAAGATGTAGATGAGGTTAAAAAAATAGAAGAAAATATAACGCACCAACAGATAATCTCCAAGCTTGTAAAAATTATTTCAAAATTACCTGAGGAACTTCAGATTGTTCTAATTCTTCATGATATTCAGGGCAAAAAATATCAGGAAATAGCAGAGATTTTAGATATAAACATAGGCACAGTAAAATCCAGACTTTTTAACGCCAGGAAAACCCTCAAGCAACTTTGTGAAAAAGAGAATTTGTTGGATTTTTTAGAGTGAACATTTTTGCTTTTTGTGGTATCTATAATTATGAAGGGGGTGAAAAACAATGATAGAATGTAGTGAAGTTAAAATTTTAATACATAAAGTATTAGATGGTTTATTACTAAATGAAACAGAATATATAGAAAAATACAAAGATGAGTATAAGGAGTTATTATCTCATATAGATAAGTGTTCATCTTGTAAAAATGAATATAATATCTATATAAAAATTCTAAAAAATTTAAAAAGCTTACAAATACCTTTACCTATTAATTTTGATAATAAACTCCATTTATTACTTCTAAAAAGCAAACAAAAACAATCAAATCCAAAACCTTTTATACCAGTTATTGCACAAAAAAAGGGGGTGTTTAAAATGATAAATTCAGCAAAACTTAAAAAATTTATCCATGATAACAGATCTTATATTATCTCTACTGGAATACATTTGTTATTATTGCTTTTATTTTTAAATATCATAGTTCTTCAACAATCAATTACTACTCCAACATTTGTCACAAAGATTATTACAAACCAGCCTATAGAAATAAAAAAGCAAGAGATTCAAATGAAAAGAGAGGAACAACGTCCAGATGCTGGTTCTGAAGGTTTAGAAGGGCTAAAGGGAGGAGGAATGTCATCTCCTAAATTGCAGCAACAGCTAATGATAAAACAGGCACAGGTAAAACAAGTAAACAAGGTATTTACTCCTCTTCAAAATTTAAGAACTCAAGTTAGAGAGATATTTGTACCCAAGACTCAAATAGCAGTAAAAGAAACTAAAGTAAGGAGTGATTTTAGAGTACCAATGCAACCAAGAACTTCTATTAATGCTCCAATAAGTGGTTCTAATATGAAAATGGCACCTCAGATGGCTGGTGATAGAAACACTGTTGGTTTAGCAGTGCCTGGTGACTATTCAGATGTTGGAAGACCGGATGGTGTAGCTACAGGTACAGGAATAGGAGAACAAAAAAGTGGCAGTACTGGAAGAGGTGGAGGTACTGGAGTAGGATTTTTCCCATATGGAACTGGAACAGGGTCTGGAAATCAAGGCACAGGTCCCGGTGCTGGTAGGCAAGGCAGAGGAGCTGGATTTTCCGGTACAGGAACCGGACCTGGTAGTGGTCCTGGTATTTCTATTGCTCCCGGTGGTGGACAAGGTACAGCTATAGTAGGTGCTGCTCAATCTTCCCAATCAGGACCTATGGTTACTAATACTCCTTCTGCCATAGATACTACCTCTATCGCCAACAGACAAGTAAGTTATAAACCAGATGCTCCACTTGGCTCTCAAGAAAATCCTATTTCTGAAATTTATATAGCAGTAGAATTTAATGGAGAATCAGGATTTACTCATGACTTTTATCTTGCTTATCCTGAGAATAGACTTCTTATAAGAAATGCAAGACTTGCAAGAAGTGAAGTAATAAGATTAGGACCTTATGCTGTGCCTCCGGAGCAATTTCTATTCTATTGGCATATTACTGCAAATCAATGGGGTTTAGATAGAGGTGTTCCTTTGTATCAGACTATTTATACAACCGATACACAACAAGTTCGTGTAAGAAAAGTTTCAGAAAACACAATTAGATATTTCTTAGAAGATATGCCTGTTAGTTTGCCAACTTCTGATCGTGACTATGATGATGTGATAATAACCATTGTTTACAAGGGTGCAGCACAAAGATAAGTTTTATATATTTTCTATGGTATAAAGTTCTATAGGTTGAGTTTTTCCTCGAATGTTTACTTGTGACACAAATTTGAATTTAAAAATGTTAGGTTGTATTTTTTCTGTTAGTTCTTTTGTAAACAATACCGGAATGTTAAATTGTCTATTGTAAAGTTGCATTCTTGAAGCTGTATTTACTGCATCGCCTACTATAGTAAATTCCATTCTTTCTTTATGTCCAATATTACCAACTATTACCTCTCCTATGTGGATTGTAACACCAGCTTTTATTTCATTTAGATTTTGTTTTTTTCTTTCTTCGTTAAATTGTCTAAGTTTTCTAACAAACTCTAAAGCAGCCATTATTGCATTTTGAGGGTCTTCTTTTTTTGTCTCTATAGCTCCAAAATGAGCTAATACAGCATCACCTATTAGTTTATCAATAATGCCACCGTATTTTGTTATAGCATCAATTGTGATTGTAAAAAATTTATTTAGGGTTTCCACAACAACTTCTGGTTTATTTTGTTCTGTGAATTTTGTAAAGTCCTGCATATCTATATAAAATACCACAATTTCTTTCTTAATACCTTTAAGTTGGCTTTTTTCTTTAAGAAGTTTATCAACTAATTTTTTGTCTATATACTTACCAAATATATTCTTTATAGTTTCTCTTTCTCTTAATCCCCAAACCATATGTTGCATTTTTATTGAAAGGTTATATACCTCGTAAGAACTATGGAATATTGGAACCCCAACTTGAAGATTTCCCTTAGATATTTCCTCAGCTATATTAGAAAGTATATTTATTGGCTTGGTCATAGATTTTAAAGTAATATAAGTAAACTTTAAGGTAAATACAAAAATTATAAAAGATATACCTATTATAGTAAGTAATGCATTTTTCAAAGTTGAATATAGATACTTTCCTTGTTGTCCAAATTGTATAACTCCTAATTTTTTTTCTTTTATAAAAATCGGAATTCTTACTTCAGCCACACTTACATTTTTAGATTTTTCGTCAGAAAAAAATAAAAGAATATTGGTTTTTATTTTTTCAAAAAAATTTTTATATATCTTTTCAGAAGAAAGAAACTTCAATGAAATTTTGTCTTTTTTTAAATCAGTTTCTTCTAAAACATTTGGTTTAAAGGGAGAGTTATTGCGCAGATAGAAATATATTATATTTCCATTATTATCATATAAAGCAAAATAGTAAATATCTTCATTCTTTTTTATTTCATTAATTATATTTCTAATACTTAGAAGGTCAATTGTAGGATGGACAGATGACTTTATTTCTTCTATTAGATATTCTGAACGAGTTTTTAAGTTAACAAGAAGGTTATTTTTTATTATGTGATATATTACAAAAGTTAAAATAGAAGAAAATAAAATTAAAGAAAATGTAACAATGCCAATTAGTTTCGTAGAAAAAGAGTTTAATCTCATCTTTATTTTATATTAAATTCCAAAGGAAAAATCAACGAGTAATTACTCTTGCCTATTGATAAGGCAATAAAAAAATGATAAAATTATAAAAATATGATAGTGTTAATTGTAGATGATGATATAAATTTATGCAATATACTTTCAGAAGTATTAGAAAAAGCAGGAAATAGATGTATAATCTCTAATAGTTTTAAGGATGCAATTAAAAAAATAGAAAAAGAAAATCCAGATGTTATCTTTCTTGATTTAAATCTTCCTGATAAACAGGGTTTAGATGTTTTGAAATCTATAAAAAGTAATTGTGAAGAACTTCCTGTCATAATAATAACTGGATATGCAACAATAGAAAATGCTGTAGAGGCAATGAAAGCAGGTGCTTTTGATTATTTAGTAAAACCATTAGACAAAGAAAAGATAATACTAACTCTTCAAAAAGCAATAAATTTTCGTATGATGAAAAAAGAATTAAGTTTATTAAAAAGAAAAGTGGAGACACCTTCTGAAGAGTTTTTAATAGGAAGAGATAAAAAAATTGTTGAAGTATTATCATTAGTTGAAAAAGTTGCCCCTACTAATCTTACTGTATTACTTCAAGGAGAAAGTGGAGTAGGAAAGGGAGAGATTGCTAAGTTAATTCATAGAAGAAGTAATAGAAAAGAAGGTCCGTTTATAGTTGTAGATTGTGGTTCAATTCCTGACACTCTTATAGAAAGTGAATTATTTGGTTATGAGAAAGGTGCTTTTACAGGTGCTGAAAGGCGAAAAGAAGGTATGTTTGAACTTGCTAACAATGGAACCATATTTTTAGATGAAGTTTCAAATCTTCCATATTCTGCCCAAGCAAAACTTTTGAGGGTTCTTCAAGATAAGGAGATCCATCCCTTGGGTAGTTCA
Organism: Endomicrobiia bacterium; assembly: GCA_025060535.1. Lineage (GTDB taxonomy): Bacteria > Elusimicrobiota > Endomicrobiia > DTEH01 > DTEH01 > JANXDG01. Next base: position 27,532 of record JANXCA010000003.1, on the reverse strand, counting down.
AGACCTTTAAAGGTGGATGTAAGAGTAATTGCAGCAAGTAATACTCCTTTAGAGGAAAAGGTAAAAAGTGGTAGTTTTAGAGAAGATCTTTTTCATCGGTTAAATGAATTTATGATATATAACCTCCATTAAGAGAAAGGGGTGAGGATATTTTTATACTCACTGAGTATTTTATTCAACAAGCAAATAAAGAATTTAATAAGAATGTAAAAACAATTTCTTTTTCTGTGAGAGAGTTGTTTAAACGCTACAGCTGGCCTGGTAATATTCGTGAACTAAGAAATGTGATAAGAAGGGCAGTTTTATTAGCTGATGATGTAATTTATCCAGAACATTTAGCGCAATCAATTCAGTTAGTATCTTTTAGTGGATTTAACAAACCTACTGAAATTAAAGAATCTCAGTTAAATAGAACCAATTATAAAAAATAAAAAAGAATTTGAAATCAAGCAAATAAAAGAAGCATTAATTGCTTCTAAATATAATAAAAAGAAAGCTGCCGAAATTTTAGGTATAAGCAGACAAGCGCTTTATTATAAAATCAAAAAATATAAAATTGAATGAAAAATAAAACTGAGGCTATAGTTACAACTAATAAAAAAATTTATCATAATTTTGAAATTTTAGAAACTTATGAGGCGGGAATAGTATTGAAAGGGAGTGAGGTTAAATCTATAAGAAGTGGTAAGATAGACATAAAAGATGCTTATTGTATCGTTAAAAAAAATGAGATTTGGCTAATAAATTCAAAAATTGCAGAATATGAAAAGGCAACTCATATAAAGATTCCTATAGATAGACCTAGGAAGTTATTACTTCATAAAGAAGAAATAAACAGAATAATAGGAAAAATGTCTCAAAAAGGGTTAGTTTTAAAACCAACAAAAGTTTATTTTAATGAAAGAGGTTTTGCAAAGGTTGAAATAGCATTATGTAAATATAAAAAACTTATTGATAGACGAGAAGAAATAAAGGAAAAAGAATTAAAAAGAGAGTTAGAGTTTTATAAAAAATATGGATACTAAAGAAAATTATGTTATAGAAATTTTAAAGACACATAATGCAATTTTAGAGGGACACTTTTTACTTTCGTCTGGTTTGCATAGTGATAAGTATATTCAATGTGCTTTAGTTCTTCAATATCCAGAAATAGCAGAAAGAATTGCTGAATTATTGTTTGAAGAAATAAGAAATAATTTTAGTATGTGGGAAGATATAAATTTAGTTATATCTCCAGCATTAGGAGGAATAATAATAGGACAAGAAGTTGCAAGAGTTATAGGAAGAAATAATAATAAAAAAATTCGTGCAATTTTTACTGAACGTACAGATGATGGTAAGATGACTTTAAGAAGAGGATTTGATATTACATATTCTGATAATATTTTAATTGTGGAAGATGTAGTAACTACAGGTAGATCTACCCAGGAAGTAATAGATGTAGTTAAAGAAAGAAATGGAAACATTTTAGCCTTAAGTAGTATAATAAATAGAACAGAAAACGAAAATGATTTAAATTTTAAATATCCATATTTCTATTTAATGAAATTAAAAATAAACAATTATGACCCTAAGATATGTCCTTTATGTAAACAAGGTATAAAGTTAGTGAAACCTGGTAGTAGAAAAAATTTTTAAAAATAACTTTTCATTTTTTTGTTTCTTTTCTTAACTTATATTAGAAATGAAATATAAATATTTACAAGAAGAAATATTACAACATATTAAATTTTTTATTTTTGAAATTAATAACAAAGTGGATGGTAAGTATTCAGGAAAACATAAAAGTTGGTTTATAGGAAAATCCCTTGATTTTGTTCAACATAGAGAGTATTCTTACGGAGATGATATAAAGCTTATTGATTGGAAAATATATGGTAGGAGAGATAAATTTTTTATTAAACAATTTCACCAAGAAACAAATTTAGAAGTTTATTTTTTTATTGACTGTTCTGCTTCTATGTGGTATCCTGAAGATGGTATTACAAAGTATGAGTATGCAAATTATATATGTTCCTATCTCAGTTATATATTTTTAAATCAAAAAGACAAAGTAGGAGTTGTAAAATTTGATAATAAAATTATCGATATATTAAATAGTTCATCTGTTGAGAGTTTTTATTATAATATATTAGATTTTTTAGAGAAAGAAATAAAGGGAGATTATTCTAATTTTACCAATGTTATAGATAAGATTTTGTCTCAATTTAAAAAAAGGACTCTTATTATTTTGATGTCGGATTTAATATCAGATGATGAAAAAATAACTGTTAAATTACTAAAAGAGGTTTCTTCATATGGCATTTATTTATTTGTGTTGCATATTATATATCCTAAAGAAAAAACTCTTGAGTTTGACTTTGATAATATAAGATTTAAAGACATAGAAGAAAAATTACCAGAAGTAAAGACAAATCTTGTTGAGATTAAAGATCTTTATGTAAAAGAATTTTTAAATCTGATAGATTACTATAATAAAGAATTAAATGACAAAAATATAAAATATAAAACCATATATACTTCTTTACCAATTCTAGAAAATTTAAAAATTATATTAGAATAATTTTTTATGATTTATTTTTACAATAAATTTTTATTATTACTCTTACCTTTAGCTCTTTTTCCTATATTATTGCATCTTTTATTTGAGAAAAAAAGCAAAACTATAAAATTTACATATTTAAATCTAATCCATAGAATTCTCACAAATTATTCTTTTAAAAGAAGAATAATTGATATAGTTGTAATGATTTTGAGATGTTTAATAATAACGTTTGTCATTTTATTTTTTGCTGTCCCTATAATATATTTTAATCCCTCTAAAAAACATAGTATGAATTTAATATTAGCATTAGATACTTCTTTTTCTATGCAGCAGAAAATTTCGAATACTAACAAATTGAACTTATGTAAATTATATTTATTGGATTTAATAAAAGAGTTACGTGAATATAATGTGAAATTTAAAATTATTACTTTTGATGAATCAATAAATCTTATATATGATGGATATCAAACAATTTTAAATGAAAAAGCAATTAATGATAAAATTTTAAACATATCAGATACTTTTAAATCAACCAATTTAGCATTGTTAATAGAATACTTAGAATCAAATTTCAATTTCCCAATTGATAAAATAATAGTATTTACAGATTTGGCAAACCACATTTTAGAATTTTCTAATTTTAAAGAAAAAGAAAATTCCAATAAGTTTGATATTTTGTTTTGTTATCCTAATTATGTTGATGCAAATTTTTATATAGAAAGCATAAAATTTTCTTTAAATAGAGAAGAGGATATATTAGAACTTATGCCTAAAATAATTTCTTCTACTTCTTTAGTGGATAAAATAAATGTGAAACTTTTTATTAATAATGAACAAATTGATAGTAGAAATATATCTTTTTCTCAAAATAGTAGGTTTAATTATATCTTAGGAGATAAAAATTTAATTGGATATTTTAATTTACCTAATGATGCAATTAATGGTGATAATAATTTTTATTTTTCTTTCCAAGTAAATAGATCTCAGAGAAAAATTTTATGTTTTTTAAATGAACCTATATATGTAAAAGGAATAGATAGTAAAAAATTTTATATAGAAAATTTATCTTCATCTGAATTTTATGTAAAAGTGATCCCTTTGGAAGAAAAAGAGTTTTTCATTGATGATTTAGACGGATATGATTGTGTAATGAGTGTAGATGTTAAGGATATAGAAAGTATAGAGAGGTATTTAGATAATGGTAATATTACTAAGATATTTTTTATAGATGAACACATTGATATTCAATCTTATGAAAAGTTTTTTAATGGAATTGAATTTATTGAGACACAGAGAAATATTTCCGGATTTAATTTGAGTTTGACGGATGAGGATGAAGAATTTAAAAAATTTTTTGAAAAGTTTGAATACAAGAATATAAAGATATTTAAAAGGCATCTATTAAATGTTGTTGATAAGGAGAATTGGAAGACGATACTTAAGTTTTCAGATGGTTATCCAGCAGTTTTAAATAATAAAAATACCTATTTATTTAGTTTTTCTATTTATAAAGATGATTCGAACTATGTATATAAACCATTATTTATAAGTTTTATAAATTTCATTTTAAAAAAAGAAGATTTTAAAATAAAACAAAAGCCATATTATTTTATTTCTGAGCCTATATTATTAGGTGAAGATAATATAAATAGTATAATCCCTATTGTTCAAAATAGAGTTTATTCGAATAATTATTATGAAAAAATATTTGGTGGAATAAAATTTTATCTACCTGGAATTTATAAGTTTAATTTACAAAAAAATAATGAAATTTATATAGCGATAAATACTCCACCTAAAGAAAGTTCTATAGAACTTGTTAATAAATCTGAACTTAGAAAAGAACTTCTTTCTACAAAAAAGTTTAATAATATAAATTTTATAGATATTCTTAAAAAAAACTCAAAGGAATTCATTCTTCAGTGGTGTTTTGGTAAAGAATTTTCAAAAGAAGTTTTAACATTAGTAATAGTATTTTTAATTCTTGAAACTATTTTGTCAAGATTGGGAGGTAGAAATTTATAAATAGTTATTTTATGATCAAAAGGATTTATTTTATTTTTGTGTTTTCTTTATATATTTCTTATATTTTTGCTTCTGATAAATTTATATTTGCGCAACTTAAATATCCTGGCAATTGGGACCCATATCCTGATGTGTATAAAGATATTTTAGATATTCTTGAAATAACCACTAGTGTGAAGGTAGAAAAGGAGAGAATTATAATTGATATTTCTTCCGATAAGTTAAAATATGAAATTTCAAAAGTCCCGTTTGTAATATTACTTGGAAATAATGAAGTAATAATTCCTTTTAAGAATATAAAAGTTTTACGAGATTATGTAACAAGTGGAGGAACTATTTTTATAGAAGATACTTCTGAATTATATAATAGTAAGTTTGATGAATCTATAAGAAAAATTTTAAAACAAATGTTTCCAGAATATAAACTTAAAAAGACAGATAGAGATTATGTGCTGATGAAATCATTTTATTTAATTAGAAAAGTTACAGGTAGGATAGCTATGTATAATTATTTAGAATATATTGAATATGAAAATAGACCAGTAATAATTTATTCAAGAAATAATATTATTGCTTGTTGGGCTAGAGATAGATTAGGTAATTATATTTATAGTTGTATTCCAGGTGGAGAGCAACAAAGATTTAATTCACAGAAATTATTTCTTAATATAATAATGTACTCCTTGTGTGGAACATATAAAATGGATAAAGTTCATCAACCTTATATTCAGGAAAGATTAAACAGATGATAGTTGTTAGGCTTTCATTAATAAATATTTTATTGGTTCTTATCTTCGTAGTGATAATAATCTTTAGTTTTATAAAAATAAAAAGAAAAGATTTAAAAATAATCAGAATTTTTCTGTTTTTTTTAGTAATACTTATGACATTAAACTTCGGATATAAATTGCCTAAAAGAATTGATAATTTACGATTATTTTTAATGGTGGATACTTCAGGTAGTATGCAGGTAAACAATAGGATTCAAAGGGTTAAAAATTTCTTAGAAAAAAATTACACTAAGATAAAAAAATATAACACTAAAATATATGGATTTAATGAAGGCAAATATGAGATTAAAAAAATAGATGAAATTGTTTCTACAAATAAAATGACAAAAATTAACTCTTCTATTGATGAACTTGTATACCAACTTGAGTATCCATCTATAGTTTTCTTATTTTCAGACGGTATAAATTTTACAGAAGAATTGCCTTTTATAAAAAAAGATAAAGTTAAAGTAATTCCTGTGTATGTTTATGATAAAGAATTTAGAGACAAGTCAATATTTGAAGTAAGATATAGTAAAATTGGTTTTAAAAGTATAGATCATGAAGTAAAAGCGTATGTGTATAACTACGGATACAATGATATTACTAAGATAAAACTGATTGATATAGAAACAAGTAAAGTTATTTATCAAAATAATTTTAATTTAAATGAAGGAATAAACGAAATAACTTTGAAATTTGCGTTAAACAAAGTAGGAGCTAATAAATTAAAACTAATTATAGAACCTTCCAAAAATGAAGTTAGTTATGAAAACAATTTTGTGAATTTAGATATAGAGGTTAAAAAAAACAAAATAAGGGTGTTATATTTATGTGGTCAACCTTCAGCAGAATATTTTAATTTAAGGAGTTTGCTGAAAAATGATCCTTATATAGATTTAGTTTCTTTTGTTATTTTAAGAAATCCAGAAAGTATAGCGATTGTACCAGATACTGAATCAGCTTTAATTCCTTTTCCAGTTTATGATATTTTTATAAAAGAGCTTTTTAATTTTGATTTGTTAATTTTTGAAAATTTTACCTACCGTAGATTTGGTATTCCTCTTGAATACTTAGAAAATATAAGAAAATTTGTACTTTCTGGTGGTGGTTTTATCATGATTGGCGGGGAAAATTCGTTTTTTTTAGGTGGATATAAGTTTACACCTATAGAAGATATTCTCCCAGTATACTTAACTGAAAAAGAGAAATTTTTGTATGAGGAAATAAAACCAGATAATATAAATTTTAATGATAAATTAACTATGATAATGGATGACAAAACAGAGAATGAACTTTATTGGAAAAATTTGCCATATTTATCTAATTATCAATTATTATATAATAAAGAAGATGCCATAGTATTATTAAGCTACAAAAACAATCCTATTATGTGCTATGCTAAAAGGAATAAAGGAAGGGTTTTTGTTTCTGCTACAAATTCTACTTGGCGATGGCGTTTAGGTAATGTTTTTTCTGAAAAGTATGATTTTAAAAGTTTTTATGATAAATTTTGGAAAAAAGTAATATATTATTGTGCAGGTGTGGAAGATATAAAAAATATAAATATAATATGTGATGAAAATTATAAAATATCAGAAGAGGTAAATATTAGTATTTTACTTTCTAATATTGATAATATAGTTTCATTTGAATCTTACTTAACACTGCCAGATTTTTCTAAAAAACCTCTTAAACTTAGAAAAATTCAAAAGGATAGATACTATACAAGTTTCTTACCTACACTACCTGGAAGATATGCTATTGGTGCAATATTAAAAACAGAAAAATATATTTTTAAAGAGGAAAAATTTATAAATGTTACAGAGGCTAACTATAAAGAAATGGCTTACTTGAAACCTAATGCAGAGTATATGAAAAAGTTAGCTGATTTTTATAGTACTCAAGTTATAAGTTTAGATAATTTAGATATTTCAGAAGTTATTGAAAATTTTAAAAAAGAATTTTCTCAAAATTATACTGAGACTTTTTGGATATACAGAAATCCTTTTTTGGGATTAATTTTTATCTTAGTTTTTCTTTTAGAAATTTATATAGCTAGATTCAAATAGTGAAGATTTTACTAGGAATCTTAATAATAGCAGTTTTTATAATTTTCTTACATAATACGTCCCCTTATGTAAATAGTGGGGATAGTGGTGAGTTTATTACCACTTCATATATATTAGGAATTGCACATAGTCCAGGCTATCCTTTATATTCTGTAATAGGTAAAATCTTTTCTTTTATTATTCCTTTTGGCAATTATGCATATAGAATAAACATAATGAATGTTTTATTTTCTGTTTTTATTTTAATAATATTTGTTTTATTTATTTCTAATTTCGTTATAGACAAGTTAAAAATATTTGTCTCTATGTTTATTTTTTTAATTTTTTTGTTTTCTGAACCGTATTTTAGGAATACAGTTCAAACTGAAGTATTTGTGTTAAATATATTTTTTGCTTTATTGTTGTTATGCTTTTCATATAAAGAGATTAAAAAATCTTCTTTTAAGAATTGGTATATGATTTCGTTTTTATTTGGTTTATCTTTAGGAAATCACCACACAATAGTTTTTTTACTTCCATCAATTATATATTTATTTTTTGTCAATCGTATTAAAATAAAAATGATATTTATCTTTTTTTTGTTTTTTATGTTAGGGTTTAGTATATATTTAATGCTTCCATTGAGAGCAGCTAAAGACCCATACTTTAATTGGGGAAATCCAAAAAGTTTAGTAAATTTATATAATGTAATAATAAGAAAAGATTATGGAACTTTTCAACTTACTGTTGAGAAAAAAAACGAATATAATATTAGAAACATATCAGTTCAAATAAGTAGATTTTTTAAAAGAACTATAAGAGATTTAGGTATATTTTTGTTATTTTTAATATTTTTTAGTTTTGTTAAAATATATTTTTCGAATAAAAAATTATTTTTTTATTTAATTTTAATGTATTTAATTTCTGGATTAGGTTTTTTAATTCTTTCTAATCTGCCTTATTCAGATATATATGAGGGCATATTAGAAAGGTTTTATATTTTGCCTAATTTTGTAGGAATTTTTTCTATAGTTTTAAGCATTATATATTTTGATGAAAAATTTTTAAAAATCCCTTTGATAATAGTTTTGATTTTGTTGTTGAATAAAATATTTAATAATTTTCATATTTGTAATTATAGAGAGTATTATCTTAATTATGACTATGGTATAAATATTTTACGAACATTACCAAAAAATAGTTTTTTATTTATGGACGGAGGAGATGATACTTTCTACACATTAGGATATATGCAAGCAGTAGAAAGAAGAAGGTTAGATGTAAGATTACATGATAGAGGTGGATTGGTTTTTAGGAATATATATGGAAAGGATTTTAGAAGTTTAACAAAAGAAGAAAAAGAAGAGAGAAGAATTATTGTGGAAAAAAGTTTAATTAATAAATTTCCAGTATTTTATTCTACTTTTAATAGAAATATTTTACCTAATATAGAGTTAAAATATGCAGGTGTATTATATGTTGTGGAATCACAGTTTGTTTCTAATTTGTATAATAAAGATATATTTAAACAGATCTATTCATATAGGAGTTTGTATCATAAATACTATGATTATAGAAGTAAAGCTTTAGTACCTATATATTTATTTATGGAAGCAGTAAATGAAACAGATATAAGAAAAAAAATAAGTATTTTAAAATTATGCTATTTTCTATGGAAAGAGGTTGATTGGCTAAAAAACAATATATTAATAGAATTACATAATGAAGCATATAAAGCATTTAATCAAGGAGATATTCAATTATCAAAAGATATATATGAATTGATTTTAAAAATCAATCCTAAAGACACAAGTGCTTTGTTAAATTTAGGTGTGATATTTGAAAACCTAAATGAAATTTCCCTTGCTGAAGAATACTATAACAGAGTTATAGAAATTGCTCCTTATAATTCTACAGCGTATTATAATTTAGGAGTACTTTATTGGAAACAATCTAAGTGGGATAAAGTTATAGAGTATTTTAATAAGGCCTTGGCTTTACAACCTGACAATTATCAAATAAAATATTATATTAATCGTGCCATTGAAGAGAAAAAAAAGAATGATGTAAAATGATATTTTTTTTCTTTTTAATTACTTTATATCTATTTTCTTTAATTTATACTTTACCTCCTACTATAACAGTAGGAGATGTTGCAGAATTAGTTGGAGCGGCTTCTAATTTGGGAATTGCTCACAGCCCTGGTTATCCATTATTTTGCATCTTATACAAATTTTTTATTAACATTTTACCCTTAGGAGATTATGGGTATAGAGCCGGTTTTATTTCTATGATTATTTTTATAGTGTCTGGTATATTGATTTTTATTTTTGCTTATAAAAAAGCGAATTTTCTTTTTGGGCTTTTCGCTTTTACTTTTTATTTTTCACAGCCGATTTTGTTAAAGCAGTCAATAATAGGAGAAGTGTTTTCTCTTTATAATTTATTAGTCGTTCTTATTTTTTATTTTTTATTTAGTGAAGATATTTTATTTAAAAAACGTTTCTATATCTTAGGTTTCTTATTGGGACTAAGTTTGGGTTGTCAACATATAATTATTTTTCTAATCCCATCTTTAGTTTTATATTGGTTGATTAATATTAAAATTTATAAATTAAATCTCAATGATGTATTATATTTTTTAATATTCTTTATAATAGGTTTTTTGATCTATCTTTATATTCCTATAAGATCTTCTGTAGAGCCACTTTATGATTGGGAGGATCCTCAAACTTTAGATAGATTTTTATATTTATTTTTTAGGGGGAGATATGGAACTTTTAGTTTAGCTCAGGGAGGTAAATTATATTTTGGTTTTAATAGTTTATATTATGGTTTTAAATTATTCTTTTATATTTTAGGAGTAAAGAATTTAATGTTTTTACTTTTTTCAATTTTAGTTTTAATAGTAAATAGAAAAATAAAATTTACTAATATAACCATAGTTTTTTTCTCTTTCTTATTTACGGGTCCTTTGTTTATTACCTTAACAGGATTAAAAAATATTTCTTCTGGAAATATATATATATTAGAACGTCTCATTACTTCATCAGTAATTTCTTTAGTATTCTTTGTGATTTTTAGTATAAATATTTTGAAAAATAAAAAAAGTATTATCTATTTTTTGATACTTTTGAATTTATTTTCATATTTTAAAAATTTAAAATCTATATCTTTAAGAAACAATTATTTTCTTTATGATTATATTGTAAACATTTTAAGAAATGTACCTTATGATACTTTTCTTTTATCAGATAGAGCTGATGAAACAGAATTTGGTATTGCATATTATCAAAGATGTTTAAAAAAGCGTAATGATATTTTATTTGTAGATTGTAATGCTTCAGTAAGTAGAAGTATATATGGTAATTCTTATTATATGATATGGGGACAAGAACGACTAAAAATACGCTCTAAGGTGGAAACTGAAATTATAGACAAACATCCTAATAAAGTGATTTACAATACTGTTTTGCCACAGCAAACTTCTACTTCTAAATATGAATTTGGTTTAGTTTATACTACATTTGAAAATTATAAAATCCACATTCCAAATGAAATTTTTATAATAAGAGGAGTAAAAGACTTAAATTTCAGAGAATTAGTTTTATACAATGTTTATTTAAATTTATTATCTAATTTTTATTTTAAAAGAGCAATACATAATAAAAAACTATCATATGTAGTTGAATTATTATATAATGAACTATTTTTTTTAAATAATGATTATAAATATTTAACTTTTATTCCTTATTACTATTTCTTAATAAATGATTTTCATAAAGCAGAACAAGAATATTTAAAAATCATATACAACTATCAACTGCCATCTGAGGTTTACTTAGAAATTCTTATAAATTTAGGAGTTGTGTATAAAAAACAAAACAAATTTAAAGAGTCTGAAGAATGTTTTTTAAAGGCAATCTCTATAAATCCTAATAATTCTCAGGCTTATTATAATCTTGGAATTTTATATTGGGAAATGAATAATTTTAAAAAAGCATTAGATTATTTTGAAAAACTATTAAAGTTACAACCTGATAACGAAGAAATCAAAAGGTATATTCAATATTTGAGATTAAAATTATGATATATTTAGTTTTGTTTTTAAATACATTTTTGTTTTATCTTTATTGTGCTTTTCCTACAATAGCTGCTTATCGTGATTCAGGAGAATTTGCTACTGTTGGCTATATTTTGGGAGTTGCGCATCCGCCAGGTTATCCTTTGTATACTCTTATTATTTATATATTAGGAAGAATAATACCTTTTGGAAATTTTGGATATAAAATTAACATAGTTTCTTGTATTTTTTCAGCACTTACAGCAGTTATTTTATTTTATTTGTTTAAACTTATAATAGATAAGTATATAAAACAAAACAAAGTATTTTTTTTAATTTTAGGATATTTTGCGATACTTTGTTTTAGTTTTGGCTATCTTCAGTGGTATTTATCTTTGGTTTCAGAAATGTATACATTTAATACATTTTTTGCTTCAGTTATAGTATTGTTAACTTTTATGTATCATAATCTAAATAAGAAATATATTTACTTATTGTTTTTTATATTTGCGTTAGGAATTACAAATAGATTAGACATAGTATTGTTTTTTCCTTGTATAATATTTTCACTAATATTATATAAAATTTAAAAAAAGTATAAAATCTTTACATTTATTGTTAATTTTATTTTTAATAGGAATTAGTGTTTATTTATACCTTCCTATAAGATCTTCTTCTCAACCATTCATCGATTGGAATAATCCAGAGCAATTAAATAGATTTTGGGCTTCTCTAACAAGGAAGACACATGGTTCTACATTAGATTTAATTTCTTCTAAATATAAAACTTCTGAAAACTTTTCTGATGGTGTAAAATTTTATTTTTCTCATATTTTAAAGAACTTAGGATTTATAGGAATTTTATTAGTTATTTTTGGATTGGATATAAGTTCCTATTTTGGTTTGTCGTTATTTTTGAGCTGGTTATTTAGTTCTATGTTTTTTATATATAAAGCAAACATGCCACCTAATCCTCATGCTTTTGCAATTCTTGAGGCTCATTTTTTACTTCCTAATGTTGTAATATGGGTATGGTTTATGTTAGGAATTTTTTTTGTTTATAATAGATATAGTTATGTTTTTAAATATCTTATTGTTGTGATTTTATATATTCTTAGTTTTAATATTTTAGAAAACTATAAAAAATTGAACAAAAGAAATAACTTTTATGCGTATGATTATTCTATAAATGTATTAAGAACTGTTCCGTCCAAGAGCATAATAGTAGTAAAAGAAGATGTTCAATTATTTTCTTTATGGTACAAAAGTATTGTGGAAAAGAATAGAAAAGATGTACATATTATACCGACAGGACTTTCAGGTTCAATTTGGTATAAGGAAATGTATAGCCGTAGATATAAAGAAAAACCTTTTATTGGCCCTTTAAATAATAACCAAGAATGGGAAGAATTTATTAAACAAAATTTTAATTTTGGTTACAAAATTTTTATTTCTTATGATGTGGAATTACCACAGATTAAAAATTTTATTTTAAAGCCACATGGTTTATTATTAAAAGTTTTAGAAAGAAAAGATAATGAAAAAGTTTTTACTGATTTTTTATTTGAAAATATATATATATTAAGAGGTAGATACATATATGATTTAAATTTTGATTTCTTTTGTTCAGATCTCATTGAGGATTATAGTAAAGCTTTATTAAACAGTGGACATTGGTTAACTAAACATAAAATAATGGGATTAAAAAATGAATATTTTTATAAATACTCTATATTGATGAACCCAATTTATCCTTATGGCTATTTTGAACTTGGTTATTTTTATTATCTGTTAAGTTTGTTAGATGATGCTCTTATATGGTATAAGACTTCAGCAAAAAAATTTGAAGAATATATAGAATTAGCAAAGAAATATAAAGCTTTTGATGATGTTGTTAATGAGATAAGGATGAATCTTGCTAATTGTTATTTACACTTAGGAGTGGTTTTAGAAAAAAAGGGTATGAGAGATGAGGCAATTAATGTATATAATAAATCATTGGAATATAATCCTTACTTTGCGGATGCTTATTATAATCTTGCAGTTATATATTGGTATAAAAAAGATTGGTATAAAGTAAAGTATTATCTAGAACAAACTTTAAAACTAAATCCATATCATAAGGAAGCAAAATTTTTTTTGAATTTAATTTCTCAATAAATTATAAATTTTAGGAGGTTAAAGATGAATAATAAAAAGATATTAATCCTTACAGCTAGTTATGGTACTGGCCATATAACAGCAGCTAAGTCAGTAGAAGCTGCAGTTAATTTTGTTTATCCTCAGTTTTCTACAAAAATCATAGATTTTTTGTTTATGGCTAAATCACAGAATAAACCTACTTTTTTTCAAAAACTTTACAATTTTTCTATGGAAAAACCTATTATCTTTGATATATTTTTTACTTTAACTAATAATAATTTCTGTAAATTTTTTCTTAAGATTCTTTTATTGTCTACCAACTATAAAATTTTTGAAAAGATACTAAATGAATACGAGCCGGATATAATAATTTCTACACATCCATATTGGAATTTTTTAGTTAAAAGATATAAAAAGAAAGTTAAAAAAATACCATATATATGCATTATTACTGATTCCTATATGATACACACGGCTTGGATAGATAAAGATGTAGATTATTATTTTGTGATAGATGAAGACACTAAACATGTTTTAATAAATTATGGAGTACGAAATATCTATGTTACAGGGTTCCCAGTAAATCCTAAGATTTTTGAAAAAATACAAAAAGAAAAGGTCTTATCAGATTTGGGATTAGAAATAAATAAAAAGACAATTTTGATAACAATAGGTTTAGGAGCTGTTGAAAGATTCTTAGAAATTATAAATTATTTAAGAAATAAAAATAATAATTTTCAGATGATAATTATTACTGGAAAATATAAGAATTTATATGATTATCTTACAAAACTTACTTTTAATGTAAATACCAAAATAATTGGCTGGACTGATAGGATGCATGATTTTCTCAGAGTAAGTGATGTAATCATATGTAAAGGAGGAGGAGCTATTGTTTCTGAATCACTTTCAAGTGGTGTCCCGGTTTTTATTCCGTTATTTGTTCCAGCACAAGAGAAGGGAAATGTCTATATTGTTAAAAAATATAAGATGGGTTTTTATGAAGAAGATATAGAAAAAGTTTATCAAATCCTTGATGATATAATTGAAAACAGGATAAATCTTGATGAATATAAAGAAAATATCAAAAAATATATTAAAAATAATCCTTCTGTAATTATAGCTAATTTGATTAATAAAATTTTGAATAAAGTAATTTAAATATCGTCATGGTTATTAAAAAATATATAAATAAGATAAAAATTTTAAAGTTATTATTTCTATTTTTAAGATATTTAATAACTTTAATTAATATTGTAATCGGTGCCTTTATTTTAAGTGTTTTAATTGACAAAATATTTCCTTTGCCAATATTTGTATTTCATATTTATTGGGTAGTAATAGGTGTTGCTATTGTATTTTTTTTCTTTAATCTTTTATTAAGAGCCTATGAAACTTTACGACAACCATATAAATGTCTTCAAGAAGAATTGTATAAAATTTCTTTATTAAAACATTTTGATGATGTAATAAATGCATATTTAATAGAAAAAATTTTATATTCTAATCAGCCATTCAATTTTTCTAAAGAACTTTCTAGTACCTTCGTAGAGGAAGTTGCAAAAGTTATAAAAAAAATAGATATTAATAAAATCACTGGATTTAACAAAATTATAAAGGTTTTGCCTTTAAATATAGTATTGCTATTGATAATTCTTATACTTTATTTTTTACCGCCACAAGTAATAAAACCAAGTATCCATAAAATTTTATTTACAAGAAGACCAGAGATTTTGGGTATATTTATTACTCCTAAAAATATCAAAATTCCTTACGGAGAAAGTTGTATTATAAAAATTATAGTAGAAAAAGGCTATGAGTTATATAAGCCAGAGTTATTTATTAAGACAGAATTTTCAGAAAAATTTATAAAGACACACCTTATAGATGCGGGGAGTTATACAACAGGTAAAATTTATAAATATGAAATTCCTTCAGTAGAAAGAAAAATTTTTTATAAAGTAAAGTTCAGAGGAGTCAATTCAAAAGTTTATGTTATACAACCTATAGTATTACCTGAAATATCTGATATAAGAATTATTGTAATTCCTCCTAGTTATACTAAATTAAATCCATATAACCTTCAAAGCTTTGCTGAGGGGAAATTTCTTTATGGAAGTGAGATAAAGTTTAGTGCTACTATGAATAAAGAAGTAAAGGAGGTATATTTAAATATATACAATAATAAAATCAAATTAGCATTAGAAAAAAACAAAAATATTTCAGGTAATTTCAAAATTATTAAAGATACCGAGCTTTTTTTTGAAATTTTTGATACAGAAGGATTAAGTAATATACTAAAATATCAACTTAAGGTTGTTTATGACAGATATCCTAAGATAGAAATTCTTTCACCTGAAAAAGAAATAATTGTTGACAAAACTGCGCAAATTCCGATCGTATACTCTGCTAAAGATGATATTGGTATTTTAAAGGTGAAGTTTATTTATAAAAATATCAAAAAAAATTATGAGAAATCTTATGTAATAAAGGAATATACAGAGAATAATCAGGAAATATTAGACGAATATCTCTTTGATTTAACAAAATTAGATTTAGATTTTGGTGATATAATAAGTTATCATTTGGTAGTATATGACAATGATGAAATATCTAATTACAAAACAGACATTACTGATGAATATAAAATAGAAATTTTTAGTTACGAAAGACAGCATGAGTTATTACAAAGAGAAATAAAAAATTTTATAGAAGAAGTTACTAATACACTTTCAAGAGAAATTGAACTAAAAGAAAAATTATGTGATATTACTACTTCTCAAATAGAAGCTATAACTGATTTAATAAGACAACACCAATTTTTATTCAAAAATTTTAATAATCTAAATGATATATTAAATTCAATTTTAGATAAAATGCCTTTAGACCCTTATACATCTATAGACACTTATATGGAATTTAAAAATCTACATTCACAAATTGGGTCCTTAAAAGATATTAATGAGAAACTAATAGATAGTTTAAAACAAAATGATATAACTTCATCTTCTAATTTCCAAGATCAAATAATAAATACACTTGAACGAGCTGCTATGCTTACGGATAAGATTATTAAAAGACAAAATATGCAAAATTTATCAAATATAATACAAGAGACTACTGATATTTCAAAAGATATTTTTGATTATCTTAACCAATTATCTGATATCTCAAAAGAAGATAAAACTAAGCTTTTAAATCTTCTTAAAGAAATTGAAGATAAATTAAATAAAATCGCGAATATGTTGAAGAATATTCCAAATGAGCTACCGGAAGATTTCATAAACAGAAGAGATATCCAAGATATTGATTTTTCTTCTCCTATGGAATTACTCAATCAAATTTATTCTGCTATATCTAAGGGTAATATTTCTTCTGCTATAAAAATGGCAGAGTCACTAATGAAGCAACTGAATTCTTTGGCAAAAACCTTAATGGATGCAAGTTCTGATGTGTTATCTTTACAAACTTCTTATTTAAAGGAAGAATTAGATAGGATTATGAAAGAATTAGATGAGTTGATAGAGTCTCAACAAAAAATTTACGATGAAACAAAAACCGTGGATGAATATAGAATTAAAGAAACTTTGAAATTACAAGAAAAATTATTAGATGAAATTTTAAAGATAATAAATAAAATTCTAATAAAAATTAAAGAAGTAACAAATTTACCACAATTTATAAAATTTGTTAATAGTAAATCTTATGAGTTTAATTGTGAATTAGTATCGAATAATTTAAATAAAATTATAACAGAAATAAAAAATAAAAAACTCATACAAACATCGATATTGCTGAAAGAAGCTATATCCTATTGGGAAAAGAATGTAGAGTTAGTAAAAACTATTAATCAACAGGACTACAATGAACTTATTCAGTACACTATAGAAATAAGAAATGAACTTCAAAAATTAAATGAGATATTTAATTTACCACCTAAGATTGAATATCCATTAAAAATTATTGAAAAAACTATTCAGCTATATAATAGTCAAAATAACTTAATTAAAAATACAAATAATTTTTTACAAAATCTTAAATCAATTGGTAAAGAAAGTTTTATAATATCAAATAGTGATATTGCATTAACAATGCAAGCCAAAACAGAGATGTTAAATTCAAAAGAAAATCTTTCGAAGTTGTCTTTTCCTGAAGCCTTGCAAAACCAAAGTAATGCAACAAACTTATTATTACAGCTAAAAAATAACTTTTCTGAAAAAAGGACAATGTTAGAACAAATCTTCCAGTCTATGGGACAACCTATGTCTTCAAAAATGCAGATAAAGTCTTCATCTACTGGAAGATATGGTGTTATGTTTGGGAGAGTCATTTTACCCTCAGCAAAGGAGTATATTCCACCTAAACATTTAAGAGAGGATATTATTAAATCCTTATCTGAAAAATATCCAGAGGAATTTAAAAAAATTATAGAAGATTATTATAAAAAAATGTTAAAATGATAAAATTTTTTTGTCTATTTATATCTATATTTTTTTTAGTTAGTTTCCAATTACATTCTTATACATTAGATGATATTATTTGTTTACTTGAAGCAGGAAAGTTTCAAGAAGTTGAGGAATTTATAAAAGAAATTAGAGATGAGAATAAAAAAATTTTTATAAATTCAATTTATTATCTTTACTTGGGAGATTATGAAAAAGCTTATAATTTTTTGAACTCGCTACAAACAAATAATACTTCTGAATATAAGCCTGAAGAAAAATTTTTTTTCCATTATATTCCATATATATATCATCTATTTAAAGAGGAATATAAAAGATATGAATCACAACATTTTGTTGTGTTTTTAAAAGGAAGAGATGAGATTTTAAAAGATATAATTTTAGAAAATTTAGAAAAGATATATGTTTTTTACAATGAAAAGTTTAATTACTATCCAAAAGAAAAAATAAGAGTGGAAGTTTATGATAAAAAAAAGGAGTTTTGTAATGCTTCTACACTGCCAGAAGAAGTTGTTAAAAAAGCAGGAGTGGTAGGAATTTGTAAATTTAATAGAATAATGATTCTTTCTCCTGAAAATTTACCTTATGGATATAGATGGATCGATACATTAGCTCATGAATATGTTCATTTCTTACTTAATAGAATTACAGAGTATAAATATCCTCTATACTTACACGAAGCAACTGCTAAGTATTTTGACACTCTTTATAGGTCTACACAGCCTTTGTGTTTTAGTATAGGAAATTTAAAAGAGCTTTTGGATGCAAAAAGAAATAATAGGCTGATTCCTTTTGAAAATTTAAAAGGTTCTTTAGTTTATTTGGATTCTCAACAAGAAGTAGAATTAGCTTTTATAGAATTAGCCAGTTTTTTAGAATATATAATCAATAATTTTGGTGAAAATAAATTTATCAAATTTGTACACAATTATATTAACTATAAAGATGAAAAATTATTGTATAGAGATATTTTTAATAAAGAATATACAGAACTTATAAAAAATTGGATTGAAAGTATTGAAGAAAAAAAGGAGTTAGTAGAAAAATATCCGGGAGCTTTAATGGATATAAAAATTTTAAATTTAGAAGATGAAAAAGAATTATTGACTTTAGAATCTTCTCAATATATAGAGCTTGGAGATATGCTGTTAAGAAAAAAACAGTATAAAGCAGCATTATATCAGTATAAAAAATCTCAACAACAGCAACCTTATAATCCTATTGTGATGACCAGAATTTCAAAAGTTTTAATGTTATTGAAAGATTATAAAAATGCAGAAGAAATTTTAAAGCAATGTATTATGATAAATCCAAATTTTTCTACTGCTTACGAATTAATAGTAGAGTTATATTATGAAACCTCTCAATATCATAAAGCTTTAGAATACTATAAAGAACTATTGCAGATAAATCCATTTAATTATAAAATTAGAAAAATTATAGCAGAAATATATTCTGATTTGGGAAAACTTAAAGAAGCATTATACGAATATAAGATAGTAAGTATACTTAATCCCGAAGATAAAAATGTAGTTTCTATTATTGACACAATTAATAGATATTTGGAAACGAAACAACAAACAAAATGAAAAATTCAATAAAAAATTACATAACTCCAGAAAAATTAATAAAAAAATTAAAGCAAATTAATTGGTTTAATGATATAATAGAAAAATTAAAAAATCAAAATAAAAGTTTTTATTTTGTTGGTGGTACCTTAAGGGATGCTATTATTTCAATAATTTTTAAGACAAGATTTACTCCTCAAGATATTGATTTAGTGGTGGAATTAAATAATTATGAAGAGTTATTGCAGCTTGTTAACTTTTTTTCTTTTAATAAAAAAGTACAAATTATCAAATATCCTCAATTTCTTACTTTAAGTGTTATTTTCTATAACAAAAATAACAAAAGAATAGATTTTGCTTTGCCAAGAAAAGAAGAATATAGAGATTGGGGGGTTTTGCCTCAAGTGGCAGTTGGTAATATATACGAGGATTTATTTCGCAGAGATTTTTCTATCAATTCTATTGCTTTAAGATATGACTCTCTTAAGAGACGATTTGAAATTTTAGATCCATTTGGAGGAATAAATGATATTTTTAATAAGAAAATAAGAGTTTTGCATAAAAAAAGTTTTTTTGATGATCCCACAAGGATAATAAGAAGTATAAGATTACTTGCAAAGTTAAATTTTTATTTTGAAGAAAATACTCTTTCTCTTCTAAAAGAAGCTTTGGAAAAAAAAGTATTTAGTTATATTTCAAAAACAAGATTAGCAAATGAATTTGTAAATATTCTTAAAAAAGGAAAAAATTTGGATATAGTTGCGTTTTTGTTTAAAGAATTTAATTTGATTGAAGTTTATAGTTTTATTAAAGAAATTATTTCTTGTTTTATAAGAAATTGTAAAAAAATAGAGTTAGATAAAATAAATTGCGAAGATACAAGATATTATATAAGATTATTTTATCTTCTTGAAGCTCTATCATCTCAAGAAGAGAAATCTCTTTCTGAAAAAGACAAAATAGTAAAGTTTAAAAAATATCTTATAGAACTTAACATTCCTCGTCAAATTAGGGAGAAGATATATAAGGCAGTGGATATATTTTCAGGTAAAAGAAAAGATGCTGAGTTAGAAGAGTGGATGAAGTTATATGTTGATATTTATAAGAAGAAAGATATCACCTCTTTTTAATTATTTTAACTTATATAATTTGTCCAAATCTGTTCTTTTAACAATTTTTGATGATAAATAAGAAAAAACCTGTCTAACCTGAAGTGTGATTAAACAAAAATTTAAAAATTGTATAATATCAATAATATGTAAAATTATAAATTTAATTTTTCCTGACTAAAAATACTTTTTAAAATATAAAATGTAAAATTTTTGTAAAAAAAGTTGACAGATTTAAATTTTATATATATAAATATTAATAGGAATGGGTAAAATATTGTAAATAACAAGTTTTTAAAAAGTAAAGGAAACAAATTTTATGAAATTAAATTTATTTATATTTTTTTTGCAATCAAAAAATAAATTTTACAAAATTTTTACTTTAATTTTTTGTTTATTGATTTTTAATCTATATTTATATTCTGAGAATAAAGAATTAGATAATGTTTATGTAAATTATACATATTTTTTACATAATGATATAATTAAGGATGAAAGTTTGATTGTATTTACTAATTTTCCTAATCCATTTTCTGGATATACTTATATCTATATAAAACTTCCTTTTATAGAAGATTGTAGTTTAAGAATATATGATTTATTTGGACAAGTTGTAAAAGAATTTTTTTTAACAGGTAACTACGAATACTTGGTTTTGTGGGATGGTACAAATGAAGCTTCACGAAAAGTTTCTAAGGGTGGGTATATTTGTGTTTTAAATTATAAAAATAAAAATCTAATAAGAAAAATAGGATGTATAAGATAATAATTCTTAAAAAATTTTTATTTATTTTAATTTTTATTTTAATTTTTAAATACCAGTTATTGTCTATTTATACTGGAGGTCAACCTGCTGAGTTTTTAAACTTTGGAGCTTCAGCTAAAGCAATGGCTATTAAAGGTTTTTTCTCCATTTCCAATGATGCTTCTGCTGTTTATTATAACCCTGCGGGTCTCGTTCAATGTGATAAAAAAGAGGTTACTGCTCTTCACACGGAGCTTTTTCCAAATACACAGACAATTTACGATTTTTTGGGTTTTGTGTATCCTACAATAAAATATGGTGTTTTTTCTTTAGGAATATCTCAGTTGTTTTCTTCAAGGTTTGAAAAAGTAGTTGTAGAATTTGATCTCTTAGGTTCTGGTGATATTATTAATATTCATCAAAAAGGATATTTTGACGACAGACAAGTAGCAGTTATATTGGGATATGCTAAGGAAGTAGTAGAACACATTAATATAGGAACATCTTTAAAATATATTACAAGAAAGTTAGATATTTACTCTGATACAATGATAAGTTTAGATATAACTCTTTTAGTTATTGGTCTAAATTCTAAACTACCATTTCTTAATCTTGCTGGTGGAATTAAAAATATTATTTCAGCAAGTATAGGTACTGAAGACAAACTTCCTCTGATATTTAAAATAGGGGGTTCTTATAAATTTTTAAGGGAAAGATTGATAGTTGGTTTAGATTTAGAACAAAATATTAATTCAGAACTTAAATGGATGATAGGAGTAGAATACTGGTTATTAAATTTCTTAGCTTTAAGGTTAGGTTTTGAAGGTTTAAGTTATCTTAAAGAAACAACAGCAGGTATAGGATTTAGATATCGAGAGTATTCTGTAGATTATTCTTTTGGTTATCATGACTTAGGATTTTCTCATAGAATTTCAGCCAATATGAAATGGGGAAAGTCTGTAAAATTTGATAAAGAGGAAACTATAAAGCGTCTAATTAATGAAGCAGTTGCTCGTTATACATCTGGACAATTTTTAGAGGCAACAAAAAGTTTGCAATCTGCATATCAAATAGATCCTAACAGAAAAGATGTTAAAAAAATGCTTGATAATTTGCTTATGATTACAGCATATATTCAAAGAGCAACCGAAGATACAGAAGAGCATCAAGGTATAAGAAAAGCGGTTCAAGCATTAATGGAGGGTGATTTAACTACTACAGTTAATTCTTTAAGATATGCTTACTATAAAAATCCTTCTAATAAAGCACTTCTTCAGTTATTAAATCGTTTAGAACAACTGGCAGGGATGCCTCTTACAGAACCATATAAAGAAGAAATTGCTGGATGGACTATTATTGATAGAAAAATATATGAAGCAAGAGAGGATGTGTTAAATGGAAGATATACAGATGCAATAAGAAAATGTCAGGAGATACTTAATTTAGAACCTAAAAATACTACTGCTATGGAAATAATGGGTTCTGCTTTCTTTATGATGAACGAGATAGAAAAAGCAAAAGCTATATGGAAAAAAGTATTAGAACTCGATCCTACTAATAAAGTTGTGCAACAGTTTTTACAGGAATTAGAATAAAAAAGGAGGATTTTATGTTGAAAAACACCTTTAAATTTTATATAGAAATAAAAATGAAGAAATGGAAATATCTATTTTTTGTTTTAATATTTTATTCCTCTAATTTAAATTTATCTAGCCAAACAATAATAACAATACCTTCAGAACAACAAATTTCTCCTACTATGTTAATAGAGTATGAAACAAAATTAGAACAACAACGAACAGAATATGTTCAAAAAAATATTCTTGATAAGATTTTTGGACCTAATAGATCTACAGTCATGATTGATATTACTTTAGGTTTAAGAACTACTACAACTAAACAACAAGCGTCAGAAAAAAAAGTTGATGCTAAAAGAAAATTAGGGGAAACTGAATATCTTCTCCCTGGAATTCCTAAACCAGGTTCTATTGCGGAATCTACTGTTCCTGCAGAAGCTAAGGGGGAAGCATCTGGGACAGAAATTGTTGGAGTTAAAACTGAAATAGTAATTGAGAGACAAAACGTTACTGTTATTTATGATGAAAGAATAAAAGAAGAAAAAGTAGAAATTGCGAGAGAAGCCATTGCTTCGGCTTTAGCAATAAGAAGACCCCAAGAAATAGTATTTAAAAAAGCAAAATTTACAACGGATTTATGGAATAAGTTTATTGAAAGTATAGTATTACCTAAATATTTCATACCACTACTACTTACATTACTTTTACTTGCATTTTTATTCGGACCAATAGCTAATTTTTTAAAGAATTATTTGAAAATGTTAAGAGAAAAAGCACCTACGGAAATATCAATAGATTCTAAACTTGCACGAGAAGGAGAAACACCAGAAGGTGAATTTTCAACTGAAAAGTCAGCAACAGGAGGTATAGGTGTTGGTGCTACAGCTACTACAGAACAACAACTTCTCGAAAAAGAAAAACAAGGGGAAGAAAAATATATTCCTTTTAGTTATATAAATGATGATAATATAAAGAGATTAATTTATCTAATAGCAAAAGAAAAACCCGAAGATATAGCAATAGTTTTAAGTTATCTAAAGCCTGAATATGTAAAACAAATTATAGAAAGTTTTAAACCACACCTTCAGGCTAAAGTAGCTTTGGCGTTAGCACAAGCTAGGGAAATACCTCAAGAGGATGTTATGAGGATGGATAATTATGTAAAAGAAAGAATAGATTTTCTTGTTGGAGGCCTTCATCATCTTATTGAACTTTTACAAAAGGTAGATGCAACTACAAGAGACAATATACTTGAATATCTAAAAAACGAAAAGCCTGACATTTATAAAAAAGTTAGACCACAAATTTTCATATTTGAAGATATAGCAGATATTCCTGATGTCTCTTTACAAGTTATTATTAGAGAATTAAAACCAGAAAACATTGCACGAGTTTTAAGAAACGCTCCTCAGAATATTATAGATAAATTTTTTAAGAATATGTCAGAAGGTGCTCAAGCATTAGTAAAGGAAGAAATGGAATATGGTAGACCTATGACAAAAGAACAGATTGAAGAAGAAAGAAATAAACTAATAGAACTTATAAAAAAGTTAGAACAGGAGGGTAAGATATATCTTAAAGAAAAAGAAAAAACATTTTTAGTTGATGCTTCTGAAGTAATTGTATCAAAATCAACAAAAATAGAAGAATCACCTGGATACGAGTATTACATTGCAGGTGTAGAATTATATCAACAAGGTAACTATGAGGAGGCAATTAATTACTTATCATATGCTATAGAGTTAGATCCTCAATTATCTGAAGCATATCAGTATATTGCTAATATACTATACGAGTCTGGCAATTATCAAGATGCTCTTCAGTACTATAAAAAAGTTCTTGAATTGGAACCCCAAAATCAAGAACTAGCTAAGTGGGTAGAAGATTTAGAAAAAAGTTTATCTTTAACTACTAAATAGGAGGGATTTCTTAATGGATATATTCGATAAGATGAAAAACGAATTATCAAGTTCAGATACAAGTTTACAAAAGGAAAGTTCTGACTTAAGTTTCTCAGGATCTAACTCATCTCAAATATATTCTAATTTTCAAGAAATACAAGATTTAAGCAAGGTTAAGGAAAACTTATTAGCAGAACTTCGTTATTTAGAACAGAAGATTCAACAAGAAAGAGAAGATATTTTTTCAAGATTAAAAGCAAAAGAAGAGGAAGTAGTATCTTTAGAAATGCGTTTATCTTCGTTAGAATATAAAATAAATTCAAATAAAACAGATTTTATAAAAGAGATAGAAAAAATAAAAGAACAAATTAATAAAGAATTAGAAAATATAAATGAATATTATAGTTCTGAGATTAACAAATGGCAAAAAAAGCTAGAAGAAAAAACTAATGAAATTGAACAGTTAAGAAATAAAATTATGTTTGAAGAAGCACAAAATAGAATGATAAATGAGCAAAAACAACAGGAATATAAACAAGAAATAGAGTTATTAAACAATAGATTAGAAAATTTTAAAAGACAATTTGAAGAAGAAAAAAACAAATTTATAAAAAGGATCAATGAAAAAGATGAAGAGATATTAAAATTAAAATCATTAATAGAATTAAAGGAAAAAGAACTTAAAATTGAAGAAGAAAAATATTTGTTGTTAGCTAAAGATATGAATGAAAAAAGATTGTTACAGATTTCAGAAATGCAGAGAAAGTTTGATGAAAAAATTGAAAACTTAAAAAAACTTTATAAAGCAAAAGAAGAAGAGTATTTGATGATTAAAAATATTTTGGAACAAAAATATCAAGAATGGCAACAACAGCAAGAAGAGATTATTAATAATTTACAAAATAAGAAGTCTTTATATGAAGAAGAGATAAATAACATATCTCAAGAAATAGAAAAAATGAGAAAAGAATATGAAGCAATAATCTTGCAAAAAGAAGAAGAAATTAAAAAATTAAAAGTAGAAATAATGTTAAAAGAGACACAACAAAATGCTCTCATAGAGCAAAAAAGAAAAATTTTGTTAGATGAAGAGCAAAAGATTAGGCAACAAATATATGAGTTGGAACAAAGATTTGCTAAAGAATGTGAAAACTACAATAGACTGATTAAAGATAAAGACCAAGAAATAACACAATTGCAAATTTCTTATCAGCAGAAAGTATTACAGATGCAAGAGGAATGGAATAGACAACTTAAGAAATTACAGCAGGAAAAAAAAGATTTAGAATCTGAAATATCTAATTTATTAAACTTATCCGAAGAGACAAAAAATAAATTTTTAAAAATAGTTGAAGAAAAAAAGGAGTATATTAAAACATTAAAAAAGCAGCATTATGAAAAAATGCTTGATTTTAAAAGACAACTTGAAGAGATAATTGAAAAAGCTACATTAGATAAAAGAAAATTAGAAGAAGAATATAAAATAAAAGAAAAAGAATTTACAGAACGCAAAAATGAATTAGAGCTTATTTTGAAAACAAAAGAAAAAGAAATAATCGAACTTAATCTTAAAATCGAAGCAGAAACTAAAAACTATCAAGAAAAGTTGAATTTAATTAAACAACAATTCGAGCAAGAAAATAAACCACTTTATCATAAAATTTCTTCTCTTAGGGAGGAAATAAGAAATAAAGAAAACAAAATTAAATTATTTATTGAAAAGAAAAACAAAGAAATAGAAGATATTATTAAAAAATATGATGATTTCAAAAAAGAATATGAAAAGAAATTTTTAGAAAAGAAGAGAGAAATAGAAAATAAAAAAGAAGATTATAAAGCAAAAATCTCTCAACTACAGACTATTTTATTAGAATCAGAAAATCAATTTAAAGAAAGAGTCCTTCGATTACAAAATGAGGCAGAAGAGTTAAATAGGAAAATAATCACAATTAAGGAGAAATTTGAAAAGGATAAACAGCAAATAATTGAAGAAAACAATCAAAAGATTAAAGAGTTAAAGATAGAAATAGATGCTTTGCAAAATAAAATAAATGAACAAGAAAATTATTATATTAAAATTAAACAAGAAAAGGAAAATGAGTTAAATGAGTGGAAAGTTAAATTGGAAAATTTAAAACAAACAAAAGAAATAGAAATTGAAAAACTTATTAAAGATGCAGAAGATGAATTTTTAAAGTATAATGAAGAAATAAAAAAATTAGAGGATATGATTTCTCAGAAAAAGAAAGAGTATGAGGAGAAGTTAGGAGATAAACAAAAAGAATTAGAAAAAATAATAAATGTTTTAGAAGAACAAAAAGTATATTATGAAAATCAATTAAATGTTTTAAAGCAAAGTTCTGATAGTAGTTTATTACCTTTAAAAGAAAACAGAAATAAGTTGCTCTATGAGATTAAATTATTAGAAGAAAAAAATAAAAAAATTATTGAAGATTATATAAAAGAAATAGATAATTTAAAGCTTGAGTATGAAATTAAATTAAAGGAATATCAGACTTATCAAAAACAAAAAGAAGAAGAAATAAAGAATTTAAGAAAAGAATTATTGG
>JANXCA010000039.1 GCA_025060535.1 Endomicrobiia bacterium | reverse complement strand
GAGGGGTTGTAAATATTATTACAAAAACTTTTACTCAAGAAAAACCACAAATTCTTACAAATATCTCATACGGGAGTTTTAACACTTATTCTTTAAATGGTAGTTTTGATTATGTTTCTTTGCCGTTTGGTATAAAAATTTCATTAGCAGATCTTCATTCAGATGGTTGGAGAGACAACTCTAAATATGATGCTTTATCTGGGTATGCTGATTTTGGAGTAGAGATGTTGCATGGGAAGTTGAATTTTAATGTTTTGTCAAAAAAATCAAAATTAGGAATACCTGGTGTTTCATTAGTACCTATGGAGAGTTGGGATGGTGCCCAAGAAAAAGAAGCGTCTACTCCTTACGCTGTTCAACATGATGAGTTTAATTTTATATGTTTAAGTTTTGAGAATAATTTTATAACTTCAAAAATATCTTATGATACTCAGGGATTAATATATGATAATTCAAAAGATCCTTTTTGGCCTGAGAAAACAGATTCAAAACTTAATACTTTTAATTTTTCAAATAATGTTCGGTTACCTTACAAGTTTTATGGAACTTTGAGTTATAACTATACTGTTATAAATCAGCAGTATCCTTTAAATACATCTTATAATTTTAAAAAAGATGTTTCAAATTTAGGAATAGGTTTGCAGAAAGAGTTAACATTTGGAGGAATGAATTTTATACCAACTGTTCGTTGGGATTCAAATTCTTTATTTGGTAATAAATTTTCTCCTCAAGTAGTTTTTGTATATAATTTTCAAAGAATAAAATTGTCTTTTACTTCAGGAACCTCTTGGCGTGCTCCTACTTTTTTAGATTTATATTGGCCAGATCAAATTTGGACAAAAGGTAATCCTAATCTGAAACCAGAAGAGTCATATTCTTTTGATTTTGCTGTTGAAAGTAATTTAGGAAATATAAGTTTCTTGTTTAATCCATTTTATAGATATATCAAGGACCAAATAAGATGGTATCCAGAAAATCCACAAGATATGTTTTCTGCTTGGGTGCCTTCTAATGTGGATGAGGCAATTGTTCAAGGCATAGAGTTTAAAACTGAGTTTTCTTTTAAAAATATATTTAACAATAAGGTTTCATTTTTGTTATCTGATAATCGTATAAAGAAAAAAGAAGAAGCACATAAAGGATGGCAAAAACAAGCATATTCCCCATTATTTAGTTTAATATATAATTTAGAATTACTGCTACCATATAGTTTTAAATTTATTAGCTTTTTGAAATATGTAGATTCACAGTATTCAAGAGATGGAGAGTTAGGTAGAAAACTTAAGGAATATATTTTGTGGGATATCAAATTTACTAAAGAGGTCTTTAAATTTATAAATATATATTTTCAGATTAATGATCTACTTGATCAAAAAGGAGTAAATAGAGAAGGTTATCCTCAACCAGGAAGGACTTATGAAGGTGGTATTTATTTTACTATTAAAATCTAAATAGAATAGGTTGACTTGTATGTAGAAATTATATATATATATTTATTGATGATATCTAAAAAGAGATTTATTTTAATTTCAATATGTACTCTAATTCTAAAGTTAAATAATTTTGCTGCAAGCTGGACAGAAAATACCAAACAACATTTTGATGATGGATATTTTTATAGATCCACAGTTACAGTAGATGGTAAACTAAGAGTAAGACAATGGGATGATTGGTGGAATACAGCTTGGCCTCAGAGAATTCCAATAGAGATAAATAATATAGGCAACCCAGATGAATTACATAGTTATCAAATTTGGTTTATTTTTAACTCCTCTGCTTTAGTAAGTGCAGGTAAACTTGACAGTAGTGGTTCTTCTATTAGGATAACTGGTCCCGATGGTAAAACTTTGCTACCTTTTTGGATTGAAAATTGGAATATTGTCTCTTCTACTGGTTCAAAAGTGTGGGTGAAAGTTCCGTATATTCCTGCAGATTCTAAAACATACATTTATATGTATATTCGCAATGTCTCTACTAATTCTGTTTCAAATAGAGATGCTGTGTTTGACTTGTATGAGGATTGGGAAACAGGAAGTATAAGAACCCAGACTTATTGGTCTGATACTGGATGGGTAGTAGGTGGTAATTCTGTATTTCAAATTCATACTTCAACGGATCCGATATATAACTTCACAACCCAAACAAATGAGAATTTTAGTGTAATTGAAGGACGTTATGCTGTGCGTTCTGGGATTATTTCTCATAGCCAAAATGTGTTTCTACAAACAACAATAAATCTAAATTATCCAGCAAGAATAGAATTTTTTTGGTCTTGTTATTCTGAGGGTGGTAATTATGATTATTTGAGTTTTTATATAGGAGCAGCAGAGCAGGGTAGAATTCAAGGACATAGTGGTTGGACTTTTGCTTCTTTTAATCTACCTGCAGGTTCAAGTTTACTTAGGTGGGAGTATAGAAAAGATGCTTCAGGAACAGCTTATTATGATAGGGGCTTTATAGACAAAATTGTTATAAGAAAATATAATTCTTTGTTTGACTCTCAAATTCAACAAAGAATCTCTCTTCAGAGTATAGAGGAATACTCTTTATATTATAGATATGCTGAGTATTATTCTGAAGTCTTTGATACTAAAGGTGAAAATACAACTGTAGTTTTTACTTCCTGGAGTGAGGTTTTAAATGGTCAAACTGTAGAGATTTATATGAGAAGTAGTGACGAGTACTTTACAATTCTTAGTACTTTTCCTTATTTTACAACGACAAAGTTAACAAACAACTCCAATCCCTCAGCACTTGTATCTCCTGGTAGGTATTTGCAATACAAAGTAAGATTTCTAACAGATGGTACAAATACACCTGAGCTAACTAATATGAATTTTACATATTTACCACTTCCACTTAGAGCATATGAGTTTGATGGAGTGGCCTTGTCTTCAACTTCAATAATGTGGAGATGGGTTAATCGTGCTACTTTTTATATAGATGGATATATTATTTATTCTTCAACAAGACAATATAACAAAGATGGTAAATATCTCGTAGTGACCTCCACTGCTGAGGGTGTAATAACTCGTTTACCTCCTTCAGCTACTTATTGGATAGAAACAAATTTACAACCTAATACTCAATATGGTAGATATATTGTGGCATATACGACTACAGTGGTTCCTTTTGGTGGTAATGCTTCAAGAAGTATTACAGGTAGGGATGAACCCAGATATGTTTATACATTAGCTTTAGCTCCTTCCTGTAAACCTGAGAGATATGAACCAACTACAACACCTCCTTTATATTATAGATTTGTAGATATATCCACAGGAGTATGGTATAATACAAAAGAGTTTTCGTTTACTTCTGACCTATCCAGTGGTCCTGGAAGAGTTGCATATTATAGATACATATTTTCTACAACTTCTACCTGGAATGATGCTTTTTCATATGTATGGTATCCTGTATCTTCTACTTATATAACTGGTGGTGGAGAGCAAATAATAGAACGTCCGATTTTAGAACTTGTAGCAACAAGGAACTCAAATAATTGGTATTTCCAAGTTAAAAGTTACAATGGAGATAATATAGAGTCTGGTTACCAAATTTTTGGTCCTTTTTGGTTTAATGGTTGTCCTGCACAAATTACAGATTTAGTAGCAACAAAGGGGAAACTAGAAGAAGGAAAAGTTGTTTTAAACTGGACAGCACCCACAGATGATGCTGAAGTAGGGAATTTAGTTGGAGCAAAATATGTTATTAAATATCGTGTGGCTGGGATAATAGATACAGAAGAAAAATTTGAATCTATTACACCTATCTCAACTTCTACTGGAATGATTCAAGGTGTGATTGAAATTTCTACTAATTCTCAAGCAGGGCAACGACAAACCTACATAGTTAGTGGATTAGTTCCTGGTTTGACTTATTGGTTTGCTATTCAAGTTATAGACAGCAATGCTAATAAATCATTAGTTGCTACAAATATAAATAGTATTTATTATTTAAGATCAAGAAGTTCTAAGGTTGCAAAGATAGAATTTATAACACCTTCTTATACTTTTTATGCAGGAGATGTTTCACCTAAGATAGAAGTAAGACTCCTAGATGAAGATGGTGATGAAATAAAAACAAGATTTGGTGGTGAGTGTGATTTGTTGACCACCTCTCCTAGAGGAAAGTTTTCTTTAGATGGGATAAATTTTGGAATAAGTAAACTTAATATTCTACCAGGTACTTCTCGTGGAGTATTTTATTATATGGATGAAAACTCAGGGGCACCTATAATTAGTGTAGATGAAGTTGCTGCTATTTATAACTGGAATGGTCAACAAGGTTGGGAAGTAGCTCAACAGACTCATAATATTCTTCCAGGTAAAGCTGTAACATTTAGAGTTATTCCTCAAGATGGGAATTACAATTGTCAAATAGTTGTAGATAAACCACTGTATATTGAAGCGGTAGATAAGCTTGGAAATCGTGCAGTAGATTTTGAAGGAATAGTAGTGATTACCACTACTTTTAATGGTTTATTTATAGAACCTGCTAATATAACATTTACTTCGTCAGATCAAGGTAGAGTTAGTGCTGTTTTAAGAAATTATTACTATGCAGGAGCTAGTAGTGTAAGTGTGTATGAAGTTGTAAATCAAGATTATAAAAAAATTGTTTTCAGTGATTTTTATAATGGACACATAGTAGGAAATAGAGGAATTTTAAAGACAACCTCTGAGGGAGGATTGAGGTGGTTTACTAAAATATATAGAAATGACTCTTCAAAAGGATTAAATAGTGTTGCTGTATATGAGAATTTAGGAGTTTTGTGTGGGAAAAATGGTTTAGTAGTTTATTCTACTAATTCTTTTCTTACATATAGTGAAAAAAATATTTCATCGGAAGATCTTAATGATGTTGTTTTTATTGATAGTATGACTTTATTGATTTGTGGAGATAACGGAGTTATTTTAAGATCAACAAATTCTGGAGTAAGTTTTAATAGTGTAAATTCAGGTATGGATGTCTCTTTAAATTCAATAGTATTTGTTTCAACTTCAGTAGGATTTATATGTGGTAATAGTGGTAAGGTGTTAAAAACTGTTAATAAAGGGGTAAGTTTTCAAGAGTTAAACACTTCTGTTACCTCTAATCTTTATGGGATGAAGTTTTTAGATGAGCAAGTAGGATTTATATGTGGAAGTAATTCGGTTTTACTTAAAACTGAAGATGGAGGAAATAATTTTAGTAGTTTATATATTTCTACAGAAAATATTACATTATATAGTATTGACTTTATAATTCCTCAGATTATAGTGGTATGTGGTTCTTCTGGGAAAGTTTTTATTTCGACAAATTCGGGTGTAAGTTTTTTTGATATTTCACCTCCTAATGTGGAAAATGAGGTTTTTTATTCTATAAAAATGTTAGATTTAAATAGAATAATAGTGGTAGGAAGCAACGGAAATATTTATCTCTCCTCTGATAGAGGAAAAAATTGGAAGAAAGTTATGATGGAAGGTGGTAGTCCACAAGATTATTTGTGGAATGCTACTATAATTTCATCCTTTCATGTTAAAACTTCAAAACTTGTTCAAGGAAGGTCGAACCAAACTGTAGTTACATTAGGTGTTAGATATGCTTATCCTTCTTTAGTAAATACAAGAATAAATAAATTTACTGTTAGAAAATTAGGTACTCTTCCTGACGAGTATATTACTGCCATAAAAGTAGCTGGAGATTTAGGTCAAGGTAGTTTTGTAAATGGAGTTGCTGAGATATTTCTTCCTTCACAGCCAACAATAAGATATGCTACTTCTTATTTTGATATTCAACTAGATCTTTCACCAGAAGCACCTTTAGATACTACCTTTGCTTTACAGTTTGATTTTGGGTGTATAAATGTTTCTCAGGGAGTTCAGTTTGGAAGAAATAATTTGCCATATATAACTTATAAAGACACAACTACCTTGGAATACTTGTTGGTAGTACCACCTGTAGTAAATGTGTATATAGTGGACATAGATACTTCTACTTATTTGAGAACTCACACAGGATTTCAAAAGACAAAAATTTTAGAACAAGGTGATAGTGGGATAATAATAAAAATGGGTTTAATTACTGATAGATCTATTTCACCATTCAGGAAACTTCGTATAAATCTTTCTGGTGACAACCTTCGTGATGAAGATATAAAGTTAGTAAAACTATATGTTGATTATCCTTTTATTGAAGAAAATATGGTTTCTTCTTCAACATTTCAAGGAGGAATAGCTTTTCTTGATTTTATAAAGGAACAGATTATTTCAGATAAAACTACAAGTTATTTTTATATCACAGCTGAAATTTCTCCAGATTCATCTTATTCTCGAGAACTTACTGAAGTTAACTTTTTATTTAAAATAGATATTTCAACTACATATTTTATATTAGATCCTGAAGGCGTAAATACTATCTCCTCAAGATTAGTTTCTTTACAAAGGGATATAACTTCAGAAAGAATTCGCATAGAGATTTCAAAAGATATTGTATATGTAAGAATTTTGCCAGAATTAGTAGCTAGGATTCCAGAAAAAGTTTATCAGTCAGAAAGAATGGTTTTTCTACCATTAGGGATATCTGTAGGAAAGCGAGGTTTAGGAATAGCTTCTGCTGATTGGTCAAGATTAAGGGTAGATAAATCTACTCAAGCTTCAGATATGTATAGTCGTTTTGATAGAAGTTCTTGGACATTAGTTGAAGTATGGCGTGATGTTAATGGTGACGGTTTATTAAGCCCACACGATGTGAAGTTAGGAGAAAGTAGATTTGAAAATAATGTGGCTTTAATAATTTTTGATCAACCAGAAAAAATAGATAAACAGGAGTATTTATCACAATATGCAACATATTTTGTTACTTGTTATATTCCTAAAAATGCTCAACCTTATGAAAAATTGCAGTTATTTTTATCTACAGGTAGTTATTTTACATTAGGTGGTGTGGATATAGTAGAAAGCAATAACTTTCCATTGGTTTCTCCTTTAGTCACAATAGCAGACTGGCCTGATGAAGTTTCATTTGAACCAACTTCTTTAGCACCAACTGAAGCTGCTCTTTATGAAACAGATGTTCTTTTGGCAAAGATTGATTTTTTGGCGTTTTGTGATGCTACATTAGAAGAGATGATCATTACTCATGAAGGAACATCACAACCAGAATCAACTGTAAAATTAGTAAAAGTGTACCTAGATGATGGAGATCTTAGATTTGATAAAGAAAAAGATATAGTTATTTCTACAGGAAGTTTTGACTCGTTAGGTAAATGTAGATTAAAATTTTTTAATCCAGGAAATATACTTAGATATGATCCGGTGCTTATATTAGATGAAACAGTAAGAATATTTGTGGTTTTTGATTTCAATGAAGATGCTATACCTGATAAAACAATAGGTTTTGGCATAGATCCAACTGGTTTAAATTATAATTTACCAAATAGACAAAAACCATTTGGCTATTTTTCTACTTCAAAAATAATGCTTTTAGATAAAAGAACACCCACTAAACCTAAAATATTCCCATATGTTCCTTTAAACAAAGGGGTGGATACTGGTAAAGAAATAGAGAATTTAGTTTATTATACTCCTTATAATAATGAAATAAAATTTAATTGGTATTCCGAAGCACCATTTGGTGGTGGCATAAAATCAGGTTATGCTGGAATTTCTTTAAGAAAGCCTGCTAGCATTGATGATCATCCAGATTTAGTTAGGTTTATTCCTATAGGAGATGTTGGAGATTTTACTTTATCGGGATTAAATCTTGAACATAATAAAGTGTATTATTTATGGGTAAAAGCAGAAAGTAATGCAGGATTTACAAGGTTAAATTATGTGTCTATCTTTATAGATAAAACTCCTCCTGCTAAACCTTTTTCACCTTTTTCTACTTTACCTTCTAATAATATCTTTTGGGTAAATAGTAATCTTTCTGAAGATGAAGAAAGTTTTATAGAAAGTGTTGAGATAGAGGAAAGAATTCATCAGGAATATATTTGGAACAATGTAAAAAAAGTGAGTTTACCACTCCAAGAAATTATCAAAGATATATATATGTTAAAATTGCCTAAAAAAGTAGAAAATGAAAAAATAATTTTTTCTTCAAGAAGTGTTTTGTTTGAAGATATAATAGTTGAGTATAGTTTTGTCGCTACGACATCTGTCCCTCAAAATTTAGAAGTGGTAAATTTTAAAAGTTTATTTTCTTATTTAGGATATAAACTTGAAAAATATTCTATTAAGCTTGAAAGTCGATTTTTAAACAAACAAAATAATAAAGTTTATTACTATAGAATAAGAACAAAGAATGTAGTAGGTCTTTATTCTGATTTTTCTGATACCTCAGAAGCTATTTATCTTACTTTACCTAAAAAGACAATATTAGAACTTACTACTTTTCCTAATCCTTGTGATGTTAGAAAGAACACTTTGAAAGTAAGTTATATTTTAACAGAAGATGCTGAAGTAAATATTAAAATTTTTGATATTTTAGGAAATTTAGTTTATCAAAAAAATTATCCTTTTGGTTCTTCATACACAACTCAAGGGACACATTTTATAGAAATTTCAGAGAGTAAGGATTTTTCAGCTGGTATGTATATATTATTTTTAGAAACAAAAAATAGAAGTGGTCACATTGAAAATAAAAGATGGAAAATAGGTATAATAAAATAAAAAAGAATATATTTTTAGTGTTGGTATTAGTTATAATTAATTTGGGTAATAGTATTTCTGCTCCTACTACTTCTATACCTATATTGTATTATCCCATAGGAGCAAAAATAAATGCTATGGGTAATACTTATAATTCATTAGGATTTGATATTTTTAGTGCTTCTTTGAATCCAGCAGTTGTGGGAATAATAGATAGAAAAAATATGGGATTTACTACAGCATTTTTATATGAATCTACAGTTTTAAGTTTTTTGGGATATATACTTCCAACGTTAGATTATGGAAATTTTGCCTTTAATATTCTTTATCTTAATAGCTTTGCTGCTAAGGAGACAGATGAATATAATAGGTTTACAGGTAAAGATTTTTCTTATATTAACTTAATAACAAATTTTGGATGGGGAAAAGAATTTATTGTAAGAAAGTTTTATGTAGGAGGAAACATAAAATTTTTGTTAGAGACTATAGACACATATAATAGGAGTTTTGTAACCACAAGTTTAGGTGTTGTATATAGATTTTCTCAAAGTATAGATTTAGCGGCAAATATAGGAAATATTTTTAATTTAAAAATGATAAACACAGAAGATATTCTTCCTATAAATATAAATATAGGTATAGGTATAAAACCATTTGAAAAATTAAGTTTAGGATTAGATATTAGCAAAAGTATGTTTAAAAATAATTTATTAGATAAATATTCTTTTGGTATAAATTGGTCACCTTATAAGATGGTTTCCATTCGTGCTGGTAAAAATGACACAGAAACTTCTTTTGGATTTGGGGTGAATTTAAGAAGTATGAGTATAGATTACGCTGCAGTTTTACAGGAATACCTTGGTATATCTCATAGAATTTCACTAGACTTTAAATTTGGTAAAACATTAGATGAATTATGGGCAGAAAGAATAAAATCACTTCCGGCCACAGAGGAATTAGAAATTATAGAAGCAAAATTACAGACAGAGGAAGAGAAGAGGAAACACTTTCAATCATTGTTTAATGAGGCAGTTAAAAATTATACCACAGGTAACTATAAACAGGCCTTAAATAACTTAAATAAAGCAAAAGAAATACACCCTGAAGCTACAGATATAGATATTTATATAGATAGAATAAGTATTATTACACCTTTGTATTCTACCATAGAACCTACTGATAAAGTATCTAACTTGTTGATAAGAGGTATAAGTTATTTTATAAATGGAGATAATGTTTCAGCAGTAAAAGTGATAAGTTATGCATCAAGTTTAGCACCTAATGATACTCAAATTTTGAGGTTGTTAACAAAAATAGAAGAAAAAACAGGAGTAAGAGCAGAGAAAGTAGAAAGTGCAGCAGGAGCTACTATTGTTGATAAGTTGCACAGTGAATCTTTAATTGCGTTTAGGAAGCGAGATTATGCTAGGGCTATAAAACTTTGTGAAGAGATCTTATTGTTAGAGCCAGAAGATGTTTTAGCTTATAAAAGATTAGGTTCAGCGTTTTATGCTTTAGGGCAGAAAGAAAAGGCATTTTATATGTGGCAGCAAGCCTTAAGATTAGATCCCAAAGATGAAAAACTAAAAAGTATGCTAGAAAATATGAAAAAATAAATTATTTTTTACTTATCTTTCGTTTCTCCTCTTTAATTTTTTCTTCAGTCTTGAAATAAATTTAATGATTTTGTAAAAAATTTTTATGAATTTTAAATTAAAAGAAATTGCTAAAATTATTGATGGAGAGATATATGGTGATGAAAATATAGAGATAATAAATATAAATGAAATAGAGAATGCTCAGGAAAGAGAAATTTGTGTTCTTAGAGATATTAAAAAGAAAGATCTTTTAAGAAATACAAAAGCGGCAGCAGTTGTTGTCCCCCAAAAAATAGAGGATTTGAAAATTTCTCAAATTGTAGTTGATGATATAGAATTAGCGTTTATAAAACTTTTAAACATAGTTTTTGAAGAAAAACAAAAATTTTACAAAGGAATTCATTCAACTGTTATATTAGGATATAATGTTAAAATAGGGAAAAATGTTTCAATAGGTCCTTATTGTGTGATAGAGGAGAATGTAGAAATTTTAGATAATACTAAAATTACAAGTTTTGTATATATAGGAAGAAATGTAAAGATAGGTAAAAATGTTATTATTTATCCTAATGTAACTATAAAAGAAGATACCATAATAGGTAATAATGTTATAATTCATAGTGGAACAGTCATAGGAAGTGATGGTTTTGGATATGTAAAGAGAGACAATACATACAAGAAAATTCCTCAGATAGGTAAAGTTGTAATTGAAGATGATGTAGAAATAGGAGCAAATGTAACTATAGACAGAGCTACTATTTCTGAAACTAAAATAGCTAAAGGTACAAAGATTGATAATTTGGTCCACATAGCACATAATGTAAAAATTGGAGAAAATGTATTGATATTAGCTCAAGTTGGTATTGCTGGGAGCAGCAAAATTGGTAAAAACTCAATACTTGCTGGACAGACAGGAGTTATAGATCACATATGTGTGGGTGAAAATGTTGTTGCTGGTCCAAGGACAGGTATAGTTCAAGATGTGGAAAGCAATAAAGTTGTATGGGGTACTCCTCCTGTTCCTTTCGAGGAGCAGAAAAAAATTGCGATTGCATCTAGAAGGTTACCTAGATTATTAAAAGAATTTTCGGAGATTAAAAAGAAGATAGAAGAAATTTATAATAAAGTTTTGGGCGTGTAGTTCAGCTGGCTAGAACGCACGGTTCACATCCGTGAGGTCAGAGGTTCAACTCCTCTCACGCCCAGTTTTTATTAATAATTTAAAATTTTCAATTGGAGGTAAGATATATGACTTTAACAAAAGAAAAAATTAAAGAGATAATAGCAAAGTATGGAAAAAATGAAAAAGATTCTGGCTCTACTGAAGTTCAAATAGTTTTACTTACAGAGCGTATTAATAATTTATTAAAGCATTTTTCAATTCATAAAAAAGATTTTTTGACAAGAAG
This sequence comes from Endomicrobiia bacterium, assembly GCA_025060535.1. Taxonomy (GTDB): domain Bacteria; phylum Elusimicrobiota; class Endomicrobiia; order DTEH01; family DTEH01; genus JANXDG01. The sequence continues at coordinate 2,865 of JANXCA010000039.1, read as the reverse complement.
AAATTTCTTAAGATTGATAGGTAAAAGAAAAAGGTTACTTAAGTATTTAAAGGAAACTAATCCAGAAAGATATTCACAGATTATAAAAGAAATAGGATTAGAATAAAGGTTGCAATGAAAGAAATATTTGAATTTAATACTAAGACTGTAAAAAGAGAAAAGGATAATTTATTTCTTGTAGATGTTACTAAGAAAATAGAGTTTGAATTTGGAGATTTAGCAAGACAAGCAGATTTTTCTATGAAAGTTACTGCTGGAGGTACTAGTGTTTTGTGCTGTGTGGTTTGTTCTAAAGAAGATAACAAAGAAATTCCTTCAGAGCCTTTAATACCTTTGATTGTTGACTATCGGGAAAGGACATATGCAGCAGGTAAAATTCCGGGTGGTTTTTTTAAACGAGAAGGTAAACCACGAGAGCATGAAGTTCATGTTTCTAGGTTAATAGATAGGACTTTGAGATCATTATTTCCTAAAAATTTGAATAGAGATGTACATGTAAGTGTATTAGTGCTTTCTTTTGATGCAGAAAATGATCCTACAATTTTGGCAGTTTTAGGTTCTTCATTAGCTTTATCTTTATCAAGTATTCCCTTTGAAGGTGAATGTAGTTGTTTTAGATTAAGCAAGATAAACAATGAGTATATAGTAAATCCTAATTTTTATGAATTGGAAATAAGTGAATTAGATATAATAGTTAGTTTTTATAAAGATCAAATTTTAATGATAGAGACAGAAGCAAATATTGTAGAAGAAAAAGAAATTATAGATGCTTTAAACTTTTTGAAACCTTATGCTATATTATTTAATGAATTTCAGAAAAAAATGGTTAAAAATTATGGAAAGCAAAAATTTGTTATTCAAGAAAGGTATGATTTAGAAAATTTAGTTAGATTAAATAGAGAGAATTTTAAAGAAAAGATAGAGAAAGTACTAGAAATAGAAGAAAAGGAAAAAAGAGAAATTTGTTATATAGAATTATCAAAGAATATTGAAATCACAAAAGAGTTTTGTGATGAAAGTATCATAAATAATGAAGAATTATTAAAAAAATTAAAACAAAGAGTATTTTTTACAATTTTGCGAGAAATTGTAAGAAGTAAAGTTTTGACTACTAAAAAAAGAATAGATGGTAGAGGTTTCGATGATTTAAGAGAAATCAAATGTCAGGTAGGAGTGTTACCTAGAACTCATGGTTCTGCTATTTTTCAAAGAGGACAGACTCAAGCTTTAGTTACTGTGACTTTAGGAACTTCTTCAGATGTACAGGTGATGGAAGAGTTAATAGGAGAATATAAAGAAAGGTTTATTTTTCATTATAACTTTCCAGGATTTGCTACAGGTGAAGTGAAGCCTGATAGAGGAGTTTCCAGAAGAGAGTTAGGTCATGGATTGTTAGCTAAAAAATCTTTAAAATTGGTAATTCCTTCGCAGGAAGAGTTTCCTTATACTATACGAATTGTATCTGACATATTAGAATCAAATGGTTCTTCTTCTATGGCTTCTGTGTGTGGTGCAACTTTAGCTCTTCTTGATGCAGGAGTAAAAATTAAAGATTTGGTAGCTGGTGTAGCTATGGGGTTAATTAAGGAAGAAAATGAATATGCTATTTTGACTGATATATCAGGAATTGAAGACCATTGTGGAGATATGGATTTTAAAATATCAGGGACTGAGAATGGTATAACTGCGATACAGTTGGATTTAAAAATTCTTGGTGTGCCCATTGCTTTAATTGAGGAGATTATATATAAATCTAAACAAGCAAGAATAAAAATTTTACAAATCATAAAAAACACAATTGATAAGCCTAGAGAAACAATTTCATCTTATGCGCCGAAGATTAAAATTTTGCAGATACCTCCAGAAAAAATTGGAGATTTGATAGGACCTAAAGGAAAAACAATAAAGCAGATTATAGAAGAAACACAAACAAAAATTGAAATTGAAGAAAACGGTAAAGTTTTTATTTCTGCTGAAAATCAGGAACTTTTAGATAAAGCAGTAAATAAAATAGAATTGTTGACAAAAGATTTAGAGGTAGGTAAAGTTTATTTAGGTAAAGTAAAAAAAATTACAAACTACGGAGCTTTTGTAGAAATTCTTCCTAATAAAGTTGGGCTACTACATATATCTCAGTTTAAACAAAGGACAAAAAATATAACAGATATTATGTCTGAGGGTGAAGAAATTTATGTAAAAGTTATAAATATGGATGAAGAAGGCAGACCAGTATTATCTCAGAAAGGTATATAAAAATGAAGAAAGAAATAGATAAAGAAAACAAATTAATAGATAAGTTAAAAGATATATATTTTTTAATGTGTGAAGCAAATCTTAAAGAACTAAATATAAAGTTAGAAGATTATAATTTAAAAATTAAGAGATTTTCTGAGAATATTGTTGTTAGTGATAAAAAATTAGAAAAAGTTCATCCTAAGATTGAAGAAGTTATTGAGAATGTCAAAAGTGAGGAGGTAAAAGGAGAGGAGATTTTATCTCCATTAAACGGAGTATTTTATAGATCTCCATCTCCGGGTGCTGCTCCATTTGTAAAAGAAGGAGATGTTGTGTCTGCTGGGAGTGTATTATGTATCATTGAAGCTATGAAAGTGATGAATGAAATTAAAGCTGAAAAAAAATGTAAAATACTAAAAGTACTATGTGAAAATGGTTCTTCTGTTTCGGTTGGTACTAAACTGTTTCTTGTAGAAATCATTTAGTGCTTAGGCATTATGAACTTTACTTCTCAAGAAATAGGAATAGTAGCGGGTAGAATTTGGAATTATTTGAATGAGAAGAATAATTTTGTAGAGTTACTGAGGCTTAAATTTGATTTAAAACTTGATAATACTATTTTATATCTTG
>JANXCA010000038.1 GCA_025060535.1 Endomicrobiia bacterium | reverse complement strand
TTCATAGTATTCTTCATCTATTAATTCTTTTAATTTTGAAAAATATAATTTCGTTGATTTTAGCATATCCTTTATTATTTCTGGAATATTGGTAAACTTATTTCTTATTTCGCTTTCAATTATTTCAAGTTTTGCTTTGAGGGGTATAATTAGTTCTGAATAATTTGCTTTTATTTTATTTCTTAAAAGATCTTCAATTTCAACGAGTTTTGAATTTATTAATTCAATTTGCGATATATACATTTCATAAGTTTTTTCAATTTCGTTTAAAACTTTTCTATCAATATATTTTTCGGTTTCTTCTATTATTTCTTTTATTTTTTTCAAAGTATTATAGAATAGTTCAGCTTCAAAATCTTCAGCTATTGTTGTCATATCTTTTTCAAGCACAAACAGCTTTGCTTTTATAGCGTTAAGTTTGTTTATATCGTTATTTTCAATTATATTTGTTCTATTTTTTATTAAAAAATTGTAGATATTTAAAATTTCGTTTGTGTAGTGATTTATTAAGTTTGAAAGGGCGGGTTTTATTTCATCTTTTTCTCTTTCTATATTTTTGTAAAATATTATAGCCATTTTTTTTTATTTTTTAATTAATTTTAAAATAATTATTGTTAGTGCTGGTATGATTAGATAATTTATATCAAATTTAGCTTTATGGGGTTCTTTTGTTTTAATTTCTTCTCTTGGAGTTTCAATTTGAGGTTCTTTAATAGGTTCGCTTGGAGGTTTGAAACTTACTGGTGTTTGAGGAATAAAAGGTTGAGTTTGAGGGGTAGAAGGTTGTGTTTGTGTAGTTTCTTGAATTTGCAAAACTGGTAATTTATTTCTAAAAAGATATTCTTTAATAATTTTTTTATTTGTTTCAATATCAAGATCCTCAAATGATTTTGAGAATTTAACTTTAATATAATCATTTAGTTCTCTTATTTTAGGTTCATATTCAAGGAATGGTCTTAAAAAGTTTTTGAGTGCGTTTAAATACCATTCCCTGCAATTTTTGTCTTTCTCATATGTTTTTTTGCAATCAGGTTTTATTTCGTATAGTCTTTGAGCTATTTTGACAATATCAAAGTTTGAGTCCATTATTTGTTTTATTACTGAATCATATTTAAACTGATCATAAAATATAGAATTTTCTTCTGTTTCCCATTTTAATATGTTGCTCCAAAAGATCCTTTTTGGTATGGCAAACTTATTTTCAATGAAATTTATTTTTATAAATTCATAGAATCTATCTCTTGCTCCGTTCTCGGGGTATTTTTTATCGCTTCTAATGTAGTTTAAGCAATCTTCAGCTTTTTCAAGTTCAAGTTTGTATTCATACCAACTTATTGACTCAAGCGTTTTTTGTATCATTTTTTAGTATCACTTTTTTAATTTTGTGATTATCATAAATATAATTATGAAAATTGATAAGAGAAGTAAATTTTTTTTTCAGATGACAGCTTATTGAATTTATCAAATATATCTTTAACATATGATTGTAAGTTCACAAGGTTTAAAGCTTTTCCTTCTCCCGCGTTATAGGCTGAAATAGCATAAACAAGATTTCCATTAAAATAATTTATTAAGTAAAATAAATACTTTATACCTGTTTCAATATTAATTTCAACATTGAATAGATCATTTTTATTTTTAACTCCAAATCGTTGTGGGGTTCCAGCGCACCAATTTAATTGCATAAGTCCAACACTGCATCCATTATCTCCAAGTGCATTTGGATTTCCGCTTGATTCTTTATGTATGATTGATAGTATGATATACACTAATGATTCTTTATCAATTTTGTATTTTTCAATTTGATTGTAATATTTATTTACATATTTTTCAACAATACTTTTATATTTTTTTTCAACATCTTTTAAAAGCATATTTTTAAATTTATTTGTTTTTTAGGATCAGTGCTAAAATTATTACAGCAATTATAGCAAAATTTAAATCAAATTTGAATTGCGCTTGGAGTGGATCTTTTGATTTATATTTTTCAATTAGATAGAGTTGTTCTTGGGGTTTTAATTTTTGAAATTCGTTTTCATTTACAAAGTTTAATACTTTTCCAATTTCAGTTGATTTACTTTGGATGTATGATACATAGTCTTCAACTCTTTTAATCCATTCGTAATGTTCATTTTGGCAATTTTTTGAAAATGGAGCTACACATTTTGGTCTTGAGTTTAAAATATAATTTCCCCACGCAACAGGATCAAATAATTTTAGTTTTTCAAAGTTATCATTTATTGTTGAATTAAAAAATTCTGGAGCTTTATAATATTCCGAAGTTATGATTGCTTTAAGGGTATTTCTTAATTGTATATCTCTTCTTATAGCATCAATAAATTTTGATAAGTTTGCTTGCACATCATTAGATTTCAAATAACCTTCAACTGGTAAAATACCTTTAGCAAGCGATAAAACAGGTTTAGCTATATTTATAATTGTTGTTATAGCTTGAATCATTTTTTCAAAAATTTATTTTTTTACCAGCACCACAAGCGATATTCAGCTTGTCCCGAATCAGATTTAAGGTAGATTATTTTAAATTCAACTATCTCGTTAAATTGTAATATCTCTTCAATTTTTAAAAAACCCGAAATTATGTTTGGATCAAATGTAAAGTATAATCTATCATTTGCTATAGAAGAATCATCAAAGCTTAATATAAAATTTCTACACCAATAGGGTAGTTCAATTTTTGTATTCATAAACGATGTGCTTGCTTTGCCGAAGAAGAATAAAGGATAATTTTCAGAGATTGGAATTTTTACAACATTTAAAGCAACTTTATTTGAAACTTTAGTTTTAAGTTTATCGCTTATGTCAAGTTCAAATTTAGCCATTATTTTTTTACATTAATTGTAAAATAAATTGAATTTCGGAATCATATATATTATCTAAATAGTGTATAAAACTAATACCGATTTCATCTCCACTGTTCAAGTGAATTGGATAAAATTTAAATGATTGTGAATATATATCAATTAAAAAAGCAATATTTATATCTTCATCAAAAATTTTGTTTTTGTTGTATATAACATTAAAGTAAGCTCTGTCAAACAGAGATATTACCGCTAATCTATTAACAGAAATTCCTGTCAAAATGTAATTTTCATCAATTTTTTGTGTTTTAACAATTCTTTCGTAATTATTTACATTTGAAAATCTAAATGTAATTAGTTTCATATTATATATCCCGAAAGTATTATTTGTCCTCTTATTTCTGTATTGTTAAATTCTTCAAATTCAATTGTAAGTCCGCTTCTTCTTGGAATTATGAAAGGTTTTTGAAATCTAAATGGAAGTATTCCCCAAAAGATACCATCGCTTCTTACAAGTTCATTTGCAAGCCAAGTTGAAGATCCTGAAATTGTTAAGTTAAATTTAAATGGGTTATTTGATACAATCACTAATTCATTAACTGATATTTCGTAATCGTAGTTTAAATTATATGATTCGTATTTTCTTTGCAATGGTAAAAGATGAAAGTTTAAAACTATTATTTTATTCATCTTATTTTACTTTTTATGTTTTTTATCCCACAATACCTCTATCAAGAATACCTTTAAAGTAAACTCCAACTTTTGCGTCAACTTCTAAATGAGTTTCAACATTTATTATAAATTGAAAGTTTACAAGAGGTTCAATTATAATGGGTTTCATAAGATTTAAATATAAATTTCTGGGCATATCTAATTGGAAAGGATAAAAAATCACTAAATTATTATTTCCTATCCGATGTTGGATAGCATAATAGCTCATTGTTGAAATATTGAAAAAGTCAGATATATGTCCCGATTTTACTTCATAATCTGCAATTTTAAATGTGTAATGTGAATTTGAAATAAAAGACATAAATGAGCTAAAATCAGAAGCAAAAACTTTTACACCTATAGCATTAATAGTAAAAGATTTCCAGTTAGAAGGTATTGTGTTAGGTTGTGCTAATATAGCTCTGTGCTTTCCAACGGCTGAAGATGATTGCGAGAAAAATATGTGTGATCCGAAGTTAATATTTTCTTTTATATCGTAAAGTGTAATATCAAGTTTTGAAACTACTCCTTTTAATTCGTTCATTTTTTTTCTCCCTATTTTATTTTTTATCCTGTTATTAATCGTTCAAGTTTACCTTTAAGAAAAACACCAACAAGTGCATCATCAAGACTAGATCCTTCATATTTAATTGTAAATACAAATGAAACTCCCGATGGAATTACTATTTCAAGTCCTGTAATTAATCCATTGTAGGCACCATCTCCCATTCCATTTAAATAAGTTCCACCATAATGATATGTAATTATTACATTTGTATGTAAGAATTCTGATAAGTGTCCAAACTTCAATTCGTGATCAGCAACTTTGAAAGAATAATAGCTATTAAGATAAAAATCATATAATTCATCTAAATTAAGCACTTTAAAAATTTTAATAGCAATTCCGTAGACAGAGAAGCGAATCCAATTCTTACTTAACTGATTGGGTATAGTTAAATTAGAAAATGATTTACCAACTTGCTGTTCGGTAGTATCAAAAAATGTATATTCTTTTCCTCCGTGAGCTATTTGTTTTATACTATAAAGTGTAAAATCAGATACAGATATCATATCTTGAATAAATGTTGATGGCATATTCTTTTTCTCCTTTTATTTTTAATTTAATTCATATTGCACATTTGATACATATGAATTTTCAGGGTATATTGCATCAAAAGTGTTGTTATAATATGGTAGTGCATAATAAGATTTCTCAACTTGCGGAGCTTCAATTGCAGAAACTAAAGTTTTAACATTTTCAGGTAAGAGTTTACTTAACAATTCAAACAAAACATATGATACAGCTACTACTTGCATTGTTTTTGATACTTCTCTTCCAAGTTTATTTTTTAACAGCTCTGGAATTGAAACAGATAATAAAAGCTTAACAGCTGATTTAAGATAAGTATTGTCAAGCGGTAAAAATTTACTTGCAATATTTGTAATAGCATTTACACCAGCAATTCCCGCTACTCCGTAAAGTCCTGTCATTAGATTATTTGATATTGTGTTTACCATAGACGGGTTTCTCCTTTTTCTTTTTGGATTTTTAACTATAACATCTGCAAATAATTTTTTACTTTTATCTGTTCTTGCATATATTCTCTTTCCACCTTTAACTCCCTCAAATACAAGCTTGGGTCTCGCGACATCTCCAGAGAAAGCTTTTCTTGATTTTCTTTTAGGATTTCTTTTTGCCGTTGCTCTTTTTCTTTTTCTTCTTTTTTTTCTTGGATTGATTAGTATTGACATATTTTTTATCCCTCTTTTATTTTTGTTTTAATTTCTGTTTAATAAAATCAATTTCTTTTTCGCTTTTGCTTATATCATTTATTACTTTTTGAATATGTAAATTAAATTTTCTTTCTCTAATTTCAAATTCATCTTTAATTAATTTTATTTCATTTCTAATTTCGCTTATATGATTTTCAAGCATTAACTTTATATTTTTTATCTCATAAGCAACTTTAAAGTAAAAGTAAACTAAAAAAGCATATCCAAGAGCATTTAAAAGTTGCTCATATTTTATAACTATTTCTAAAATTTTCTCAAAACTCATAACAAATTTATAATTCTTTTTGATTAAATGTCAATATATTAGTTTGCAAATTTGAACAAAATTAGAATCATAGTAATTAAACTTGCTAAAGCATATGTTGCATTTTTATAAATACTTTTTTCCGTTTTTTCTTTTTCTTTTTCAAAAATTTCATATGTTAAAATACTATCACAAAGTTTATATTTTTCATAATATGAATATAACTTTTTCAAAGCATATTCACTTAAAATAAAAGATTTTCCAAGCTCATTATTAACTATAAATGTTCCTTTTTCAATCACGTAAACACTTAAACTATCGTCAACTATTATCTTTGATTGCGTTTTCAACTCTTGATTTAATATCGTCGTAAGAATTAGAAATATCAGAATCAATTTTTCTTTTAGTTCTCTCATAACTTTCAATTGTATGTTCTAAAATATTTGATCCAGCAAATAATCCAAAGAGCCACTGAAGGAAATTAGCCATCTCTGGAGTAAATTTTTCATTTAAAACTAAATAAATTGAAATTGAAAGTATAATTAGCGATAGAAATAATTTTCTGTATCCTTTCATAGTTTTCCTTTACTTTTTTATTTTTATTCAAAATTTTCAATTGTTGAATCAATTAAGATATTATTATCATTAATTGCATCTAAAGGTATTCCGAGATCATTTGAAGAATTACAAATACAATTATAAGTTCTTATAAAAGGAAGCATTAAATTATCATTTCCAACATATCTATAATTTTTCGTATACATATAGCAATTTATTAAGTAAACAATACAATTTGAATCAAAAAACAAAAACAAAGAAGAATTATTTGCTAAAGATTTAATTACACAATTTTCAAAAGAGCAAGGAATTGAGCTATTATAAAACATAACAGCATAATAAGGTTCTCTTGCTATAATTTCGGAGTTTCTAACTATTAAACGACCTTCTCTTAAATTGTAAAAGAATAATCTGTTTATCTTTGAATTTGATATTAATCCACTTAATCCATAAGGATAATCCCCCTCTGGTAAAGTAGACATCACTATTTCAGAAAATTGAGCATCAATATCAAATAATCCGTATGTTCCGATGTTTATAAATGAATTGTTTGATCTGATAAAATAGTTATCTAAAATTACAGAAGTATCAAGTTTACAACCGCTTAATCTTGATTTATCAAGAATTAAAGTTCCTTGCGTTGATGAAAATTTATAACTATTTATAGATGAATTTGAGATTTTAGCATTATAACCTAAAATTATAGGAGCTTTTAAATTTCCGCTTTCAATTATATCTATTGTTGAATTTTCAATTTCAAGTTTCCCTACTTTTGCATCAATACAAAAATCATTTTGATTTTCAGCAACTTTCTTAACATAACAATTTATCAATTGTAATGTTGCTCCACTTAAAAGCACTATTCTTTTTGCTTCAATATTTAAATTTATAAATTTTGTATTTCCAGAGATATATATTAAATCAGTCATTATGAGCTTTGAATCTCTTGACTCACTTTGAATAGTAATATTATTTAGATTAATTGTATCCAAATAATAGGTTCCTCTGTATAATTTTAAGTAATCCTCTCTATGTAAAATATTTGTTATATTTGTTGCTGTGTAAATCCTACCTTCAGAATTACTTGAAACTTGTCCAATTGAAAAGTTTATTGATTTGTGCTTTTTAATTAATCCCATTAGTCATATATCCAGTCCTTTATTTTAAAGTTTCCGCCATATATAATTAAAATATTTCCTTTTTCATTTGTGAAAAGATCAGGTTTTTTATTTGATTCCTCTCCGAATTCGTGCTCATATCTTAACTTTTTACCCTCTTTATCATTGATATAAACAATGCTATCAACTTTCCCAAGGTAAACGAGTATCGTATCATCTTTTAAATCTTCAATATTTTTGAGCAAAACGTTTTTTGGATTTTTAAAATTAAATTCAATATATTTATTAACTGCTTTTTTTATCCTACAATCTTTTTCATTTTTTGGATGTAAAATTGCAACAACTTTAGAATTTTTATTTTCCTTTGATACAAGAATGAAATGATTCAATATAAAAATTTTTTTCAATTTTTTATCGTGGTAATCCTCTGGATTTTCTATGTATTCAATTTTAAAATTTTTCATTTTAATATACCTATATTTTTTAGATATGTTTCAAGTGCATTATTTATTCTATCAAGTCTCTCAAGTTGCTTTAATGGTAAAAGCTTTAAAATTAAAAATAGAAGCAAAGCAATTATTATTAAGTCAAGTATTTCATCTCTTATTTTCATATTTTAAAATCTATTTATTTTTAATTATATCTCTCAAAAATGGTGCAAAATAAACGAAAACTAAAATTAAAAGCAAATAAAACAAAGTTGATTTTAAATCCGATAAGAATCCAGCTTTAACGATATTTACAAAAGGAAATTTAAAATTATTCACATTTTCAACAGAATCATAATTTAATATCTTTTGTGCAAGCATATTACCTTTTTTAGCCAGAAGCTCAAGCTCATATAATATGAAATATATAACTTCTTTATCATATGAAGCTCTTGAATAAATATAATTTACAATATCTTTTACTAACTCTCCATCCCCGCTTCTAAAGGATCTAAATCGTTTATTTGATAAACCTATTACATAAATATTTAAAACATCTCTTATAATGTTTAAGTTTACATATAAACCCTTCAGATATGATTTTGTTTTAAAAATTGAATAAAGTTTCGTAGATATTTCGCTAATTTCGTAATTCAATTGCGTAATCATTTTGACACAACTTTTATTAATAAATAAATTGCAAGTGCAAATAAAATTATTTTAAATAATTTTGAATAATCAATTACATCTTTCGTCAAAACTTCTCTTACAACTTGCTGATTTTGCGGTAAAAAACTATAATCAATTTCAATATTTCCTCTTATATCCTGTCCAAATTTGCTTTCTAATACTGCTAATTTATAAACAGACATATTAAACTAAATTTTATTTTTTAAATTCTTCAAAATCTTCTTTATAAAAAACTTTTTTATTTACATATTTTCTTTCAGCTCCCATATCACACACATAGCAAGTTGTATCAAATGGAACATAACCTCTCATATTTAAATAAACTTCTGGGTATATGTGCTCAAATCCCTTTCCATAGTCAGCAATAGCAAGTCTATATTTTAAATTTTTAAGCTCAAAATAAGACATTGCAACTATCGTTTTATCATCACAATCCCCACCATAAAGAATTGTTAGTGAAGGTCTTTGAAGCTTTTCAACAAATTCAGGATCTTTAACATATTTAACTTTGTTTCTTAAAAAATTATAAAACTGATACAAATTTAAATTTTTAAAAGGCTCTAAATCGTCTTTATACTGAATTGCTAATCTGAACATCTCTTTTATAGTTTGAGTAATATCCGTCAAATTTGATATTTTTAAACTATATTGCGGATATATCATCTTCCTTTTAAAATTGACATTATTATAATTGCTACAACAGCAACAAATCCGATTTTAATAATATTTTCCTCTGTTAACTTAAAAACCTCTGGAGCTTTAACAACATCACCTTCAAACTCAAAATCATATCCTTTTGATTTAAAGATTTTTATTAAATCAAACATAGCTTCATTAACTTTCAATCCCCACTCGTAATGCTCCCTCCTGCAATTCTCTGTTGGGGGCAAGCACTTTGGATAGCTATCAGCAATTAAATAAGCTGATTCAATTTTTCTCTGAATATTACTATCTTGAAACTCAATTCTGTTAATCTCGCTTAATCTTTTTAACAAAGATTTAAAATCATTACTTATTGCGACACTTCTCGCGTAAGGACTTATATCAGTAAAAATATTGTTTATGTTTTTTATTATTTTGGAAATAATTTCAAGTGTTTCGCTTCTCATAAAAATAACTTTTTATTTTTTTCAAAAATAATTTATTTGCACAAAAAATAAATTTCAAGATTGTTTATCTTTATCTTGAACATCACTAAACAACTTACATATTGCTATCCTAATAACCGATCCTTTATCAATTTTATATTTTTTTGATATATAATCAAGCTTCTTTTTAACATCAAGAGGAATTCTAATATGTAAGTGAACTAACTTTACTTTCATAGAGCTAAATAATTATTTCTGAATACCCGAAAGGATATGTATCATTATCATTAACTATTTTTCTTTTATCATATAAACTTCTTATATACTTTTCAATTTTCTTAATTGCTCTAGTTGCTGAATACTTTTCTTTAATATAACTTATATTTCTCAATGACTCAAGAAAACTTGCGGGCTCTATATACTCATCTTTAAGTATACCACCCGAAAGGAAATTAAAAATCTCATCTATATCAACAAACCTTTTGAAACCCTTCGCAACCGAACCTTTGTTTCCACCTGAATCAACATATGAGTAAAACTTCGGAAGCAAGAAATACACTTGCGAGAACTTCTTTTCAAATTTAAGTTTACCAAGCGCAAAGTTATCAACATATTCTTTGCTAATTTCACAATCAACAAATATGCTATCAGTATCACAATAATAGATATTTTCTTGATACTTCTTCAAAAACTTATATAAATGTATCCTCGCAAGAGATGTTGTAAGCGCTGAAATGAAAACATTTAAGTATTCAGCAAAATTTAATCCCACTTCATATGAATATATGTTGTTTCCTAAATATGTTAGTTTATTTCTTAACTCAATTAACATCTTTTCCCTTTTTTCTTTATCTTCTATTGATCTTATTCTGTTATACAAATAATCAACTTGATATTCAGTAATATATGTTTTCTTAACCCTTGTCTGTCCAAACTTTCCATATAAAGAATTTAACATTAACTTCATAACATAATCTAAAACTCTATTATTTGATTTTTTTGCCTCTATTCTCTTATTATACAAATCATTTATGTAATCTTTAAATATGAAACCCTTTTTCTCAAATTCAATACCCTCAATTATCTCATAGTTATAATATCCTTCCTCCTCAAGCAAATCAAGCTCATAACTATTTAAGAAATAAACATTATCAAATACATCATTGTTAACAAAATAAAGTTTTGATCCTTTTATAACAAGCGGAGTAATATAATCATCATATCTAAACTTTAATCTAACTTTGTAAAAACCTATCCTATGATAATTTCTTTTGTAAACAAAATATGATTTTCCATATGGATATTCAAAATTTGACATAACGAAAGGATACATTGAATTAAAATCATAAACATTTATATTTTTTCCGTAAAACTTGAAAATTTCACATCTTCCACCAAAGTAAAAATTTCTTCCGTAAGCATCAAGCGAATTATTTACTTTGTAATAAATTTCACTACTTAAACTTTGTCTGAACTTTATCAAACTTAAACTACTTAAGCTTATTGAATTAACAAAATCAACAGCTTCAAAAAATTTTATCAAAACATTATACAAAAGATATAAATCTTTTTTTAGATAACTTTCAAGCTTCTCTCTATTAAGAAAATCTTTATCATAATCAAATTCCTCTTTAGTATCATTTAAAAAAATCTTTGAAGCTTCATTCAAACTTGAACGTAAAAGAACATAACTATCTCTGAAATATACACAATTCTTTGATTTAAAACTTCTGCGAACTTTTATTTGATATACATAACTACCTGCTTTAACTATCCGAAAATCATAATTTTTTTTGATTAAATACTCAAGTATAAACAAACAATCATAACTTAAATTGTGAAAATAGACAACTGGATTTTTCTTTTCTTTTGAAAGAATAAATTCAATCATATCATCAATTTTATCAAACAAATAATAATTTGAGCCGTCATAATACCCCCCTAAAACGAAATTTTGAACCCAGTTTTCTGCTTCTATGTCCCCAACGAAAATTCTTTCAAGATTTAATTTTCTACCTTTTACAGGTTTTAAACTCATTTTTCTTTGTGAATTCTTATTGTTAACGAATAAACAATTGGATTATAGCAAGCATAACTTTCATAAATTTTTAACATATCAATAATAGTTTGAGAAATTCTATCTATATATTTTTTATCAAACTCAAAAGCGTTTGTCTGAACATAATCAGTTTTAAACGAATAATTTTTTTCAAATTTTTCATATAAATAAACGTCTTGCTTTACAACTATTGATTTTATTTCATTAAATACACCCCGAATAGCGCTATCGCTAACATCATATCCGAAACAAATGTATGACAGAACAAAATAAACAATATCATCATCAGAAATCATATCATTCTTAACACAATAATTTAAAATATCATAAACAACATTTTTATTTAAATCATACATTGCGAATTTGTGCTCGTATATATCAACATTTATTAATTCTCTTTTGTAAGACTTTACATACATAAAATCTTTCCTTTTAACTCTTGAAGGATACCTTTTCAAAATCATTTTATTAATTAACGAAACATATAACATCCTTCTCTTGCTTCTTGATAATTTCATATAATAATTCCTTGCAAAAATTAAATCCTTCTTTCTTACACCACGCTTCTTATAACCTTCATACATTAACTGAACTTTATCAATTAACCTCTTAATGTCCCTTCTTCCTTTTTTAGCTTTTTTATATTTCCTTTTAAGATACAATATATATGACTTGTAAGCACTTTCAACAATTTTTGACATAGCAAATTACTTCACAAGTTTTAAAAGCTCCGTAAGAGGATATACAAATTTTTCTATAAACTTATTATCTAAATAAACTTCACAAATAAGATTCAAATTTTGAATATATAATATGAGTTTAATCCTGCTCCCCTGAATTGTTAATTTCTTCATTATTACTTTCAATTTGTTTTAATAATTGATTTAAGATACTTAAAGCATAAGCTCTGTAAGAACTAAAAAGAGACTCGTATTTTAAAGCACTTATTAATATACTTATTTCTTTTTCAGTTAAGTATAAATTAATCAATTTTCTTTTCTCGTTTTCCATTTGAATTACCAGATTTCTTTTCAACTTTTTCAATTTTCTCAAGAACAGATATTGTAAAAAGTTTAGAAATTGAAACACCATATTTTTCTGCAAATTTCTTAACAAGCTGATAAACATCAAGAGGAATTGAAATCAATATTTTCTTATTATTTGTCATACTTGAACTAAATTTTGTTTTGTTTGTAAATAAACAACTGGAATTTGAACAATAACAACATCAATCAATGATTGAATCGTAAAGTTATGAAAATCATCATATGAATAATCAATATAATTAAACTTTATACTAAAATTATTTGATGTTATAATTTCAACTTTCTTGTTTTTGATATCATTTAAAAAGAAAATATAATTGTCAATTATCATAAATAAATCTGAATCTTTAGTTTTCAACTTTATCATTTTCTACCAGCATATTTTGTTTTAAATCAACTTTATATTTCTTACCACAATGAAGAAAATAAAAATCATTTTGCGCAACAATTACATAAATGTAAAAAATTCCTTTCAGCTTTTTAATAAACAAAACATCATCAAGCACTTTTATTCTTTTACTTGAAATTAAAATAATTAAATTTCCTGATCCAGATTTGACAACATAATTACCTTTCTTCGTTTTTGAGATTTCGCAAGAAAATGGAAGTGTTATCTCATCGTTAACATTATCAATACTCCTTGAAATCCAGAAAATTTCATAATTTTTATGTCTTTTACCTCTTCCAAGCGCAAAAAATTTAAAATTATCTTGCGTTTTAAATAATCTGATTCTACTTAATAACTTTAGCATATTACAAGCTAATTTATGTTTTTAAATACTTTCTTTAAATCTTCAACTGATACATAATCGTATATTAAAATTATAGCTTTTTTATTTTTTAAGAAGCTGTAAAAATATCCAACAGAAAATCCGAAAGCGAAAGAAATTATATAAAGAATTAAACAAATCATATGTCCACCCATTTAGTTTTTAAAAAAAAAAGGAGGAAGAGATCTTTACATCTCCTCCTCCTTTTACATTTTTTAATTTAAAGCTTTTCTTGTTTCAGTATCAATATAAAATTCATAAACCTTAACACCCCTTCCAAGTCTTGTTTTTTCATTTCCTACATAAACAATTTTTACTTTGCACAACTTGAACCCTTCAGAAAGCATCTTCTTGCAAAACTCCGTTATCTGAAAGTTTGATGGTAAATACAGCTCATTATTATCATCGTCAATTAGAACTCCCCTTTCAACCTCCCTATCAAAAATCTTGCTTTTCTCAATTCTGTCCAAATACCCTTCAACATAATCACCAAACTTTTCAAATTTTACAAATCTTCTTGCAATTGAAACTTTTTTGTAAGCCATAGCAATATACCTTTTTTAGTTTTTAAATTGCACTTAAAATATAACAAATTTAAAATCGCTTGTCAAAGAACTAAAAAAAATTAAAATTAAATAAAATTATTTTTTGTTTTGTCTAAACTCATCAAGATATTTTTGAACAGCCTTATAAATAACTGCGTAAATCTTAACATCAAGACCAAGAGACTTATCAATTTCCTTTTTCAATTCAATAATTTTTTCATAAACATAATGAGGAACAGTGATTGAGCGATAAGTTTTTTTAACCCTCATACAGCCTCCAAATTTTTTTAAGCATTGAAACTAATGTAATTTTTAAGTTTATCAAAAATATAATTAGAATCATAAACATCATACTTTTCAATAAAATCAAATAATGAGCGAATAAAATAAAAAATATTAAGTGTTAACCTCTTATCATTTATGTATCTAAAAATGTAAAAAATTATATTTATTATTTCCATATCCTCAAATAAAATAGACAACTTATCAACAACCTCAAAAAATTTCTCTTCAGAAATTTTAAAATCATAATCTTCAGATATTTCACAACCTTCAATCACAAAAATAACAAGACTTAAAAGAAAATTTTCTTTATCATCTTTAATTTTTGAACATAAATCAGCTATAAAATAAGATAAAGCAAGCGATAAAATTATTTCTTTTTGCTTAATTGATAAATTTGAAAGTATATCATTTAACTTAACAGAAAAAATATCATATTTTTCAAAACTTACAAACTTAAAAAACTCAAATATGTAATAATGATATTTTTCACCCATCTTCAAGCCCCCTCCAGAACCAATGAAATTTTGTTTTTAAACTAAATTCTTTAAAATGATTTAAATCTATTTTTGTTTCACAAGTTGCATATTTGTCAATATTAATAAGAAACTTCAATATATTTGAATCAAATTTTCTTTTATAATTGTAATTTGTTTTAAAGTTAACAAGGAAATCATAAATTGTGTTAAGCTTCTTAAGAGTTTTTAAATCAGATGATACATATATGTCTCCCTCTTCTTCGTAAACATTTTCACTAAACATAAAATAATAAACATTGTTATAAACAAGAATATTACCACCCAGATACTTTCTGAAATGAATATCAACTATGTCAAAATCGTCATTTTCAAAATATCCAATCAAATCAAGCTGATATAAATTTTTTGACTCCTTCTCAAATCTATTTAGTATACCCTTTGAGCCCCAATCAATATTTGAAAATCCGAACCTCCCCAAGTGTCTATGAATTGAAAAATGACAATTAAATTTCATATTTTTTACATACTTCATAATATCTTCCATCTGCCAGTTGACGCTTGAATATGAAATTTCTTGCTCGTGTGAATATAAATAACTTAAATATGTAA
>JANXCA010000037.1 GCA_025060535.1 Endomicrobiia bacterium | reverse complement strand
TCGTTTCTTACTTTTATCTTTAAACTTTCACCTAACGGTCCTTCACCAATAATTTTTAGGGTAATATTTAGACCTTTTATAGCCTCAATTAAAGTATTCAATCCTTTTTCAAAAGATAACCTACCAAAATAACAAATTGCATCCTCTTGCCAGCTATATTCTGGTAAAAATTCATCAACCCAGACAAAATTAGGCAACACTATAATTTCTTTCTTATTAAACCCCATCTGTTTAACTTTTTCTGCCAAAAACTTACTGGGTGAAATAAAGATATCTATTTTCTCATATATATGCAAAATCTTATGATGTAGATACATCTCAGCTGTATTTATTAAACTTTTTAAATAAGAGTTTTTTGTGCACTTTTTTAAAAAACACCAATGATATTTACCATCTTTACACTTCTCACAAACCCTTCCGCCAGAAAGCATACTATATGAAGGACATACAAGTTTATAGTCGTGCATCGTCATCACCATTGGAATATTATATTTTCTAAAAACATCTAAAATTGATGGTGATATTTGATGTGCAAAATTATTTAAATGTACAATATCCGGCTTTACAACTTCATTTATAAATCTTTCAACCTTTTTCTTTGCTTCAAACGAATAAAGAATTTTAAACCCGGTATTTATTTTTTCTTTAAATGATAAATTACTATAATAGTCAACATTTTCAATAAAATAATTGTTATATGAATAGCAAACATTTTTTAGATGTTTCATCCCCCAAAAGTATACCTTATGTCCTCTTTTAGAAAGAAGCATTCCTATATCAAGTGTACTTATAGCATCTCCACCTTTAGGATATAGAAACTTATTTATCAAAACTATTTTCATTTTTTATTTTAAAAACAATATTATTAATCTGCGCCATAGAGATTCCACACAAAGTCCAAAACCATAATGCATTTGGTTTTACAGTCCAGAATGTATTAGTAAAACCACTTAGTAGAAATATGGGTATTATTACTATAACTACTAAACAAACAAAATTAGTAAAAGAATCTTTAAAAACCTCATAGCTCTTTTTTGCTCTTACCCATATTGGTAAAAAAATAAAAAAGAATAGTATCAAACCTAAAAATCCAATTTGTCCACCTAAAGAAACAACATTAGAATCCAAAAGTGTTCCTATACCAGGTAAATAATTATAACCAACTTTTCGTTTCAATTCTTCAAATAAAAAAATTGACTTTTGTACATCTACGCCATATGCTACTAAGGCCAAGCCAAAATTTCCAGGTCCTAACCCAACCAAAAATGTTTTTAAATCCTGTGTTAAAATTTTAAAAAAGAAATAATATGTTGCTGGTCTATCGTGTCCTCTTTGGATAAAATCAATATAAGAATGAACATACATTAACTTTAAAAATCCAGGCAATTTTGCTGGCTCTATTTCTATAAGTGCCATAATTAAAAAAATAATTAAAAACAAGAAAACAAAAATAGTAGCTATTGTAAACATCTTACTTTTCTTCCGTGGGATAAAATAATTTGTCAACCACATTCCCACTACCATACACAAAAATGATATCTTCGACTCAGTTAACAAGATACCAATAATCATTAGCCACTTCCAAACTCTAATAGACTTTAATTTCGTAATTCTATAAAAATTTTCTCTGTCTGTTTTCCATAATATATAAAATACTAAAAATCCTATAACTAAAAACATTCCTGCCATATTATGCCCGCCTTGAGGAGTAAAGAACCTACCAAAAGGAAAGTTTAGACTTCCAAACAAATACCCTCGTATGGCAACTTCGTTTATAAAAAAACTTCCATAAAAATTTAAAAATCTTCCTAATATCAAATAAAAATATCCTGACATAAGATAAATGTTTAAAACAACAAATAAAATTTTTAAAATTTTTATTATTCTTTCTTTTTTGATTCTCATTATTGAAAAAACTAAAAAAATTAAAAAATATCTTAATTCAAACTGAAAAGATTGAATAATCTTATAAACCTCTGAATTATTAACAAATCCTGAAATTAAAAAAATAAATACATAAATAAAAAAAATAAATAAACATTGTAACATCCATTTATAAATTAATTTACGATTTTTAATACATATCAAAACAGCACTCGTTATAGGTAAAACTATTGTACACAACTCATAAACTCTAGCAATTTTATCTGGCAAAATTTCTCCAAGAAAATAAAAAATAGGAACGACAAATAACATAAAGTAAAATAATTTATAAGGAATAAAATAAAAAAATATTAAAAAAACAAATCCTATAAATAATACAGATTTATAAGAATAAGGATTTAAGGCAATTTTTGTCGTCAAATAAAGATAAAAAAGTGTAATAATTACTAATACACCCAATACAAATTTTTTATTTAATTTTATTGTTGACCTTAAGAATAAGGTCTCGTTCATCTTTTTTGTTCTACCTTATGTTTAATTTCATTTACAGCGATATACCTTACTACTTCTGCAATTGTTTCTTCTAATTACTTGATTTTTAAATAAAACTGAAACAAAACGAAAATTACAAATACATTAAATAAATAAAATAATAAATCAACTCCTCTTTTAACACCTAAGATATTAGCTATTCTTGTAGTTACATCAGGAAAAACACAAATAAACTCATACAAAATGCCGAAAATACAAAGATTTTTTTATAATATCTCCTTCTACGATGAAACATATAATAAATCAGTATAAAAAATAATATAGATATCAAAATAAGTCCCAACCAACAGCTTTCATAAGAGAAAGAAAACTTCCAGTTCCACAACCAACATCCAAAATTTTTCCAGTTTTTTGTGTTGGTAGAATTGCTATATGTTTTTCTATTATTCTTAAAAATATTTGTTTCAAAATACGAAAATTACCATCATATTCATATATCCACTTTTTAATTCTGTATTTAAATTTTTTATTAGTTTTGTCAATATCAATATTATAAGAATAATATTCGTCTGGATAATAATGTTTTAAAAAACTTTTTGATGGAACTGGGGTAACATAAACATGATGACAATTTTTACATTTTATTAAATCAAATTTTTGTTCTAAACCACTACAGTCATCAACAGTATATACTAACATCTTTCTGTTATGCCCACAAACAGGACATTTTTCTAAATTTATAAAGTTATTCATAATTTAAACCGGATATTATTTCATAAATTTTTTCACTAAAAATTTTGTCATTATATTTTTCTCTTACCACTTTATACGCATTTTTAGCAATTCTTTCAATTTCTTGTGGATGTGTTAATAAAAACTCAATTTTTTGTAGAAGTTGATCTTTATTTCCTGGTTGGTATAATAATACTGTTTCTCCATCTATAACATAATCTCTTATACCAGTAGTATTACCTACAATTACTGCCTTCCCTAAAGACATTAAATATAATAAACTTAGTTGTCCCTGAGCATGTTCAACTTCCCACAATGGTAAAATTGCAAATTTTGCTTTTTCAACAATTGGAGTAAGTTTAATTCTTGGGATATATGGATAAAGTTCTATTGAATTAGGAATTTTTCTTTTACCAATATCCTTTTCAGTAAATTTCTTCTGTCCTATAATTTTAAGTTTTAAATTTATATCACCTAAATTATCCCAAGCGTCAATAAGAGTTTCCCAATCTCTTATTTTTCTATTTAATTTCATTGCTCCGGATAAAGCAACAACATAATTATCATTATTAGAATCTTCCCAAGATAAAGTTTTTTCATAAGGGCTTGCTCCAAGAGGGACAAATTGTGTTTTATTATTCAACTCTGGCAAATATCTTTCATAATAAGATTTTTGAGTTGAAACATGATAAATAACTAAATCAATTGCGTTAGCTGCTTTTTTAATCAACTTCAACTTAAACCCTCTCTTAATTCTTCCAAAACATTCTATATCAAAATCTATAAGTTTTGGACGTCTAAATCTAAAAATCCATTTAAAGAAAGCTATTCCCAAAATACTTCTTGTATCAGTGGCAATAATAAAATCATATTTTCTTATTTTTGATAAAGCTACAACTGCTTGAATAAAAAAAAACTTAAAAAATCTTGCTTCAATATATTTTGAAAAAAATGGTATCTGATAAGCACCAATTACATCTATATGGTATCTACCTTCAGGCCAATATCTAAAATACGCCCACCTCTGTCCATCACGAATAAAACTTTTTGGATTTATAGATGCTAAAACTAAAATATTAATCCTTTTCATTTTTTAAAAGATATATACTAACAATAGGATAAAAAATACAATAACTTATTACACTAGCGAAAACTATACCCCAAATTTTCCATCTCCACACTAATATAAGAAGTAATAAAATATGTGTGAGTACTGTTACAATTCTAAGTGTATATATTGCTTTTTCTCTTTTTTGTGCTTGAAACAGAGTTTCTATCATAACACCTGGTATATTTAAAATACCAAAAATTATAAATATCTGCGCATATTTTGCACTTTCTATATACCTTTTAGAAAATACAAATTTTATTAAATATGGAATTATTAATGCAAGTCCTACACATAATCCAAAAAATAAAACTTCTATAATTATCATTTTTTTTAATAACCTGCTTTTGGCCTCATTAAATTCCACCTCACCTAAATCTGGAAAAATAATTTGATACACAACCTGCCAAACATTTTTAATGGTGTAGTCAGAAACCATTTTTCCTATTGAATAGAAAGCCAATGTATCAAATTTTAAAAAAGAACCTATTATCAATCTGTCAAGATAATATTCAATCGTTGAAACACAATTAATAAACGAAAGTTTTTGACCATACTTTATTACATCACATATTTCTTTCATTTCTTTATTGCTATTAATTTCTTTTTTTTCTTTCCTTGCTAACAAATTGGTATAATAAAAATTTATTAAACCAACACTTAATAAATTTACTGCTATTATAATAGCTAAGTTTCTTGTAATGAATAAGACAAACACTAATATCAAAATCGCATTAACTAATGATGAGATAACACGATATTGAGAAACTTCAACAAATCGCCTTTTACCTATAAGATAAGAAGCATATCCATCAAAACTATAATAGAACGGGGCTAGAAAACCACTAACTATTAACAAAAAGAAAAGTGTCGGTTTATCAGTAGCTAACATATAAATACCTAACAGAATAAAAATAAAAGTTACTATAAATGAATATTTTAATCTTTCCAAAGAAATTTTTTCTAAAATATTCTTATACTTTCTTGACGAAGCCTGCATGATAGCAATATTCAAACCTGGCAAAGAAAAAAAACTTAATGTTCCTATAATAGAAAAAATATATGTATACTGTCCATACACTTCTGGAGTAAAAATTCTAGTAAATAATATAGAAGTTATAAAATGTGCTAAAGAAACAATAATATTAGAAGACAAAAGATAAATTCCGCTTTTGAAATTGGCTGTTAATATCCTCATCATTTTTTATTATATCTCTCTTCCTATATTCTTGATTTTTTGCTTTTAATATATAAAAAAGGTATAATTATTCTATCTAAAAATATTAAGTAAAATTTAATTATCACATTTATATAAATATTAAAAATTTTTAAAAAAGAATATAGAAAAGAATACTCAAACAGATTTTTCTTAATCGTTCCTATAAAAGGAAAGGTTAAAAAAAAATTCTTTATATCATAACCTAAAAGGTAAAATTCGTTATAAAAGAAAGAAAACCATTCCTTTATAGTTTTTGGAGTAAAATATTTGAAAAATAAATACAACCTTATTTTGTTTGGACTATTAAATAATGGTCTATAATAGATCTCACTTTTGTAATGTTTAATTATAGCATTTGGTTCAAAACAAATTTTATAACCTCTATTTTTAACCTTTAATGTTAAATCAACCTCTTCCATAAAATCGCAGTATAAATCGTACCCACCGACTTCTTCAAAAACTTCTTTCCTAATTGACATACAAGCACTTCCGAAAACTTCTGCTAAATTTATCTTGGTAACAGTTTCATATTTACAATTTATTCCAATTTTACCTTTCCCTTTATTAAGGGAACCTTTATCAAATCCTATATTAATCAAATTTCCTCCAATAATTGCAATGTTCTCATCCTCTTCAAAACGTTTTACTACTAACTCAATATATTTAGGATCTAGCACACAATCATCATCTATCATAATAACATATCTACCTTTTGCTTGTTCTATTCCATATTGTCTTAACCTAGATAATTTTTTAATTTTTGTAAAAAAATATCTAATATTTAATTCTTGAAACTCCTTTGTTATATATTTTGTGTTATCAATGGAACCATTATCAATCAAAATAACCTCAAAATCTTTATAAGTGGAATCTTTAATACTTGAAATACATTTTTTTAGAAGATTATATCTATCTCTTGTCAATATAACAATAGAAACTATTGGCTTATTCATATAGTTTTTTTATTTTTTAATATTATCCTGCAAGAATCTATCATTAATAAACAAAGCGTTACACCATCTAATTGATTGTTTTGTGTATATTTAACACCAAATATGTTAAATAGATTATATCCAAAATTATACAGGGAACTACAAACTTCATGAAACAAATGACCTTCTATATAAGGCTGTATAAAGAATAATTCTGTATATATTAAATCTATAGATTTTTTAGAAAGCACATCAGAGGCACCTTTTAAAACTTTCAAATCATAACCTTCTGTATCTATTTTTAAAATATTAATATGCTCAATTGATCTATCTTTACAAAATTCATCTAATGTTATAACATTAATCTTCATTTCATTTTCTATATTAAATATATCGGTAGAATTAATAAGCTGTTACGTGACTTATCTGAATAAATATAAAAAATTTTTTCACCTTTATTATCACCTAAAGCAATATTATATATACTAATGTTTTTTGAACAAATGAATCTCTGTTGTAATTTTTTAAAGGAACTAATATATGGTTCAAAAATATAAATTTCTGCATTTGTAAATATTTTAGAAATATTATAAGAAAATTCTCCAATATACCCACCAACATCAAAAATTATTAACTTATTTTTGCTTTTTCCAAAAAATTTTAAAATTGTTCGAAAATTGTAACTTCTGGCTTTTTAACTAAGTCATAATCTAACTTATTAATTATATACTTTATTATTTTTTTCATATTTTCTCCCCAATTATAAAATATCCGGTAGTTATATGTTTTGATTTATAGTTAAATTTTTCATCTAATATTTTAAACAAATTTACAAGGAATGATAATATGAACTTATTTTTCATTATCTTTTTCATTAATGTATCTGGATTTTTAGAAGCCGTTGTAATTGAAATAAAAAACAAATCAAATAAAACTGCAAAAAGTCCACCCATAGGTAAAATTTCAATATTTTTAAAACCAACACTTAGAAATTCTTTATTTATTTTATCTGGAAGCCACCTTTGATAATCGTAAGGATCTTTATGTAACGGATATAAAAATGGTATAGTTACAACAATCTTTCCATTTTTTTTCAAAACACGATAACATTCTTTTAAAACTATATCAGGATTCTCTAAATGTTCTAAGACTTCTGTAATTATAACTATATCATAATATCCATCTTCTACAGGAATATGTTCTGCTGAACAACAAAAATCTGGATTTGTTGAGCTGTCAATATTAAGATAATGCCATACTTCAACCTTATTTTCCGGTGGAACAAAATTACCTCGTTTATTAATCTTTTTACCACCAACATCTAACACCTTCCCATAAAATTGAAAATTTAAAAGCATTTTATCTATATAATATCTCCTAAAAGAAATAAAATTCTTCATATTTATTTTCAATTTTTATCTATACTATAAACTTTTATCAGTCTTTCTATAACATTTTTTCTCATTTCTGTTAAAAAATCTGTTTCATATTGATTGTTAGGCGCTTCTTTTGTTAAATTTAAAACAAAACTTATTTTTTCTGCAAGAACATTTTCATTTTTTCTTTCAACAAAAAAACCTCCTTTATATTTAGAAATAATTTCAGAAATACCACCAGCATTTGTTGCAACTATTTTTTTATTATGAGCAATTGCTTCAAGTGCAACTCTTGGATATGGTTCTGGCCAGACAGATGGTATAACCACTAAATCACATAATTCATAAAGTGTTTGAACTTCTTTATTAGATATATGACCTAAAACTTTTACATAATCTTTTATTTCTTGAGGTATCCTTATTAATGGATTTGTTCTTCCTACAAAAACAAAACAAACATCAGGAACTGATTTCACTACTTCAGGAATAGCTTTTATTAGAACATCAGTCCCTTTTCCGTAAGACATTTTACCGACATACAAAACAACTTTTTTATTGTTAAGACCTAATTTATTTTTTATGTTCTTTATTTCTTGGCCGTCAACTTTTTCTATTTTAGGTGGAAGATTATAAACTGTAACCATTTTGTTTTTAGGAAAACCTATCCTTTGATAAATCTCTCCAATAGCATCAGATACAGTAATTATCTTTGTTGACATTTTTATAATTTTTTTTCTTAATATTAAATCAATAAATTGAACAAATAATCTTAATACTAATTTTAACTTTTTAAAATATCCAATATTTAGACTATACAACTTTTGATATTTTGGCAAACACACTAAATTTTTAAATAATCCACATTTTGACGGTGGAAATTTTTTTTCAAGCAAACAAAAAGCTCCCAAACAACAAATATTAGAACAATCCCTTAAAGTGACGAAAAATTTCTTGCCTAGAAGTTTTGAAGCAACAAAACTTCCTATTATTGAGTAAGCATTCTGTGCATGCACAATATCACAATTGTTTTTCTTAACAATTCGATAAACCCAAAACGCAAGATATAAATAATATATTGGGTTTATAAAATATAAAGAATTTATTTCCTTACCAAATTTTAGTTTTTTAAACTTGAAACGATATATCTCTACACCATCTATAATTTCATAATTCTTTGTTCCATAATTTGGTGTTATAATTATAACTTTATTACCAACTTTTACTAACTCTTTGGCATGTTCAAAAGCACTAATCTCTGCACCACCTATATTAAACGGATAAAAATACTCTATTACATAACAAATGTTCATTTTTTATTCTCGCAAATTGCTAAAATCATATGTGCAAAAATTGGTTTCGGAATAAAACTTAATCCAAAATCCCATAAATTATGTAAAACAGGACGAATTTTTACAATAAATTTATTTTGCGATTTTTTCATTACATTTTTAATTTTACTTATTAATGGTAGCTTTCTTTCTAATCCAGCTTCAACAGAATAATATTTTGTTTTTATTACTTTAAAACCATTGTCTCTAAGTAATTTTTTAAATTCTTTCTTTTTAAATACATATTGATAAAAAATTTTATCTTCTTTAAAATTTGTATCATCTTCAGATTTATGTCTTAGTATGCTTATTCTTTTTGCAATATTTAAAAATGGAACAGATATTAATAATTTTCCACCTGCTTTAGTATCCTTTTGGCCTCGTTTAAAAGAAGAACTGCATCATTTTCAAAATGTTCTATTACACCTAAAGATATATATGAGTCAAAATAATTATCTGGAAAATCTGTCTTAAGTACATTGCCAACAAAAATTTTTAAATCATTGAACTCATTCTTTGCTTGTTTTATAACATCTTCAACATAATCTATTCCAATAATGTCATATCCTTTATCACTCAAAAATTTAACCCAATGGCCTAAACCACAACCTCCTTCTAATATTCTACCATTTTTGGGCAAGTATTTTTTTAATATTTTCCACAAATCAGTATTTTCAAGACCAGTCATTAACTCCTTAACTGTAAAATTTTTCCAACTTTCTTCCCAAAATTTTTTTTGCTCTATATCTATATATTGTTTATACATAATTTAGTTTTTTACTACACTTAAAATTATCTTTATCTCCTTATCAATTAATTTTTCCAAATTGTAATTTTCTTCTACATATTTCCGTGCGTTATTGCCTAATTTTTCTGCTAACTCTTTATTTTCAAGTAATAGTTTTATTTTCTCTGCTAAATCTTTTTCATTTGGTTCACTTAATAGTCCATTCTCACCATTAATTATAATATCTCTTATACCTTCAACATTTACCCCCACACAAGGTATGCCACACGCCATAGCCTCGGTCAATGCTTTAGGATGGCCCTCAAAAAGTGAAGATAAAACAAAAACATCCGCATCTTTAAGTATTTCTGAAAGTTTCTCATTTTCAACTTTTTCAATAAATCTTATTTTAATATTTTTTTTGTTAGCAAAATCCTCCAATTCGCTTCTAAGGGGACCATTACCAATTATCGTTAATGATACATTTTTTAATTTTGCTATTGCTTCTATTAACAAATGATAATTTTTTTGTCTGCTTAGACGGCCTATCGAATAAACAACTTTTTCTTTTCTATTTTTCCAAACAAAAATAGGTCTAAATATAGATAAATCAACACCATTGGGTATAAAACATAATTTTTCTTCTGAAATTTTTCCTTTAAGATATTCTAACACAAATTTAGATGTAACAATTACTTTATCAGCAAATTTTAAACCAATTTTTGTTATAAAATCCATAATTGTTGCCATCAGTTTACCTCTCTCAGATTCAATGTGATTTTTATAAATATATCCATAGGTTGCTACAAAAGGTATACCCCACAATATCTTAGAAATTATTGCAGGTATACAAGCGGTCATCTGAAAAATTCTTAAAACTTTGCATCGTTTAAACTCCTCTTTATACAAAAAAGGCATAAGAAATGAATATATTAAACCTTTTGTTTTGATTTTTGCTGGAAAAAGATTAACATTTTCAGGCATAGAATAATTTTCGTCTTCATATGAAAAAAAATATATTTTGTCAAAAAAATTTAAATATCTAGAAAAATAAGAATTAAACAATCTGCTAACCTGTCCTGTTTTTTCTAAAGTTTCTATTCCACCACCTTGTTCTAAAATTGTACCAACAATTTTACTTCTTTTGTTTTCTAAAACTAAATTTAAAATTTCAATCGTTCTTTCTGCTGATTTACTCCATTTAAAATTTTCAATAGCATATTTTTTGGCTTTTTCTCCAATATCTCTTTTTAATTCTTTATTTTTTAAAAGCATAATTATTTTACCAACAAAATCATCTATATCTTTGGGATTAGCAAGAAAACCTGTAACACCATCTATGACTAACTCTGGCAAAGAACTAACATTTGAAACTACCACAGGTTTACCACAAGCCATTGCTTCTGCAACAACCAAACCAAATCCTTCCAAAAGTGAAGGAAAAACAAATATATCACATAAATTATAAAAATCAAGCTTTTCTTCTTCTGAAATTTTGCCTGTAAAAATTACATTTTGATTTAAATTTTTTTGTTCCACATATTTTTTTAATAGAAACTCATAATTCTCTTTTTGATATCCTTTGCCACACACCACAAGTACAACATCAGGAATTTTTTTCAAAACTTTTTCAAAAACATCTATTAAAAAAAACAAATTTTTTCTTGGTATTAAACTTCCAACAAAAAGTAATAATTTTTTATCTTCTAACTTGTATTTCTCTATCAACTTTATATTTTTCTCTTTTTCTTCAAAATATTTCTCATCTACTCCATTGTAAACCACAGAAATTCTGTCTGGATTAATTCTATAATTGCTAATAATTTCTCTTTTACTATGTTCACTTACTGTAATTATTTGTGAAAAAGATTTAGCAATAAGTTTATTCAAAAAATATACAATTTTGTTTTCTCTTTCTATGTGATGATAAATACCTACTACTTTTACTCCAAACAATTTTTTCATTATGAAACTCATATATCCTGCATATTCTGGATATTGACATACTAATATATCAAAATGTTCTTTAAACCAAATAAAAACTACCCAAATTAAAAACATTAAGTTTGTAATAACTCCTCCCAACTTAAATTGTTTCCTTAGTGGAATCTTATATATGTACCAATTTTTTTTAATTTCACAATTTATACCATCTCTACCTAAATAAATGGGAAGATATATCTTAATATCATTATCTGCTAAAGCACAAATTATTCCATAGCTATATACTCCACCACCTAACTCTGAACTTTTAGATAATCCCAATAACGGCCAACAAACTTTCATTGTTTTATCGCTACAATTTTAAATCCTATACTTTCATTTAAATTATTTTTTACTTTTTCTTTTTTCCATTTTGATAATTTTGAATATAATCTCAAACTTATACCACCGACAAAATCTATTAAACCATACCAAGGAGTATCATAAACAATAGGTCTTATTTCTAACAATTTAAAATTAAACTTTTCTAATTCTTTTTTTATCTCCTCTATTGTGTATTCAATTTTATGATCAGGATCAGAATAATAAAATAAACCAAGTTTTTTTTGCAATTTTTTCCATTTTGTTTGACTATTTGGAACTGAAAATAAAAATAATCCACCTCTTTTTAATACTCTTTTTACTTCTGATAATACAAAATCTCTATTGTTTATGTGTTCAAGAACATCAAGCATAATTATTTTATCAAAATTTTCATCTTTGAAGTTCCATTTTTCTTCAGCATCTAAAACAAAAAAATTTATATTTTTCAAGTTATTATCTAATGCTATTTTTTTTGCTATATCTACTGCTCTTAGGTTGTAATCAAAACCCCAAATTTCTTTACACTTTTTTGCACATTGTACAGTGTGTATTCCGTTATTGCAACCAACACCTAAAACAAAATCTGTTGAATTAATATAATCTAAATACCAATAATGCTCAGGATTATCAATTAAATGTTTAGGGTGAATATAATATTTTGATTTCCCAGTAATTTTTGTCAAAAATACTGCTTTCGAAGACAAAAAAGAATTAATTTTTTTTATAATTATTACAAAAAATCGTTTTACAGTTGCTTCAAAAAATGTAGCAGAATAATCTATATTTCTTGAACCTTTATATCTACCATAGTTCATAGCTATTCTTCTTAATGGAGCAAAAAATAACCATCTAATATATCGCGGCCTTAATAATACATAACTTATATCATAGATAGTACCAATTACTAGATCAAAAAACAAATATAATAATCTATATCTTTTAGTAAATATATTTATATCTTTAAGCGCTTTTGCTTCATTATAAAATCGTTTTTGAATTTGTTTCAAACTTTCATTATGTGAATGATACACAACTGCTTCTGGTTCATAAATAATCTTATATCCCAAATTTATAATTTTTCTTGACCATTCAAGATCTTCAGCATAAGTAAGGCTTTCATTAAACTTCAATTTTTCCCATATATCTTTCCTTATTGCTGAATTTGCATTGCCAAAATTGAATGGTGTTTTTTCGGTAATTTCTTGTTTTTCAATATTAAATCTTCTTAATAACCCCCTTCTATCAAATGGATTACAATCTGGCCAAGGTAGGGTTTTCCCCATAACAGCAGCAACCTTTTCGTCAATAAAATTTGATATCAATTTCTCAAGCCAACTATTGGATGTCGGTAGAGAATGTGCACTTAAACAAACTACATATTTACCTTGTGATTTTTCAAACCCAAAATTTAAAGCATGGCCATAACTGAATTTTTCTGGTGAAATACTGAATATCCTCACTGGAAAATTTTTTACAATGTCTAAAGTTTTATCAGTTGAACCAGAATCAACAATTATCACTTCAAAATTTTTATAATTCTGTGAAAAAACCGCATTTAATACTTCACCGATATATTTTTCTTCATTTCTTGTTCTTATAATTATAGAAGTTTCTACCATTTTTCTAAAATTATATTTATAAAACAACTTTTCAAAATTTAGAAAATTCTATCTTATTTTGCATTTTTTAATTTTTTAAGATATTCAATTCTTTTATATAGTCGAAATGAAAGTATAAGTTTTTCATCAAAAGGTTTCTTTGCAAATATTTTACGACATTCATCTTTTGATTTAAAAATTTTATTCCTGTATCTTTCAATTTCTGTTTGGTTTTTAACAAATCTACTACTCATAATAGTTCTTTACAAACTCTCTAAACTTTTCATCTAAACCATATTTTCTTAAAATATTTGTTAACAAAGATTTATCTATTTTTGCCTGTTCTAAAAGTTTTATTATTTTCTCTCTATCTTTTGCTCTGTACACCTTCAGAAATATTGCTATTAAATATTCTGGTTTTATAATTTTTATACTCACATTCTTAAATTTTACTGTAGTTGCTTTTTCAACTGCTTCTTTTTCTAATTCATCATCTACAGGAATAAATTGAATTAATACATCATTTATAACAATGTATTCTTTAAATATCTTGTATTCTTTTTTAACAAAAATTCGCAAAAAGGTGTTAACAACACAATACCATTTTTCTCCTGCGGGCAAAAAAATATATCCACATCTTGTGTAGCAAATGGTTCAGTATAATAAATTGTTGCTGTAGCACCACCAATCGCATAATCTTTAAGTACACCTTCTTTGTACATTTCAAATATTACTTTGAAAACTTTTTCTATATCTTGTTTTTTCACTTTTTATTTTTGACATTAATTGGATAATAAAATTAAAATTTTATAAAATTATCCCTCTTTTAATTTCTCTTATTATAGCATTATTTTCTTTTTTCATTTTTTCAAATTCGTCTTTAGTATATACAAGTAAGTTAACATCAAATGGAATCTTTTTGAAATAATCAACGAAGTCATCCTGTCTTTCTAAAAAATTTTTCTTGAATTTTTGCGTAGTTATTATTGCTATGTCTACATCGCTGTATGGTGTAAAATTATTTTTAGAAAAGGAACCAAACAAAATAATTTTTAAAACATACGGATGATTATACTTTATTCCTTTTGCAATTTGTTTTAATGTGTTTATTAATTTATTTTTTTCTACTGACAATACCTCTACACCATTTAAGGATTTTCTCAGCAGCATCTATTGCCTCCTTGCTTAGTTTTTCATCAAAATAATCAGCAGGTGCACCTTCCGGAAAACCGTTTGGATATCTTGTTTCAATGTAGTATCTTGAAAGAATTTTTGCATAAGTGTAAAATTCTTTAGGAAACTTAAATTTCTTTAGTCCTTCTAATAATCCGACTATAGAGTGTCCTTTTACAGATTTGTTATTTTTCTCATAAACTGCTTTAAGTGCTTTCTCAGATGCTTGTTGTGCTGCAAAACAACTCCATTCGTAATCTTTGTCCTTATGTGCATTTTTCGCATGAAGTAAATCTCTTTCTGCTTGTCTTAACCAATCTTTACTTCTTTGTACCATTTTATTCAATTTTGTAAAATAAAGTTTTCAACTTAGATATTGAATTAAATTTACTATGTTGGAACTATTTTTGAATTTCATAGTTTCGTCTGTTATTAAATACAAAACATTTAAGCTGCCATTAAAATTTTGAGGTAGTTTATATATTCTTGTATGTTTGATGTTTTTATTATTTAATGTGTTAAATATAAGCATAAGCAAATTATATATCTCATCGTCAGCAAAAATGTAAAAATTCGTTTTACCATTTTTTATTGCTTCAGCAATTAGATTATTAAGTTTACTGTATATTGTTAAAAATTGGTTTGTGGTTTTTAATATGTAGTTGTAGGTTTTTTTTGTTTTTTCTGCAAATCCTTTTGGTGTAAGAATGTATTCTATTTTTTTCCTATTTAATTGCTTTATTTTTACATATCCTGTTTTTGCAAGTTTTTTTATTATTAAGT
>JANXCA010000036.1 GCA_025060535.1 Endomicrobiia bacterium | reverse complement strand
CATATATAGTATTAAGAAGAATAAATGAAAATAGTATGTGTATTAACAAACAATTTGCCAGAAAAACAGATATTAAAAATAAAAAAATTTAGGAAATTCATATATGCTTTAGAAATTAGAGTAGATACTTTCTATCCTAATATAGAAAAAATAAAAGATATAATATATTATATCAAAAAACATCTACCTAAAATAAAAATCATATTGACTTTCAGAAAATTTGAAGAAGGCGGAAGAGTAAAAATAAAAGAAAACATAAGAAAAAAAATAATAAAGAACCTAATTTATAACTTAAAAGAATCTATTCACTTTATAGATATCGAATTTAACTCAAAAATCAAGAATGAAATATATAAAGAAGCTAAGAAATATAAAAAATTAGCAATTTTTTCTATTCATTTTTTAAATAGTTTTAAAGAAAAAGAAATTTACAAATATTTATATAAGATTAAAAAATTTATAAAAATAAGAAAAATAAACAATTATATAGTAAAAATAGTCATAAACATCTCTGATTTCAAAAAATACTTTGATTTTTTAAAAAAAATACACAAAATTTTTAAAAATTTCAAAAAATATACCTTCTTTACAACAGGAAAAACATCTTTAATTTCTAGGGCTATATCAATAATCTTAGATATGGCTTTAGTATATGTAAGTATTGACAAACCGGTAATAAAAACTCAACCAGACATCTCACAACTTTTAGCAACTCTTAAAAAATTTGGTAAAAACCTAAATTAATCCAAAAAATTAAACTAATTCTTTAAAATCAAACTAAAAATTACACTTATTAAATCAAGTTCCTATAAGTTATATTATGTTAATTTATTCTTTTAAATTAAAACTTTGAATTAAATATAAAAAATATTGATAATTCGAATTTTTCAAATAAATTTTAAAATTTATATCAAATTTCATAAATGATAACAAATTTTTAAAATAATTTAAAAATTTAAAGTATTACTTTAAATACAATATGTTTTGTATTTGTGTTTAAGTGTAAACTTAAATTATAAAGAAAAAATAATAGATAAGTTCCGCATTGAGGTTTTATCTTTACGATAAGAAAAGAAATCAAAATTATGATAAGTACATATATTGGAATTCAAGAGATTATTGGTATCAACAAATAACTTATGAAAACATAAATTTAACTTTTCAAATAATGAGTATGGTTGGTCATCTACACTATAACAATTAGGACATATATGTGGTCCTAATATATAAAAAAAGTCATTGGGTTGTAAAGATTTTGACTTTAAAGATAAAATCAATTGTTCACAAATACCTTCTTCTAAACCTCTTCTACCTATATGAACTAAGCCAAATATTCCCCCTTTTTTACTAAACACAAACAAAGGAATACAATCAGCAGTAAAAATAACTACTGCAGCTTCATTTAAAGTAGTTATAATACCATCTATATCTTTAAATATAAAAATTTCTTTATTTTTTACATAGAAACTATTTATATTATTAAGTTCTTCTACAAAGATAACTTTGTTACTATGAACTTGTTCACATAATAAAATTTTATTTTTTTCTAAATTATAATACTCTAAAAAACTAAATAAAGCTGATTTTTTTTCTTCAGTTAAGTATGGAATATTAATATCTTTTTTAACAAATTTTTCTTTAAAAAATTCTTTAGTAGTGGTAGCTATAAAAAAGGAAGGAACTTCGCATATTATAAGAGAATTTTCTTTTCTCCATATCATCAATTAAAATTATCTTCTTTCAAATCTCTCGTAAATCTGTGAACTTTCTATACTTGAAGTTTCAATACCTTTTATAGCAAGCATCAATTCCTCTGGGCTAGTAGCTGCTTGAAGTGCATCCTCTAAACTAATTTTCTCTTTTCTAAACAAATCTAACAATGCCTGATTAAATGTTTGCATACCATAATGTTTACCTTGTTTTAATAAATTATAAAGGTCTCCAAAATTTTTCTCTTCTATACACTTTCTAACAGCAGGTGTAACTACCAAAACTTCAACTGCAGGTATTAAACCACTGCCATCTTTTTTTCTTATTAACCTTTGAGAAATTACACCTTTAAGAGTATCAGCTAATTGTAATCTTATTTGATTTTGTTGATGAGGTGGAAAGATATCTATAATTCTGTTTATTGTTTGAATGGTATCAACCGTATGAACAGTAGACAACACAAAATGCCCTAACTGTGCTGCAGTGAGAGCTGCCTGCATTGTCTCTAAATCACGCATTTCACCAATCAAAATCACATCTGGATTTTGCCTTACTACATGTCTTAAAGCAGAAATAAAAGAAAGAGTATCATAAGGAACTTCTCGTTGTGAAATTATTGACTTTTTATCTTTATGAATAAATTCAATAGGATCTTCTATAGTAACAATATGAGCTGATCTTGTAGAATTAATATAGTCTATCATACTTGCTAATGTAGTAGATTTCCCCGAACCAGCAGGTCCTGTTACAAGAACTAAACCCCTTATATTATCAGCTAATTTATAAACTATTTCAGGAAGGTTTAAAATCTCTCTATTAGGAATCTCCAGAGGAATATGTCTTATAGCTATATTTATCATCCCTTTTTGATAAAATATATTCATTCTTAATCTACTTATATTTTCAAAATTATATCCTACATCACATTCTTTTTCAATCTCAAATCTTCTTTGTTGTTCTTCATTCATCACATAATACGCAAAGTTTTTAATTTCTTCATAAGAAACTAAGTATTCATTATCTAAAACCATTAATACGCCATTTTTTCTAACATAAGGAACTGAATTACTTCTTAAATGTAAATCACTTCCACCTAACTCTATAAACTTTCTAATTATTTTTATTATCTTATCTATCCCACTCATAGGTTTATTTTAATACTCTTAACTTACCTTTTCTTATAATACTTATTCTTCCTCCAGTAGAATCTTCAGTGATACTTTTTGGAATCTCTTTCTTTACGTTTTCAGTGGTTGTTTTTTTCTTCTTATTTGTATTAGAAAATCCACTAGCTATTAAAGTAACTTCCACTTTGTCCTGAAATTCTTCTGAATTAACATAACCTATAAAAAGAACAAAATCTTTATCCATATATTGTTCTAAATATTTACCTAATGTTATAACATCATTGGTCATTATATTAGCACCACAAAGATTTACTAAAAGTTTTTTTGCTCCTTGGATATTTACATCTATTAATGGATTATTAATTGCTGATTTTAATGCTTTTTTTAAAGAATTTTCTGAATAAGAATTTTCTGAACCTATACTCATTATTATCTCTCCTGCATCTTTTAGCACATTTTTTACATCTGCAAAATCTACATTCATATAGCCCGGTCTTGTTATTACACTCCACATACTCAACACTGCTTTATGTAAAACATCATCTGCTATTCTATAAAGCATCTCTGTGAAACTGGAATAAGGATAAAGCTCTAAAAACTTATCATTAGGTATCACTAATAAAGCATCTACATATTTCTTAAGTTCACTTATTCCCATCTCAGCATTTTTCATTCTTTCAGTTCCTTCAAACTTAAATGGTTTGGTAACTACTGCAACAGTCAAAATTCCTAACTCTTTTGCAATTTTTGCAATTATAGGAGTCGCTCCTGTACCAGTGCCTTTCCCCATTCCACACGTTAAAAATAATAAATCTGTGTTAACTAATAAATCTCTTATGGTTTCAGCTGATTCTTCAGCGGCTTTTTTGCCAACTTCGGGTTTGCCTCCACTCCCCTGACCATTAGTAGTTTTTTGACCTATCTGAATATTTATTGGTGCCTTTGAAAGTCTTAAAACTTGAAGATCTGTATTTACACTTATTATATCCACTCCACCAGAAATCTGACCAGCTTCTACTATTCTATTTATAGCATTACCTCCGGCACCACCTACTCCCATTATTTTTATCTTAACCGGATTTTTATCAATATCTTTCATAAGTTTAATCAAATATATTCCAAATTTTTTTGAAAAATTTAGTTAAAAAATTTGTATCTTTTTCTCTTCTTCTATCTAATAGTTTTTGTCTATTAGAAACACTATACTTAATCAAACTTATTGCAGTGGTATAAGAAAAATTAGATATTATCTCCTCATCACCGATAATTCCGCTTTCTCCTCCTATACTCCCAGGACGAACATCTATACTACTTTCTATTTCTGAATATTCACTCCTAAATAGTTCCCTTATAGCATCTGTAATACCACATAAATTTGCTCCTCCACCAGTTAAAACTATGTCCCCATCTTGAAGTACATTTTCTATACAAGGAACCTTATGCAGTTCTGGAATTATTCTATCTAAAAATATAGACTCTATCACCTCTGCAATAATACGTGCAGTTTCTTTTTTAGTAGTAATTCTTACACTCTTACCATCTCTTGTTGGAATCTCAATCTGTTCGTCTTTTTTAATAGCTGAAGGTTGAGATACTCCATATTGCTGTTTTATATTTTCTGCTATATTCCAAGATGTTTTATAATAAGCAGCAATTTCACGAGTTATTAAATCAGCTCCTAAATCAATTTCGTTATTGTAAAATTCCCTACTATATCTTATACAACCACCACTATAAGCTACTACTCCTATTGTTTGACCATTAAAGTCAATGACTAGACACCCAAGCTTTCTTTCTTCATTATCAGTTACAAGCTGACTCACAGGAATTAATCCATATAAAATCTCATCGGGGACATAACCTGCTTCATTAAAAGTTCTTTCTATGTTTCTTAAAAAACTGGAATATACTACAACAGCATAAGCTTTTACTTCTAAAACACTCCCCTCCATATTTATAGGATTTGTTATCCCAGGTTGACCATCTATTATGTATTCCTGAGGAATAATAGTCATTATCTTTCTATCATTAGATAATCTTAAATTTTTTTCTGCATGATCTAAAACCTTGTCTTGATCTTCTTTAGTAATGGTTTTATCTGTTGAAGTTATAGGAATTTGTGCTGTAGTATCATAAGTAGAAACAAATGCTCCTCTAATACCAACTATAAGTTTATTTTTTTCCACATGTGCAGCTTCTTCTAAACTATTTATAATCTCATTTATAAGAAAAGCACTCCTTTCTATGTCTTTTATAACTCCATTAGAAATAGCTTCTCTGTCTATTACCTGTTTACCAGCAAGAATATCTATAATTTCTCTCTCTGGATCGTATCTAGCTATTACTCCTGTTATTCTACCAGAACCTATATCTAATCCGCAGTATATTTCTTCTTTAGGCATTTTTTTACACAAACAGTAAATATTAATATTTTGGTGTATTTTATGATGTTATATAATTTTTTGAATTTCTAATCAATAATTGATTATAAATCATTATAAAATACTAAATTTTCATTTAATAAACAAACATAAACTTTACTTTTTTTAGAAAGAAAGTTATAAATTTTTAATATCTTTTTTTCGTCTATTAAATCAAAATTGTCTCTAAATACAAAAATATGACCTTCTTTAAAATATAAAATGTATTCTTTATTATGTTTTATTTCCACTCTATACACATTCTTGTCTAAACCTACACTATCTAATATATCATTTAATTTATATAATTTTTCTAAATCTAAAGTTCCATCAGTAGAAACTTCTTTTATTTCACTTACAATAACACTCGGATTGTAAACTTTATACCACTTTTTATCTTTTGAATAAAAAATATATTCATTATACTTTGAAATATAAAAAATCCACTCTCTTCCAAAAATTGAAATTTTAATATTTCTGTCTAAAAAAGGAATATTTAACAATTTAATCTTATATATCTCATTGTATTTATTTTTTAATTCATTTAATATAAAAGGATAATTAAATATATTTATTTTTTTGTTAAGTATATATTGAGAAATCAACTCGTTAGGTAAGGTTGTAGTATTTTGTAAAATATATACTTTATTAATTCTTATGAAGGAAAAAAAATTATCAAATAAGGAATAAATAATAAAAATTACTATAACCAAAAATGGAAGTTTTTTAAAGAACCTATAATTTTTCTTATTCCTCTTTCTGAAATAACTCCGATATCTAACCATATTTAACTATATTTTTTAAGAGATAAAAGTACTATTTCTCTTACCAATTGAGGAAAACTTATTCCAAAGAACCTTGCAGATTCTGGAAATAAAGAAGTTTCTGTCATTCCAGGAATCGAGTTTATTTCTAATACATAAATTTTATTAGTTTTTTTCTCTAAAATAATATCAACCCTACACATCACCTCACAACCAATTGCTTCTGCAGCTTTTTTAGCAATAGTTTTTATTTTTTCATATATTTTTTTTTCTACATTAGCAGGGATGATATGTTTAGAACCCCCTTTTTTATACTTTGAATTAAAATCATAAAACTTATTTAAGTTAGGAATAATTTCTACAATTGGCAAAATTTTATCACCTAAGATAGGTACTGTTAATTCCTTTCCTTCTATAAATTTTTCCACTATAACTGAGTTACTATATCTAAAAGCTTTATTTAAACCTGCAATATATTCTTTATAATTATTAGCTAAAGATACTCCTATTGTAGAACCTTCGTCTACAGGTTTTATTATTACTGGAAAAGGAATTTTTAAATCCTCATCGGTATGTTTTATAAGTTGCCACTGTGGAGTAGGAATTTTATTTGCTACAAATATATTTTTTGCATAATGTTTATTCATACATATCACAGATGCATTCACACCTGAACCAGTATATTTTATCTCAAGAGCATCCAATATAGACTGCAAGACTCCATCCTCTCCAAATTTACCATGTAAAGCAATAAATACAATGTCAATTTTCTGCTTTTTTAATAAAAATATCTTTTTTATATAATCATCTTTTTTAATTTCTAAAAAAGAAACATCAAAATCTTCCCATTTTTTCAAATTTTCATATACAGCTTTTCCTGTTTTAATACTAATTTCCCTTTCCGAAGAAAACCCTCCACAAATAACAACTATCTTTAATTTTCTATTCATAGTTGAATATTTATTAGTTTTATTTCCGGTTCCAATTCTATGTTATATTTTTCCTTTACTGTTTTAATAACATGTCTTATTACTTTTACAAAATCTTCCGAAGTGGCATTTTGTCTGTTTATTATAAAATTAGCATGCTTTTCAGATACATAAGCGTCTCCACAAAAAAATCCTTTAAGTCCACAAGATTCTATTAATTTAGCAGAAGAGATTTTCCCATCTTGAGGATTCTTAAAAACACATCCTACATTAAATGTTCCTAATGGTTGGGTTTTATTTCTTTCAATCAATATCTCTGTAATTCGTTTTTTCAAAATGTCTTTATCTGATTTTCTTAAAATAAAAGCAGCTTTTACTATGATAAATCCTTCTAATCCACTTTTTCTGTAACCAAAATTAATCTCGTTTTTAGTCAACTTTATAACTTTATCTGGATTAGTAATTTCAATTACTTCTATATAATCTAAATTATCTGAAATTGTAGATGTCTTAGTACCAGCATTCATCATAATAGCACCACCTATACTACCAGGTATTCCAAACAACTCTTCTAATCCTCCTAAAGAATAATCTACAGTAGTTTTTATCAAAAAAGGCAACATCACACCAGAATAAGAGACTACATTATTATCCATTATATAAAAATTACTAAATTCACCTCTCAACTTAATAACAACTCCATCAAATCCATTATCAGAAATTAACATATTAGAACCTGCACCTATTACTAAAATCTCTTCTCTACATTCATTTGCTATTTTTAGTACGGTCTTTAATTGTAAAAGATTATTAACATTTACAAAAAATTTTGCTGCTCCACCTATATTAAGAGTAGTATATTTTTTAAGAATTTCATTTTGCCTTACATCTATTCCATGTGGTTTTATTAAACTTAAAAAATCCTTAACCATATTTTTTTATTAAAAAATCAGCTATGCTATAAACATTACCAGCTCCAAGTGTCAAAATTACAAAATCTTTTTTGTAGTTTTCTATAAAATTTAAGAACTTTTCCTCATTATATTCCTCAACATCATATCCCCTATTTTTTAAATCTTGATAAATAAGCTTTGAACTTACACCTTTAATTGGTTTTTCATTAGCTGGATAAATATCCAATAAGAAAATTTTATGCTTTTTCGAAAAACCTTTATAAAACTCTTTGTATAATAACTTTGTTCTTGTATATCTATGAGGTTGAAAAAGTACTATTATTTTTTTATTACCAACTCGTGTTTGAAGAGCTTTTAAAGTATAATATATTTCTTTAGGATGATGACCATAATCATCATAAATTTCTATTTCTTTATTATTTAGTCTTATTTTTCCTTTAAACTCTATCCTTCTTTCCACCCCAATAAATTCTTCTAAGGCTAATTTTACATCTTTAAAATTAAAATCACATAACACACTAAAAGAAACTACAGCTAAAGAATTTAGTATATTATGAAGACCCAAAATTCTTAATTTTATCTCTCCTATATATTTATGAGAAAAAAATACTTTAAATTTAGATATACATTTATCCATTTCAATATCTTCTACATAAAAATCATTTCTATGATTTATACCATAAGTATAATATTTTCTTTTTATAAAACTCAATAAAGAAGAAATGTTCTTATCATCTCCATATAAAATATTAAAACCATAAAATGGGACAGAATTAAAATGTTGAAGAAATGCATCCTTTAGAGATTTTAAGTTTTTATAATAATCTAAATGGTCATTATCAATATTAGTGCATATAACTACATAAGGCGATAATTTTAAAAATGAACCGTCACTTTCATCAGATTCAACCACGATAAACTTTCCTTTACCTAACCTACCATGGGCACCAATATTTTTAAATTTTCCACCTACTACTATTGTCGGATCAAAACCACAATTTTTTAAGACCAAGCCTAACATAGAAGTAGTAGTAGTCTTTCCATGTGTACCACATATACTAATTGTATACTTCATTCTAGCAATTTCAGCTAACATCTCAATTCTTGGTATAATTTGAATACTTTTCTTTTTTGCTTCCAATAACTCTGGATTATTCTTATCAATAGCAGAAGAAAATACAACAACGTCAGCTGAATTGATATTTTCTCTTTTATGACCTATAAAAATTTTAGCTCCTAATTTTTTTAAACGATTTATTGTCTCACTTTCTTTTATGTCAGACCCAGAAACTTCATACCCCATATTTAACAAAACTTCTGCAACACCACTCATTCCACTCCCACCAATTCCTACTAAGTGTATTTTCCTTACCTTATTAAAGAAATCCATAACTTATATTTTTCCTTTTTCTTTTTTTACTACAGTTTTTATACCTCCACGAATATTAAAAACAAGTTCAACTAAAAGATACTTAGGTTTTAGTAGTTTATATAAGTCATTAAAAATTCTATTCACTGCATTTTCATGAATAATCTTTACATTCCTATAGCTTTGAATATAATATTTAAGAGATTTTAGCTCTACACATAATTTATTAGGAATATATTTAATATTTAATAAAGCATAATCTGGAAGATTACTCCAAGGACATACACAACTAAATTCTTGTGTTTGAATTTCTATAAGAATTTTTTCACCTACATATTCATATTCCATAGATATTAACAATTCAGGAGAAATTTTATCAAATACAGGTTTTAAAGTTTTTATTTTCTCAAATAATTCTTTCATTATGGTATCATTCCATTAAAACAGAAATGAATTTTAAATATTTTGTCTCTGCTATCATCGGTGCATATATGGGGTGATCTAAAGATTGTGTCCCAGTATATATTATAAAACCTTTTTGTTTATTTTTCAATAGTGAATTGATTACAATATCTACAACTTCATAATCCTCAATATGTCTTGCACATACTGAAAAATTAAAAACTCCTTCTTTTTTAGTCTTCTTAAGTAAATTTTTAACTATTTCACTGTATTTTTTAATTGCACTTTTTTTGTCTTTCTTAGACCTCACAAAAGATGGTGGGTCATATATAATTACATCAAATTTTTCAGTATTTTCTTTTAGAAATTTGTCTACATCCATTTCTATAAATTCTACGTTTTTTGTCAAATTATTTAACTTCGCATTTTCTTTTGCTAATTCAATTGCATAAGAAGAAGAATCTACACCAACCACTCTTTTTGCACCAGCTACTCCTGCTATAACACTAAACCCTCCAGTATAACAACATAAGTCTAACACTTCTTTGTCTTTTACTATTTTTGAAATATATTCCCTATTTAATAATTGATCATAATAAAAACCAGTTTTTTGTCCATCAAATACGTTGACTAAAAATACACAATTAAGATGATTTATCTTTACTAAATTATCAGTTACTTTATCTTTAGAATAAATTATTCCTTTATCCTGAGGTGCTTTTTCAATATCACGTTGATAAAAATCATTTCTTATTAATATACATAAAGGAGAAAAAATCTCAATTAATGCAGCAACAATCTCTTCTTTAAATATTTCCATCGCATATGAATAAAACTGTATTACTATAACATCTCCATATCTATCCACTACAAGTCCTGGTAGGAAGTCACTTTCACCATATGATAATCTACAATATCTTATATCAATACCAAGATTTTTTCTATATTCAACTGCCCTTTTTATTCTATTTATAAAAAATTCCTTATCAATTTTTTCCTCCTTTAAAAAAGATAACACACGAATAGCAATAAGAGAAAATGGATTGTAAACACCTTTACATAGAAATCTATTTTTATCATCATAAACTTCAACATAGCTTATATCTTTAGGAGCGTCATCTTTATTTATTTCGTTTGAAAAAATCCATAGATAACCAAAATCTATACGGTTTTTATATTGTTTGCTTATTTTTATAGCACTACTTTTTCTCATATATAAGATTGAAAGAAAATTTAGTAATAGGACCTATACTTGTAAATAATGCATATGCACTAGATTTATTTACTGCAACTTCAATATAACCAAAAGAATTAACATAACCTAAAATTTCTTTTTCTCTAACCTCGGAATAAAATTTTTTCATTTTTATTTTCCAAATTTTATTCTTATAGCTAATCTTTAAAAAATAATTATCTAAATCACTTTCTCTTATTAAATCATC
Organism: Endomicrobiia bacterium; assembly: GCA_025060535.1. GTDB lineage: Bacteria > Elusimicrobiota > Endomicrobiia > DTEH01 > DTEH01 > JANXDG01. The sequence continues at coordinate 5,018 of JANXCA010000036.1, read as the reverse complement.
AGTTAAATTAGTAACAATATTTCCAAATGAGTCATGAAACAAATACTTACCTATATATACTTCATAATCTCTATGAAAGCGCTTTTTAGGTATAGGTATATCTATTTTTACAATACTACTTTCATCTATCTTAGTTGCTATTTTCTTAATATCTAAACCCTTAGATAGATATGCAGCTATCGGACTCATTATATCTCTACCATGAAAAGTATTACTTAGAGGCTTTAAAAAATACTTAGTATTTACAACCTTAAAAACCTCAACATTGTTTGTTTGTATGATTTTGGTAAGCAAACCATTATTAGGCGAAATAAAAATATATTTATTAAATCTCACAATAAGAATGTCTCTTTTACTTCCTACTCCAGGATCCACTACACAAACAAATATACTACCCGCTGGAAAAAATTTATATGAACTATCAATAATTACAGAAGCTTGTAATACATTTTGAGGTTGAATATTATGACATAAATCTATAATCTCTACTTTTTCATTTATGTTTTTTATCACTCCCTTCATTTGACCTACATAAAAATCATTTCCAAAGTCAGTAAGTAACACAATAAATCTTTTCATTTAATCTCCCAAACTGTCTTATGAAGTTGAGGAATTATAAAAATATGTTTTACATCATTTTTAATTTCATGAAAAATATCACATACATTCAAAAATAAATTTTTTTTGTTTGACTTAAACTCATTAGTAACAGGTTGAAGTATTATTAAAGATAATTTTAAAGATTTTATAGTATTTTTTATAATAGAAATTATTCTTTTAGAAAATCTTTTACGTCCACTTATTATTAACTTCACAAAATATGATTTTTTACTTTCTCTGCAGATTTTAATACATCTTTTAAACTCTTTAATTAAATCAATACTGGTGTTTTGTAAACTATCTATCGGGTTTTTAAAATCAATAGCTACTACATCTATATATTTTATTATTTTAGAGAGATAATTAGAAACACTTCCATTTGTTTCAAGATAAATTCTAAAATTAAACTTTTTTTTTAATTCTTTTAATTTTATAAGCAAAATCTCTAAATTTTTATGAATCAAAGGTTCACCACCTGTGATACTTATAAACTTTATATTTTTTTTATTTTTAATAATATTACTTATTATTCTCACTATCTTATCTACAGAAAACTCATTCTTAGATTTAATTATTTTTTTTGCTTTTCTTTCATCACAATAGTAACAATCTAAATTACACCCTTGAAATCTTATAAAAATAGTAGGAGCTCCTATATATATACCTTCAGCTTGATAAGAAAAAAAAATTTCTTTTATGTCCATACATTCAAAAAAATCAATTCTCTAATGGATCTTTAATTCCCAAAGTCAAAAAGGCTTTTTTACGATATCTACAAGCATCACACACACCACAGGGTCTTTTTTTCCCCCTATAACAACTCCAAGTAAGCTCCAATGGAACTTTTAACTTTATTGCTAATTTTAAAATTTCACTTTTTGTATATTTAAGAAGTGGTGCCTTTATTTCTATTTTCACACCTTTATTTCCTAAAACAGTAGCTTTATTTGCCATTTTTTGAAAGGATAATATAAACTCCTTTCTACAATCCGGATATCCAGAAAAGTCAACTTGATTAGCTCCATAAAATATGTATTTAACTTTCATTACCTCTGCAAGTGAAATTGCATAACTTAAAAATATAACATTTCTTGCTGGCACATACGTAGAAGGTATTTTTGTCGAATTTAATTTTCTATTAATTGGAATATCTTGATTTTTATCTAAAAGACTACTACCTTTCCAGGGCAGATTAAATTTTATAATATAGTATTCTAAACCTAAGTTTTTTGCTATTTTTTTAGCAAATTTAATCTCTTTTTTATGTTTCTGACCATAATCAAAAATTAAACAAATAGGAGAATAATTTTTACTTAAAACATAATATAATGTAGTTGTAGAATCTAAACCACCAGAAAGCAAAACAATGCATTTTTTATTCTTCATAAATAGCAGCTTGAGTGGGTGTTTCCCAAACTATAATTTTTAAATGCTGAACAATTTTATATTTCTTAAGTGAATTTTTTAAATTTATATAAATATATTTAGCTATATTTTCTGCAGTTGGTGGAATTTTTTTAAAGTATTTTATCTCTTTATTTAAAACTTTATGATCTAATTTTTCTAAAACCTCATTGAGAATTTTTTTAAGTTTTGTAAAATCTATTACCATACCCAAATTATCTAAACTCTCACTTTCTACAAACACACCTACCTTCCAATTATGACCATGCAAATTCTCACATTTGCCTTTATACATCTTCAAATAATGAGCAGACGAAAAGTACGATTCTACATAAACTTTGTATTTCATAAATTTACTTTCTTTACATATTTTAGTTCTTTATTTAACAACAAACTACCTACCTTAGCGAAACTTTTAGGATCATCTGTAACAAAAAACTTATAAGAGGGTGTTTTATTTTGATCATTTAAAAGCTTATATTTAGTAAGTATATCTTTTACTACAAGTGCTGTCTCTACAGCAGAATCTACAACTTTTACGGATTTCCCCATAACATCTTGAATTATCATCTTTATAGCAGGATAATGTGTACAACCTAAAATTAAAACATCTATGTTTTTTTCTTTTAGTGGAGCTAAATACTCTACTGATACTTGTCTAATTATATTCTCATGGTTTATACTCCTTATATACTCCTTGCCTTCATAATAAACTTTATCAATCCAACCTTCCTCTATTAAAGGGACAAATAATGGAGTTGCTTGAGCATAAATTTTTGCTTTTTTTAGATATTTTTTTATTTTCTTCTCATATGCTCTACTTCTTATAGTAGCCTTTGTACCAATAACACCAATTCTATTATTCTTTGTAGAATTTACTGCTGCCTTTGCTCCAGTACTTACTACATCTACAATTTTTAAATTTTTAAACATCTTCTTGAGAGAAGGAATTGCATAGGAAGAAGAAGTATTACAAGCTACTACTAACAATTTTATGTTGTGTTTTAGCAAAAATTTTGTATTCTCTATAGAATATTTTATTATTGTTTCTTTTGATTTATTACCATAAGGAACTCTTGCCGTGTCTCCTAAGTATACTATATTTTCTTTGGGTAATAAATTCATAATTTCTTTTACTACTGTAAGACCACCTACACCTGAATCAAAAACACCTATAAATTTATTAGTATTGATGGTTTTCATAATACTTTCTTATAGCTGAAGAAATACCATCTGCAATTAACTCTTGAAAATCTCTTCTAATTAATTTTAATTCTTCATTTGGATTAGATATAAAACCCATCTCAACTAAAACAGCTGGCATTTGAGCACCTCTTAATACATAAAAACCAGCCTGTTTCACTCCACGAGAAATTTGATTAGTTCTTACTATACACTCATTAACTATTAGACTACATAATTTAGATGACTCATTTATAAACTCATTGACTATCATTGACCATAAAAGCTTTTGTAACTTTGTAAGTTCTTCTGTTTGTTTTTCAAACCTTATAACCTCATTTTCTAACTTCTCAGTAGCAACAGCATCGGGATCTGTAGCATTTTCAGAAAGAAAATATGCTTCAAATCCTCTATCTGTCCCAGAAGATTTTTCAGAAGCATTACAATGTATTGAAATAAACAAATCTGCTTTGCAGTCATTGGCAAATTTTGTCCTTTTTACTAATGGTATAAAAATATCTTCTTCTCGTGTCAATATAACATTAAACCCTATTTTTTCAAGCTTTTCTTTTAAAATTTTAGAAACTGATAAATTAATATCTTTTTCTTTACTTCCATATTTACCCACAGCTCCAGGATCTTCTCCACCATGGCCCGGATCTATTACAATTAAAGGTTTCTTAACTGATAAAGATTTATCAAATCTATTTATAGACACCACAGTAGTAGACTGATTAACACCTATATTGCTGGTGGTTTCTTTATCAGAAATTAAATATTGTTGATTTTCGTTTAAGATATCATAATTAACTTTATATATCTCTAAAATTATTCTATCATTTTGTTCTTCTTTTTTTATCTCAACTATATCATTAGGGAAAATTTCAATTATAGCATCGCCATTTTGCTGAGATAATTTTATCTTTGAAATTATACTTCCTGAAATTCTATATTCTTTGGAATGAACTTTCTCATTTAAAAAAGTTAATGTAATTTTATTATCTTCATCATATAAATACTCATATTGAAATGGTTGTTGTGAATAAGTATTCAATTTTACTTCTATTAAAGCTTTATCTTTAATAACATAATAACTCAAAGTTATACTATCTAACCAGTTAATTATTAAAACATTCTCGTCTTTCCTATATTGGGTGTCAACATTTAATATATGATTAAACATTTGATGAGTAAGTATACTTATTGGAAGGAAAATTCTATTTTTATAATTTATTATTTCAGAAGGTAAATAAAATTTACGTTTTGACCATATGAAATAATTTTTATTTACATAAAAATAAATTCTTTCTCTTCTACAATTAAAACTTATATACTTACCTTTGGAATAATATGTTAAAGTAGCATTCAAAATCTTTGCTAAATCTTTAATTGTAATGTATTTTTCGTCTTTATCAGCTACTTTATATACAGGTAAATCATATATTTTCTCAACATTTAAAATAACTTGTAGTGTAGTTAAAAAATCTGTTTTAAATGAAGAATTTAAAAAATTATAAAGAACTACTATACTAAATAATAAAATTTTTAAGTTTTTTATTTTTTTCATATTTTTTATATCAAAATATTACCTAAGATAAAGGTAAATAAACAACAAAAGTAGCACCTTTATTTCTTCCTTCAGACATTACTGTAATTTTACCTTTATGGTGTAATATGATATCTTTTGTAATAGAAAGTCCCATACCAGCAAATTTATTTTTATTTTTAGTAGTAAAGAATGGTTCAAAAATTAATTTAAAGTTCTCTTTCTCTATCCCACAACCACTATCTTGAAATTCCACAGCTATATATTCTTTATTGTCTTCATCTAA
>JANXCA010000035.1 GCA_025060535.1 Endomicrobiia bacterium | reverse complement strand
AAAATACAAGAAAAACCATCGGAGGAATATTTAGAAATAGTGCTTAGTGGTGCGAAGGACTGTAATCTTCCTGAAGATTATATCGAAAAATTTTTAAAAGTTAAATAAAAATGAAACTTGAAAAATATCTAGTTTTAAACAAATATCTTCTTCATCTTTTTGGTGTAAATGATTTTAGAGATTTGCAGAGTAAACTTAGAGACATACAAGTTGGAGTTGATATTGATGGTAGAACTTATTTTTGCAATACTCTAAGATCTTTAGACAGTATTAGAATTTCAGAGGATTCTCTTATAAGATATGATCAAAATATTCAATCTTATGTAAAAAAAATAAACTATAGGCGAGAGAATGTCAATCTTAAATACTTCCAATACTTAGCAGTACTTTTTACAGAAATTATTCTTGATAATATCAAAAATAGGAAATTTGAATTTTTATACAATTTAAATGAATTTCTTAATAACTACTTAAAAGAACAAAAAATATTCAATATAGATTTATTCACAGAAGCAGATTTAAAAAAACTTGCTTTTTGGATGGCAACAGGATCAGGTAAAACTTTAATTATGCATATTAATTACTATCAATTTTTAAATTACAAAATCTTTTCTCCAGACAATATAATTCTTATCACACCTAACGATGAACTTTCTAAGCAACATTTTGAAGAACTTATGAAGAGTGGCATACCTTGTCATATGTATCAAGGTACACTAAGGAATAATTTTAAGACTGACAATGAAGTGTTAGTCATTGAGATAACAAAATTTGTGGAAGAGAAAAAAGGTGCTGGAACAACATTACCAGTATATGCTTTTGAGGGAAGAAATCTTATCTTTGTAGATGAAGGACACAAAGGAAGAAGGTCTGAAGATCAAAAATGGGCAAGACTTAGAAATATGCTTTCAGAGAATGGTTTTGTTTTTGAGTATAGTGCAACTTTTGGTCAGATATTAAGCGAGAATCAACCTGAAATATTAAAAGAGTACTCTAAGTCAATTATTTTCGATTATTCTTACAAATATTTCTACTTTGATGGATATGGAAAAGACTTTTCGGTACTCAATATTAAGCAAACAGGTTTTTCCGATGAGACTTTCCAAGAAACAATGTTTATTGCTAATCTTTTATCCTTTTATGAACAACTCTTAGTATATGAAGAAAGGTATAATCTTGCTAAAGAATATAACATTGAAAAGCCTTTATGGATTTTTGTAGGAGCTACTGTTACTGGAAAGGAAGAAGAGTCAGATGTGATTCAGATTGTAGAGTTTATTAAAAAAGTTATATCTGAAGAAGAATGGCTTAAAGAGAGAATAAACAAAATTTTATCAGGTAATACACCTTTTAGAAATGAAAAGGGAGAAGATATTTTTAAAGACAGATTTGAATATATAAAAAATAGAAATTTAGAAATAGAGGACATATACAAAAAAATCTTTGGTGGAAAAGGAGAATTATATATTTACGAGTTAAAAAATGCAGAAGGAGAATTAGGATTGAAGGTTGGTGAAAATGATTATTTTGGAGTTATAAATATTAGGGATGTATCAGGATTTAAAAAGCAGTTAGAAAAAAAGGATATTAATGTAAATCAAGATGTTTTATCAAGCTCTCTTTTTGACGATATAAAGAAGGAAAATTCCAAGATAAATATTCTCATCGGTTCTAAAAAATTTATAGAGGGTTGGGATACTTGGCGAGTAACTTCTATGGGTCTTCTCAATATTGGAAAGGGACAAGGACCTCAAATTATTCAGTTATTCGGAAGAGGTGTTAGATTAAAGGGTAAAGATTTTACATTAAAAAGGAGTAACCTAAAGGATATAAAAATTCTTGAAAATCTTTGCATATTTGGAATAAAAGCAGATTATCTTTCTAGATTTTTAGAGGCATTAAATAAAGAAGAGGTTGAATTTGAAACAATAGAAATACCTATTAAGGCTCAATATGAGGATAAATGGAAAGAACTATATATATTAACTAAAGATGAAGATAAAAAGTTTGAAGATACTAAGGCTTTAAAGTTAGAAATAGATAATTCTATTTTCATAACATTAGATCTTTCCCCAAAACTCTTTCTATATCAAGCAAGAGAAAGAAAAGAAGGAATAAAGATTGAGAGTGCAGAACTTCATAAAAAAGAAATAACTCTTCATGAATATTTAGATCTTATTGATTGGGATAATATATACAAAGAAATTTATGAATTTAAGATTAGCAGAAATTATTGGAATCTAATTTTTGATAAAGAAACGTTAAAGAGTATAATTTTATCTAATAACTACGTTATTTATGTTTCTCCAGAAATAATACAAATAAAAAATATCGAGAATATAAAACAAATTGAGAATATAGCCATATTATTAATTAAAAAGTATATTGATAAGTACTATTATAAAACCGCAAGACTTTTTGAAGTTCAAAACTTAGAATACAAACAAAGTTCTAAAAAACTAATTCTCCCTTATTTCTCAGAAAAAGGGGAAAAATACATATTACAGATAAATTTATCCAAAAGGAAATTAATAGAAAAAATAAAAAATCTTGCTGAAAATATAGAAAAAATAATAAAAGAAGAGGATGAAATTCTCCCAAGAATATATTTTGATAAATCTCTTTATCTTCCGATACTTATCAAAAATGATGAAATAGATAAAATACAGCCTGAGGGTCTCGTAGAAAGTGAATTCAAATTTATAAAAGGTCTCAGAGATTATTTAAATAGAAATAAAGAAAAATTTCAAAAATATGAGATCTACCTATTACGAAATTTCCCTAAAAGTGGAATAGGTTTTCAATTAAAATGGTTTGGATTTTATCCAGATTTCATTATGTGGGTTAAGAATAATAATATACAGAACATAATATTTATAGATCCAAAAGGATTAGAGCATAGTAGAGGTTTAGATGACGAAAAAATAGTTTTTGCAGGATGTAAACAGGATAATCCTGACATTATTACAATAAAAGATATAGAAAAGAAACTTAATAATGAAAATATTAAATTATACTCTTTTATACTCTCTGATACATCTTATAATAATTTAATCATGGGAATGGTCTCTCCTCCTACAAAGGAAGATTATATTAAAAATAATGTCATATTCTTAGAAGATACTAACTGGCAAGAATTATTATTCGAAAAAATTTTTATTAATATCTTTCCAACCTATCTACAGGAGAAAACTTAAGCATAGCTTCCTGAATTTGTTTTCCTCCCATATGAACATAAATCATGCATGTTGAGATGTCAGAATGTCCTAAAATCTTTTGTAGAGAAAAAACATCTCCTCCATTTCTTATAAAATTAGTAGCAAAGGTATGCCTTAAAGTATGAGGAGAACATCTTACATTTTTTATTCCTGCTTTTTCGGAGAGTCTTTGAAAAATTTTATCCACCATTCTTTTATTTAGTGGATATCCCTGTCTTGTTATGAATACTCTTTCCTCATAAGGGAAAAATCCTCTCATCTTAATCCACTTATTCAATTCTCTTGCTAATGTCCTTCCCATATAAACCTCTCTATCCTTTCCTCCCTTACCATTTCTAATAAAAATACTTTTCTTTGCCCAATTAATATCCTGTAGAGTAAGGTTTATTAATTCTGATAGTCTTATTCCTGTATCAAGAATGAGAATAATAATTACATAATTTCTAAATCCTTCCCATAAATTTTTATTGCAAGCTTTTATAAGTTTATGAATATCTTCATCACTTAATACATATGGATATTGTTTGGGAAGTTTTGGAGATTTAATTTTTTGGGATAAGTTTTCTTCTAAATATCCTTCTTCATAGAGGAATTTTAAGAAGGTTCTTAAAGCTCTTATATGGCAATGAATAGTTGCTTCTTTTAAACCTCTTTTTTTTAGTGTTGCAATATATTTTCTTATTGTAAGTATATTTAGTTCTTCTAATGATGTACTGTTAACAAAGGGAGTAAGTATTTCTTTATACCATGTTATGGTTTTTGGTTTTTTACCATTCACTTGAGAAAGGAATATAAAATTATCAAATAAATCTTTTAAGGTAATTACTTCTTTTTTCATGGTTCCCCTGACTCACCAAAAAATGGGATTTTGGTTTAAATTTTTAGAATATAAATTAAAAACTAAAGACGCTTGACAAAAGTTTATATTTCTATTAATATATTTTTGCTGTAAGCTGATAGAAAAGATATAAAAAATCCTCCTGACTTTTAATCAGGGGGTCACAGGTTCGATTCCTGTGCGGCTCACCATTTTTTATATAAAATCCCATTTTTGGTGAATCTTAACCTCCTTTCTTTTTTAAAATTGTCTACCTGACTCATAAAAATTTTTACTTTTCAAGTTTTTTTCTTCTTTCTTTCTCAATTTCTTCTTTTAACTTTCTTCTTTCTCTTTCTAAACTATCCATTTCACTTTTTAATTTAGCAACTCTTTCTAATAATTTAGTAATCTCTCTTTCTCTATCCCTTATGGCATCTTCAATTCTTTCTAATTTGTCCATTAATCTCTGTTCCTCATCTCTAAACATACTAATCCCCCCTTTTATTTAAATTCTTATTTTTCTCCAAGCACCAATTACTTTCCCAATTATTCTATATTCACTATTTGGCTTAAAGGTTGGATATTCAGGATTATCACTTACTAAAAATTTTTCTCCATTCTTTTCTCTATATCTTTTTACCATGATCTCTCCCCATTCATTTGTAACTATAACGATATCTCCGTTATACACTGCTTTTGTGGGAATGAAAATAATATAGTCTCCATCTTTTAATGTAGGACTCATACTATCTCCCTTAACTATACAAATAAAAGACTCCTGAGGTATATCAGGAAGATAAACATACTCTATAATGTTATCTGCTGGAATATTTTCAGGAAATCCTGCAGGAATTTTCGCAATCACAGGAACTCTTTTTACAAATTTTAAGGAATTTTTGTCTATATTCTCTTCTTTTTCAGAAAGAAGATATTCTAAAGATATATCTAATGCTTTTGCAATTTTTGAAAGAACATCAACTCTTGGTTTTCTTTTTCCTTTTTCATAAAGCACAATACTTAATTCTGAAATTCCTGCAATTTCTGCCAACTCTTTCTGAGTTAATCCCCTAAGATGTCTTAACTTTTTTATTTTTTCTCCCAGTTTCATTTTTTATCCTCCTAAACTAACATATGGTTAAATTATAACACAAAATTTTATTAATGTTAAAAATTTTCTCTTGACTTATACAAATGATTAATATAAACTATATATTAGTATAGATAAATTTTATTTTTGTATAGGAGGTTGCCATGACTGAATTAAAGATTTATGAGATGAGTGAAGAGATAAGAAGGATAAAAGAGAATCTTGAAGAAGTGATAAAAGCGCAAAAAAAAGAAATAAAAGAATTAAGAGAAGAGATTGAAGCATTACATGATGAATTAATAAGACTAAGGATTGCATTGATTAAGTCTGCTGAAATTAAAAAAGCTACATTAAAAGACTATGAGAATTATGAATTTATTCTGGAAAGATTTAAAAACAATCTTCTAAGAAAAATCAATGTGGGGGCTTAGTCCCCCACTTTTTTGGAGGTTAATATGGTTAATCTTAAAAAAATAAGAGAAGAGAGAAAGAAAAAGGGAATAACTCAGAAACAAATGGCAAATCTTTTGGGATATAAGTCTGATATTGCATATCTTTATATCGAAAAAGGAATTAGAAAACTAAAAGCTGATTGTTTTATAAAAATTGCAAAAATTTTAGAGATAGATATTAATGAGTTAATTCAGGAGGATAAAAATGATTAAACAACTAATTCATAATTTAGGATTTGATAACTTTCAGGATGTTTTATATAGGGATAAAAAATTTATTCTTATTCATTTTTTAATAGAAGGGAAAAATCTTTATATTGGTTTTTACGAATTTAAGGGAGAATTTAGAAAAGTTTTTGTTCAATCTGATAATAAGATTACCTATTTTAAAGATGTTCCTTATTATTACCAAAATGAAGTAATCCCCAAATATATCCCAAGAGAAAATCTTAAGTGGGAGGTTTAATATGAAAGAAAAATTAAAAAAGATTTTTGAGGAGATATTGAATTCTGAAATAATTTATTTTTCTTATTCCGAGGAAAGTTTATTCCCAGAGATTTCAAAGGAAGAGAAGAAGGTATTAAAGATTGAGTATAGAGAGGTAAAAGAAGAAAAGAAAATAACAGAAAAACAACTTAACTTTTTAAGAAGAGTTCTTGAGAGAGGAAGGAATAAGGAAATTTTAAAAGAGAAGTTTAATTTAAATCCCGAAGATATACAAAATATTTCCTCTCAAAAAGCAAAAGAAATATTGGATTTTCTTTTAGAGGTGAAGAATGCCTAAAAATAATGGATGGTTTAAATTTTATGACAGGATGATTTTTTCGCCACAGATTGTGGAGTTAAATGACAGTGAATTTAGACTTATAGTTTCTCTTTGGTGTCTTGCAAGTTCTAAGGAAGGAAATATTCCATATTCCATAGAAGGAATAAGAAGAGTATGTATGCCTGATAAAACCATAGAGGATATTACAAAAATGATTAATCACTTAATTGAATTAGATCTTCTTTCAGGAAAAGAGAATGATTTTAAAATTCCAAGATGGGAAATTCATCAGAATGGATGTGTTTCAAAGACGAAAGAATATAGAAAAGAATATATGAAAAAATACAGAGAAAAAATAAAAAATGTAAGAAATTCTGAAGATGAGGAAAAATCTTCTGTTGAGGAAACAGAAAATCAGAGTGTAAAATCTGTAAAAAATTGTAAGAATATAGATATAGATAAAGATAAAGAAAAAGATATAGATAAAAAAATTAATAATAATATTCTTTCATCTTACGATGAGCATAACTCTAATGGAAAATCAAAAAATAAATATTCTGATGATGCTAAAAGCTTTTTAAAGATGTTTAAGGATTATCGCGAAAATATTTTAAAAATTCCCATAACCAAAAGGAACTGGCACTTAAAAGTATTATCAGTTTCAGAAAAGCTTCTCAAGAAGTATTCCCTTGAAGAGCTGGGAGAGGCATTAAGAGATCTTGGGGAGAAAAAAGATTATAAGGTGATTGAGATTTATCATTTTGAGGACTTTTTACCAAAATGGAAAGCTGAAAAGCTTAAGGAGGAAAAAAATGGAAAGCATGGAGAGCATATTGAAGAGAATTCCGAGTATGATCGAGTTAAAAAATACTTACCATGGCTTGAAGGAACAGAAGATATCCCTCACGCAGTTATTCCCCAATTTTTGGAAAAATATAGAAAAGTTAAATCTTCCTGAGGAAGAGCTATTGAAATATATGAAATATATAGAGGAAGGAGAGGAGATATTAAAAAGATGTAATAGTAAGAAGTGTAATGATTGTTATGGGCTTGTGCCAAGCTTAGTAAAACATGAAGATAAGATATATATAACCTATGAGCCATGTAAGATGTATTACTACCGTAAAATAAGAGAGAGATTAAAAGATTTTGTTATTGAAATTCCCATTGATAAAAACTTTTCCAATTTTGTAATAGATGAAAATCTTGAAGGAGTAATTAACACAGTAAATCTATATTTGAGAAAAGAATTATACAAGAAAGGATATGGGATATATTTTTATGGAAATACAGGAAGTGGTAAAACACATTTATCTTTTGCCATATTAAATTATATTAACCACAATACCGATCTTTTTGGTTTTGCCGTATATATCCCAGAATTTATTCAAAAAATAAGGGATCATTATTCTTCTGGAGATATAGATATTAATCCAGTGCTTGAGGTTGCCAAAATTCCAGTTTTACTTCTTGATGATCTTGGAGCAGAAAGATATACAGAGTGGACTTCAGAGCAAATTGTGCAATTATTAGATTTTAGGTATAGGAATAAGCTTGCTACTATTATTACTTCTAATTTGAAATTGAATGATTTAAAAGAGAAAGTTGGAGAAAGGATTTATTCAAGAGTAGTTGGGCTTTCAAAACCTGTTTTAATCTTGAATGAAGATTTCAGGATGAAAGAGCAGGATTGGTAATGGGAAGAAAAAGTAAGGATAAAGGATATCGAGTAGAACATAATCTTGAGAGGATTTTGAATGATAATGGATTATGGGCAAAGAGGATCCCATTGTCAGGAGCAAGCTTTATTAAGGGAGATCTTCTTATAAAGATTAATGGGAAGGAATTTTTGGGAGAAGTTAAGGGAAGATCCAAAGGATTTAAAGAGATTTATAAGTGGATAGATGGAAAGGATTTTTTGTTTTTAAAGGCAGATTATAAGGATTATTTAGTGGTTATTACCTTGGATAAGTTTTTAAATCTTTTAGGTGATAAATGAAGGCAAGGGATCTTATTGATTTTTTGGATCTTCAGAAAGAGTATGAAGAGTTTAAGAGTGTGATGGATGATTTTATTTTGAGATTAAGAAGATTAAATTTTGACGAGGATGTTTTTGTTTATAAGTTGAGAAAGTATTTTGAGAGAGAAAGAAAGATTATTTTACTTTTGTTTTTGGAAGAGTGGGAGAGAGATCTTGAATAAATTTAAGAGAATACTTAAAATATTAATAAAAAAAGGAGGCTTTCTCTAATGAACATCAAGAAATTTATTAAGGTTTTTTTATTATTTTTTTATTTTATTCTTCTAACATATTCCTTTTCCCAAACTCCTGTATATGTAAAAATAATCTCTCCTACAGATAATAGTGAGGTATTTGGAATCGTGACTATTAATCTTGAAGTTACAGATGAAAAAAGAACTTTAAAGGTAGAGCTATATATCGACGATAAAAAGGTTGTTGAATTTAGCAAATCTCCTTTTAAATATGAATGGGATACCACAAAGGTTGAGGATGGCATTCATACAATTCTTGCAAAGGTATATGATAGAAATGGAAATGTAAGAAGTTCAGGTATAAGAGTAAATGTGAATAATAGACAAGGTGTATGGCAAAGAATATATAAAATAGGATCTTACATAGATGAAATTAACTACATAACAATAGATAGTGATGGGGGATATTTAATAATAGGAAATAAAAGTTTTGAGGAAGGCAGTACTGATATATTAATATCTAAAACAGATAATGAAGGAAAACTTTTGTGGATAAGGTTTTATGGGGGAGATAAAAATGAAGAAGGATATCAAATTCAGTGTACAAAAGATAATGGCTACGTGGTGGTTGGATATACCAATTCTTTTGGAAAAGGAGGAAAAGATATATATATTTTAAAACTTAATTCGGAAGGAAATTTAGAGTGGGAGAAGACTTTTGGTGGAACTTATGATGAAGAGGCATATTCAGTCCAACAGACAAAGGATGGAGGATATATTATTGGTGGATATACAAAATCTTTTAGTAAAGATAAAAAAAGTCAGGCATATATAATAAAACTTGATGGTGAAGGTAATAAAACATGGGAGAAAATTTATAACTACTATATCGCATTTTTTATTCAACAAACAAGTGATGGTGGATATATTGTAGCTTGTGGGGATGGATTTTCAATATACATTTTAAAACTTGACACAAATGGAGATGAAATTTGGGGAAGAGAATACTATGAAGGAGAATATTGGGAGATTGAAAGAAATATTGTAACTTCCATACAACAAACATCAGATGGTGGATATATTTTAGCAGGAGGAACAGGGTATAATTCAAATTATAAGACATATATAATAAAAATTTCTCAAGATGGATACTTGGAATGGAAGAAGATATTTGAAAAAAGCTACGAAGAAGAATTTAGTGATTGGAATGAGAATATAGCGTATAATATACAACAAACAAAAGATAAAGGTTATATTGTAGTTGGAATTAAAGACAAAGATATATATGTGGTTAAGCTTGATCAAAAAGGAAAATTAATTTGGCAAAAAACCTTTAATGGGCTTGGAGATAATATTCCCTATTTGGTAAATCAAGTAGAAGATGAAGGTTATCTTGTTATAGGATATACAGAATCTATTGATATAAAAGGGTTATATTCAATAAAACTTGACAAAGATGGCAATACAGGACCTTTAATAATTGGGGAAGACATTGATAAAACTCCACCTCAGATAGAAATAATCTCACCAAAGGATGGCGAGGTGGTTTCAGGAGAAGTAAAGATTCAAGTACAAGCAAGGGATAATGTATGGGTGAAAAAAATTGAATTTTATGTCAATGAGAAAAAGATAGAAGAAGTTGCTGAGAGTATATATGAATTCATATGGGATACTGAAAATTATAAAGAAAAACCAGAACACAAAATAATAATAAAAGCTTACGATGAAGCAGGAAATGTGGTAATAGATGAAATAATATTAAAAATCGTTGGTGCTTTGGAATGGAAGTTTAAAACTGGAGGTGATGTATATTCCTCACCAGCTATAGGAAAAGATGGAACTATTTATGTGGGAAGTAGGGATGATTGTCTTTATGCTATAAATCCTGATGGAACTTTGAAATGGAAGTTTAAAACTGGAAATTGGATAGAGTCCTCACCAGCTATAGGAAAAGATGGAACTATTTATGTGGGAAGTTATGATAATTATCTTTATGCTATAAATCCTGATGGAACTTTAAAATGGAAGTTTGAAACTGGAGGTGATGTAGATTCCTCACCAGCTATAGGAAAAGATGGAACTATTTATGTGGGAAGTTGGGATGGTTATCTTTATGCTATAAATTCAGAAAGTTTAGGACTTTCAGACTCTCCATGGCCAAAATTTAGATATGATGAGCAGAATACTGGTTGTATTGTGAAATAGGAAATAATCATTGAAGGTAATTTTATGGGAGCAGGGATTTTTATCCTTGCTCCCTTTTTTTGGTTAATTAATTCTGATTTAAATTAAGATTAGAATTTATTTATCAGCATATTTTATCAACTCTAAGATTTACATCCGATCCTTTTTCTTCAGGTTCTATTACGGTGACAAATTCAATTAATTTTCCACTATTATCTTTAATAGAATTTTTTAATTTTCTCTGTTTTTCATTAATAATAAATGTACCATAGATTATCTCAATTTCTGGAATATACTTTGTTAGTGCCTCTAAATATATTTTTGTATATAAGGTGTATTTTTGAGTAAACCATAATAGAAATTTAGTCCATCAATATAAATATAAGCTTTATCTTTCATAAATAAAAACCAAGACTGAATTTCTCCAGTCCTGAGGCTCTCACAGCCGAACTGGTGAGGGGGGATTTTGTATTGAATTATAATACAAAGATTGAAAACTGTAAAATACCTCTTAATACAACATATTGTGTTATAATAAAAATAGGAACCACTATATATTGTATGACTATTTTAAGAAAGGAGGTGAATTAATTTGCCTGTGCAAGCTATTCCACAAATGTCCCAAATAAGATTAAGGTTAAGTGCTGGTAATAACAGATTTATTTTCAGGACAATAAACAATGTAAAACCAACCGCCAGTGATGAAGATTGTTATGCTGTTGCTGTTGCAATTGCAGGTTTACAATCCTTACCATTGGCTGGTGTTTTCAGAGAGAATGATGAAGAATTAATTGAAATGTAATCGAGGCAAAACCAATTTAAGAATAAAAATCTAATTTTGAAAGGAGGTGATTTTTGTTGGCTGTTTCCACAAGAAAAGTTATTAGGATGACCTTTATGGATAGTGGTGGAGATAGATATACCATAACTGTTCAAAATCCAAGACCTGATGTGACGGAGCAACAAATATTAAATGTCATGGACTTGATATTACAAAAAAATATTATCCAAGGAAGATCAGGAGATTTAATATCCAAGGTTGATGCAAGAATTGTAGAAACTACCACTAATGATATCTACAATCCCTGAGGAATTTATTAATCCTTTTCCAGTATAAGGAGGTGAAATATGGGGCGGTTGTGCGAGGCGGTGCGTAAGCGTCGCCGAGCGCAACCGCAAAAAAAAATGAATTTATTTGATTTAAAAGTGATTTTCAAAAACAATGAATTAGTTTTTTTAGATAAGGATTATAGATTTATATTTGCATTGGGATTTTCAGGAGATATAGAAAAAGTTCAGGAGGTTTTCCATGAAAATCCACAAAAGATTAAGTTTAGTTTTTCTTTATTTCCTTTTGGTATTGGTATATGGGATCTTTCCACAAACCAAAAGTTAGGAGTAATATTAATAAGATTATGGTGAAGGATAATTTTGAGAAAGCATTAAGTTTTGTTCTCAAATGGGAAGGGAAATATTCCAATGATAAGGATGATATAGGTGGAGAAACAAAGTATGGCATATCCAAAAGGTCATATCCTGACCTTGATATAAAGAATTTAACAATAGAAAAGGCAAAAGAAATTTATAGGAAGAATTACTGGGAGAAGATGAAGTGTGATACTCTTCCCTATCCCATGGATATCATAGTGTTTGACACTTGTGTAAATATGGGAATATCAACAGCACAAGAGTTATTAAAAAAGAGTAATAATGATCCCAAGGAATTTATGATATTAAGGATAAAAAAATATAAAGAGATCATATCAAAAAATAAAAAATTGGAGAAATTTTTCATTGGTTGGATTAATAGAGTTATTGATTTATATCTTTTTACAGGAGGTAATAAATAGTTGCAAGATATTAATAACTTAATTCAAGTAATAAGTAATGTAGGATTTCCAGTAGTAGTTGCCCTATATCTTCTCATAAGAGTGGATAAGACTATTGAAAAATCTACAGAAGCATTAACTGAATTAACAAAAACAATCATTGAATTAAAGGAATTAATCTCAAGGATAGAGGAAAAATGATTTTTGTAAAAAATCTCTTGCTTATCCAGAGGATAAGTTTTTAAAAAATCCTTAGCTAAAATAAATTGACTAAGCTATTAGTATTTATATATACTTTTAAAAAATATTTTATTAGGTGATCAATAATGAACATTTTAGAAAAGTTTCAGAATTTATTAGAAAATATATTCCAATTTGAAGCATCTGATTTAGATTTTGGAATTTATAGAATTCTAAACTATAAAAGGGTACAAATTCAAAAATTTATTAAGGAAGATCTCTTAGAAAAAGTAGAGGAAGCTTTTTCTAAACATAAAGATGAAAGACTGATAAACATTAATCAAAAATTTGAAGAAATAAAAGAAAAAATAATTCAGAATTTTGGGAAAGATGCTTTCACTCCATTAGGAGATATTAAAGAGGAATTTAAAAATACTCCACTTGGAAAAAATTTTTATGATATAAAATTGCAAAAAGAAGAGGTAGAAAAAATAGATGAGATAAAGCTTCAGGTATTTAATGATCTTTACAACTTTTTCTCTCGTTATTATGAAGAAGGTGATTTTATTCCTCAGTATAGATATTCAATAAAAGGACATAAATATGCTATTCCTTACAATGGTGAAGAAGTCACATTATATTGGGTAAATAAAGACCAGTACTATATAAAAACAGGAATACTTTTTAGAGATTATACTTTTAAAGCTGACGATTATAGAATTGTTTTTAGGACCGTCGAAGCAAAAGAAGAATTAGGTTCAAATAAGGCTACAAGGGAGAGGTTTTTTGTTTTAGATGAAGAGAATATGGTAGAGATAGATGATAAAAGTAGAAATATAGTTATAAGATTTCAATATAGAGAATTAAAAGAAGAAGAGATAAAAAAATATCAAGTAGAAGGAGGTAGTAATACATCTAAACAAGAAAAGATAAATCAAGTAACTTATGATGAGGTTATAAGCGAAATAAAAGATATTTATATAAAGGGAGCTTTAAGTAAAGTTATTAAGAATGATAATCCTTTACTTTTATATCATCTAAATAGATTTACAGCGAAAAACACTAAAGATTATTTCATACACAAAAATCTTAAGAAATTTCTTAGTGAACAGTTGGATTATTTTATAAAATCTGAGGTTTTATCGATAGAAACTCTTGAACAAGAAAGATTTTTAGATAAGCATATTACTCGTGCCAAAGTTGTCAAAGAGATAGGAGAGGCTATTATAGACTTCTTATCCCAAATAGAGGATTTCCAAAAAAGATTGTGGGAGAAGAAAAAATTTGTAATACAAACTCATTATGTGATTACACTGGATAAAATTAAAGATTATGCAGGAGAAGAGTTTTTAAGAGAAATTTTACCTGAAATTCTTGATAATAAAGATCAATTAAAAGAGTGGGAAGAATTAGGTTTTGGAAAAATTGAAGGAGAAAAAGATATTTTTGTTGATGAAAATTTAATTTCAAAAGAGTATAAAAAACTTCCTATAGATACAAGATATTTCTCTCAAGAGTTTAAAGAGAAACTTATTGAGAAACTTACAGAGAATTATGATTTAGATGACTTATTAGATGGCATTTTAATTAAAAGTGAAAATTGGCAAGCTTTAAATTTACTTTTGAATAAATACAAAGAAAAAGTACAAACAATATATATTGATCCTCCATTCAATAAAGAGCAGGATGCAGATTATCTCTATAATGTAAAATATAAAAATTCAACCTGGGCAAGTATGCTTGAAAATAGATTAAGACTTGCAAGGGATTTATTGAATGACAGAGGAAGTATCTTTGTCAGATGCGACTACAATGGAAACTGGATTGTTAGACCTTTAATGAATGAGATTTTCGGGGAAGATAATTTTAGGAATGAGATAGTTGTTAGAAGAGGAGAATATCCGAAAGGAGAAGTTAATAGGTATAGGACTGGAAATGATAATATATTTTTTTATACAAAAAGTATAAAAAGTCTATTTTTTACATCAAAAAAAGAACGGACAGAAAGAAAATGGTTTAGTATGCATTTAGCTGGAGAAAGAGAATCACCTGAACTACAAGTAAGAGAATTTTTTGGAGTCAAATTATTACCTCCTAAAGGAAGACATTGGATGATAAGTCAAGAGAAAATTGATGAATTAATAAAAAAGAATGAGATAAGAATAAATAAAAATAAAACATATATTGATTTACAAGGTAATATAGTAAAAGGTGAGCCAGAAATGTTACAAGCTGAATTTGAGATCTTAGACTCTAACTGGATGGATATTCAATCATATTCTACAAATTGGGGATTCAAAACCGAAAACTCAGAAATTCTCCTTAAACGGGTTATAGAATCCACATCTAACGAAGGAAATTTAGTTATGGACTTCTTTCTTGGTTCTGGTACTACTACAGCAGTGGCACATAAACTTAAAAGAAAATGGATTGGAGTAGAAATGGGGGATCATTTCTGGACTGTTATTTTACCAAGAATGAAAAAAGTTTTATTTTATGATAAATCAGGAATATCGAGAGAAAAGGATGTAAAAGAAAAATACAATGAAAAAACAGCAGGAGGTTTTTTCAAATACCACTATCTTGAGCAATACGAAGATACTCTTGATAATATTGAGCTGAAAGAAAATAAAAAAACTCTTGAATTACTTAAAGATGAGTACTTATTAAAATATTTTCTTGAATTAGAAACTAAAGAAAGTCCATATCTTTTAAATATTGATCAACTTAAAAATCCATTTCTTTATAAATTAAAAGTAAATTTATCAGAGGTAGGAGAACCTCAAGAAATGATAGTAGATATTCCTGAAACATTTAATTACCTAATAGGTTTAAAAGTTAGAAAAATTAAAACAAGAAACAATAATGGAATTAAATATTTATTTATTCTTGGAGAGAAAGAAGGAAAAAATATCTCAATAGTATGGCGTGAATATTCAGAAAATTGGAAAGAAGAAGATTTTATGAATGATAAAGAATTTATTCTTCATGAACTTCAAAGTTGGAGTCCACGTATTGTCTATGTAAACGGTCAAAGCGTACTTACTCCGAAAGATTTTGAGATAAGATATATAGAACCTGAGTTTAAAAAACTTATGGAGGGATAAAATTGTATTACTTTGCATATGGCTCCAATATGAATCATAATCAGATGAAAGAAAGATGCGGTGAAGGAAAATTTAAATTTATTGGAAGAGCTTATTTAAAAGGATATCTTTTTGTATATGTTGGTTATTCTGAATATAGAAAAGGAGCAGTTGCTAATATAATTGAAAAAGAGGATTCGGTAGTTTGGGGCGGATTATATGAAATAGATAGTGAATGTTTATGTAAATTAGACAAGTATGAAGGATGTCCTTGTGTTTATCAAAGAAAATTATTAACAGTCATTACTGACGATGGTAGAGAGTTTCAAGCTTATGTTTATTTTAGAAAAGAAAAAATACAAGAAAAACCATCGGAGGAATATTTAGAAATAGTGCTTAGTGGTGCGAAGGACTGTAATCTTCCTGAAGA
>JANXCA010000034.1 GCA_025060535.1 Endomicrobiia bacterium | reverse complement strand
TCCAGGGATGGATTTTATCAAATTTTCATGAAGAAGAATATTAAGTGATTGTCTGATTGTGACTCTGCTTACTTTAAACATCTTTGAAAGTTCTGACTCAGAGGGCAAGAAAGTATTTTTTTTATACTCTCCTTTTTGTATTTTTTGGATTAAAATTTTGGCAATAGTCTTATATTTAGGTAAAGGGTGTTCTTCTTTCATATGTATTAATATGTATTAACCTGTATTATAAATATAAAAATTATATTTTTTTGTCAAGAGGTTTGTTAAAAATCTCTAATAAAACTTTAATTAAACCAAAAGAAAAATTCTTAGACAACCATGAAGTTTTTATTTGTTTTGAAAACTTTTTCCAATCTAAGATATATCTCTCCCATCCAAACTCATTTTCTTGTCTACTTATAAAAGGAGGATTTTTCTCATATAACAAAAGTCCTGAAGGCTGGACATTGATATATATAGTCTTATATGTCCAAATAGTCCAATGGTAACCGAATTCTTCAAATATAGAGATTACATCCTTTAAATATTGTTTTTCCCCATAACAACTGTTATAGCATCTTAAATTCACACCAAATTCTCCTACATATATAGGCATGTTAAATTTTTTTGAAATTTCTAAATATTTTTTAAGAATACTGCGTAACTTATATTTATTTAAAATTTTTGAGGGGTATTTAAGTGAGTGATCTAAATTAAAAGTAAAATCTACAGGATAATAAAAATGTATACTTATTGCAATATTTTTGTGATTTTTAAAATCTAAATAATTTAAAAAATCATACTGAGTAGCCCATAGATTACCTTCAACAAATATAATGTGATTATCTGAGTTTTTTCTTATTATTTCTATAACATTATTATATACACCAGCTAAAATTTTAGCCCAATTCTTTTCTCTAATAACAGGCTCATTCATTATATCATACCCAGCAATTATTTCTTTGTCTTTATATCTTTTAGATATTAAATCCCAAAGTTCATAGTATTTTTTATGAAAATTTTTTTTATCCCAAAACAAACTTTTAGAAATCTTAACCGGATCTGAATGCCAATCTCCATTTTGTGAACCTGGTACACTATGCATATCTAATATACAGTATATTTTATTTTGTTCACACCATTTAATAACCTCATCTAACCAAATAATTTCTTCATCTGCTATTTTCCAATGGAATGGTACTCTTACACAATTAAAACCTAACTTCTTTATATACTCTATATCCTTTTGATTTATAAAATTTTTCCTGAAATAATACTCAAATTCTTTTAAAGCAACCTCTCCATTTACCTTTTTAAATCTACGTTTAAACTCACTTTCAGGTATATTTCTTCCACCAAGTATATAACCTTCCATCATTAACCAACCAGCTAAATTTACACCCCGGAGTTTTACTTCTTTATTTGTTTTAATATCTACTATTTTGGAATCTTTTATATGTAACATTTCTATCTCTAAAACCTTTTAAATCTCTTCAAAATTATATTTTAATCCTATTGCAAATCTCAATTTATCTAAAACACTTATGTTACCCAAACTATCCTGCCATGACATAGCAGGGTAAGTAGCTTGGGTTTTGTTTTCTAAAATGCAATTATTTACTAACTCTGCTTCAATAGTATAAAGAGGTAAATTGTTAGAAATTTCAATTGTCTTTGTGATATCGTTGTGTTGTATTGTAATTAGAGAGGGTATCTTACCATCTAAACCTGCATGCCAGGGATTTATTAGAGTTATTATTCCTTTTTCTCCAAAAATTTTTACCGTGTTTTCCTGCAAAAAAGTAATACTACAAGATACTTCAGCTATTATGTCATCTTTAAACCTAAGAATTCCCACTACATATTCATCAACATTAGTTACACCAATCTTTCCAAACCCAACTACCTCATATGGTTCATCAAACATTTTATTTTTTAAAACACCAACTATTAGTCTCGCAATTGATATAGGATAACATCCAACATCTAAAATACTTCCTCCTGCTAACTCGTGATTAAAAACCCTCCCAAAAGGATCAAATTTTGCTTTAAATCCAAAAGATGCTTTAATAAGTGATACCTCTCCTATTTCTTTACTTTTAAGAAGCTCTATCAGTTTCATTATTTGAGGATGACATCTATACATAAAAGCTTCCATTAAAAAAACATTACATTTAGAAACCTCTGAAATAACTCTTTCTGCTTCTTTATAATTCACAGCAAGTGGCTTTTCACATAGAACATGTTTACCTTTCTTAGCAGCCTTTATGCTCCATTCTGCATGATAAATATGAGGCAAAGATATATATACTACATCTACTTCTTTATCTTCTATCAAATCCTCATAACTTGAATAAAACTTTTTACAACCAAATTCTTCTGCAAAATTTTTTGCTCTTTCAATATTTCTGCTTGCTACAGCATATAGATAACCTAATTTACTAAATTTCAAGTCAAAAGCAAATTTTTTAGCAATACTACCTGTACCTAATATCCCCCATTTTATCTTTTTCATATTTATATCAACTCAACATCTATTTAGTTCCCATTCCTCCTTAAGTTCACCAAATTCACCTTTTTTAATTTTATATAACTTGGATACAAACTCTAATTCTAAAAATTTATCAGAAGTATAAATCTCTACATTAGAAGTGAAATCTGGATAATATACATAGGGATAAGGCTCAATTTCACTTTTCAATTTTTTAATAAAAAAGTATTTATCTATTTTATATCCAATCCACCCTGAAACTAAGTACTGACCTATCTTTAGTGGTCTTTTAATTTTAGGATCTTGTTTAATATAAATGTAATCTTTTGTTATTTTCAACCTTTTGTCTTTAAAATCTGTATAACTCCAAAATACTAAATTTTTTGTTGGCAAAAATCCAAATTTATCTGACTTTTTTATATTCTGAGGAAGAACAGCAACACCATTCTTACACATTACAGAAAGAGTCCAAAGAGAAAATTCTTTTGTATTTTTAGAAATATTATAAATTCTATGAATTAACTCCACTTTATTTTTATCTTTAAATTTTAAAGTAATTTCCTTTTTAATACCGATTTCTTTATAACAGTTAGAAACAACTAATCCTTCAGCTTCGCTTTTTATTTCTACTTCATCATTATCAGGGTAATAAGTTTCTATACTTTCTGGAGCTATCCACAATCTATGCCCTCCATATATTTTCCAAACACCATATTTATTCTTAAATTCTACATCTTCTACTTCTTCAAAAATGTTTTTTTGATTTTTAAACCCAAAGTATAAGATTCTTGGTCCAAATTTTTTGGGTATAAGTAAATCTACTACACCGTTAGAAAATTTTATACACTCATAATTTTTATACTTATAATCTATTATTTCTATTTTCATAATTTTGTATCTCAAATTACTATTTTTTCATCATATCTGCTAAAATTAATTCTAATTCTCCTCTATGATTTGCAGGGTCTAAATAACAATCAATTATTTTTTCGTGTGGTAGTTGTTCTATTCTTTCATTCATAATTTTTATAACTTTAGTATTTATCTCAATTGCTTTCTTTACAGGCATTCTTTCTGGATTTATATCTATTCCTATATATTCTCTATATCCAAACATTTTTAATACATAAAGTGCCGCTTCCGCTTGTTGCCATTCAACTACCCCAACATTAAGATCTTGGTCATAGTTGCCAAGAGGTTGACTATTAAAGTGAACATGGGCTAGTCTTCCCTCATAACACACCATAGCATAGGAAGCTGCCGCTTCTTCATATCCCATACGAATATGTCCCATTTCTGGATTCAAACCAACAAGTACTTGACCTTGTTTTAGAAGTTGTTTGTTTATTGGGTTTTTTAATCTCTTCTCAATACGTTGAGCAGCTAAAATTCCTTCCGCTGTGGTTTTGTAGATATT
This sequence comes from Endomicrobiia bacterium, assembly GCA_025060535.1. GTDB lineage: Bacteria > Elusimicrobiota > Endomicrobiia > DTEH01 > DTEH01 > JANXDG01. The sequence goes on along the minus strand of JANXCA010000034.1, from coordinate 12,488 downwards.
GTTAGGTGCTGGCTCATATGGCTTTGGTTCTATAGCTACTCTTACTCCAGGAACTTCATCCATTGCAACTGCTAATGATTCTTCAAAAAAATTCCACATCCATGGAAATATAGTACCTAAGGGGTATGTATACCCATCTATTCCAGGCCAAGAAATAGCACAATTTGCACCAACTTGCTTTACAAGTTTTAAACCATTAATTGCTATCTCTATTGCTTTATCTCTAACTTTCTTGTATGGATTAGATAATGCACCAAATTCAAAATCTTTTTCAAAAAAGTGTGAAAAAGGAATTCCAACTAACTTTATACCAGTTTTTTTATATAAATCTAAATAAAGATCCAAATTATCTTCATTTACCTCTGAAGGATAATGCGCTTCTATACCTGTAACACCATATTCAACAAACTCTTCTGCCATTTTAAGACGTTCTTTGATTGATTTTTCTGGGACATATCTTTCATGAAACCTACCTCCTGGTGGTGTAAAATACCAAATTCCAACAGAAAATTTAAGATCAAGTTTAAACTCTTTTAAATGTTTAAGAAGAGACTGCTTGTCTTTAGGAAATTTTTTCTGATATGAAAGATCTGGCAGCTTATATTTATCTTTCATAAATTTAATAACATACCTCCTACTTTTAGATAAAATTTAAATTTTAAAATGCATTTTTATTTTTTTATAAACTTCATTAGAAGTAAACCCAAATTTTTCCTTCAATACATAAAAAGGAGCAGATGCTCCAAAATTATTTATTGATATTACCAACCCATTTTTACCTACATATTTATACCAACCTATATCTGTAGCTGCTTCTATAGCTACTACTTTGTTTACATCTGGAGGTAATATTTTAATTTTATAATCTTGAGGTTGCTCTTCAAAAAGTTCTAAACATGGTATACTTACTACCCTTACAGAATAGTTATCATTCTTATATAATAGATCTTGCACTTCTAAGGCTAATTCTACCTCAGAACCAGTAGCAATTATTATAAGATCACATCTTTTATTATCTGGTTCATTTGAAATTATATATCCACCCTTAAGAGTACCTTCAGCTGAATTATATTTATTTCTATTAATTATTAAAACTTCTTGTCTTGTTAACAAAAGTGCTGTCGGCTTTGGGTTTTTAATAGCAAAATATAAAGAATATATAAGCTCATAAGGATCTGCTGGACGAAAAACATACAAGTTGGGAATACTTCTTAAACACCAAATATGCTCTATAGGTTGATGCGTAGGACCATCTTCTCCCAAAAATATACTATCATGACTAAAAATAAATATTACTCCAAGCTGCATCATCGCTGCTAATCTTATTGCTGGTTTCATGTAATCAGCAAATACTAAAAATGTTGAACAAAATGGTTTAAATCCAAACAAAGCTAAACCATTAGAGATAGCAGCCATTGAATGCTCTCTTACACCAAAGTAGATATTCCTTCCATCATAGTTATTTTTTTGAATATAATTATATTCTTTCAACTCAACATTCGTGGAATGTGCTAAATCTGCAGAACCTCCTATTAGTTTATCAACCTTTTTAGCAACTAATTGAATAAATTTTCCTAAAGCTGCTCTTGTTGAAATTCTTTCTTTTTCAAATTTAACGTTTTCTATTAAATCACTTATTTCAAAGTCTATCTCTTTTATAAAATTATTGTATAATTCTTCAAACTCCTTATATTTCTTAAGTAATTTATTAAATTTCTCTAACCAATTATTATAAATAATCTCTAACTCCTTAACCCTTGAAAGTGTGTGAATTTTTACATCTTCTGGAATGTAAAATTTTTCTTTACTCCAACCTAACTTATCTTTAATACACATCACTTCAGTCTCTCCCAAAGGTGCTCCATGCGCTTTATTTGAACCTTCAAAATTTGGACTACATCTTGCTATCTTAGTCTTTGCTATAATTAGTACAGGTTTTTTCGAACTTTTTGATATTGTCAAAGCATTATCAATCTGCTTAAGATTATGTCCATCTACTTTCAGTATCTCCCAACCAAATGATTTAAACCTCCCTTCAACATCTTCTGTAAAAGTTAAACTGGTAGGACCATCTATAGTAACATCATTTGAATCGTATATGACTATCAAATTATCTAATCCTAAATGCCCAGCTAAACTACAAGCTTCATAAGTAACCCCTTCCATTAAGTCTCCATCACTTGCTAACACATAAACTTTGTGAGAAATCAAATCTTCTAACTCTTGTGAAATTTTTCTAAGCTTTTCTTTTAAAATTTTGGCTCCCAAAGCAATTCCTACAGATGTTGCTAATCCCTGACCTAATGGACCAGTTGTTGTTTCTATACCAACTTCTATATTGTACTCAGGATGTCCTGGAGTTTTACTATATAACTTACGAAAATTCTTTAGATCTTCTACAGACAAAAAACCATACAGGCAAAGCAAAGCATAAAGTCCAGCTGAACCATGACCAGCAGAAAGTATAAATCTATCTCTATCTATCCACTTTGGATCTTTAGGATTAAACTTCAAATGATTATGCCACAACACATACAAAACCTCAGCTGCTCCTAAAGGTAATCCAGGATGCCCAGATTTAGCTTCTTCTATACAGTCTAAAGCTAAAATTCTTATACAATTTATAGTTTTATTTACAACTTCTTGAGCACTCATAAAAATTTGCCTACCTTTCTAACTTTTTTAAAATTTTTTTATGCTTAATAAAGACTTCCTTTAAATTTTTACTAATTTCTAACTGAATTTTATATAGGTGATTATATTTTTCTACATTTATTTTATTTGGATAACAAGTTGTATCTTGTTTTATTTTACAAAATTCATCTACAATTTCTGTAATTGAGGTAGATTTGTTTAAATTTAAATATGCCCAATAAGCCTGCAGTGCTGCTCCAAAAGCCGCAGACTCTTCAACCTCCATACACACAACTTCACAATTTAAAACATCACTTACAATCTGTCTCCAGATTCTACTTTTAGCTCCTCCTCCAGTTAGTCTAATTTGTTTAGGTCTTATACCTAATTTCTTCAATTTTTCAAAACCATATTTCAGACCCAAAGTAACTCCTTCCATAGCAGCTCTACAAAGGTTAGCTTTATTAAAAGTTATATTATTTACTCCAAAAAAAACTCCTGTAGCATGCGGTAAATTGGGGGTTCTTTCTCCAGTTAAGTAAGGAAGAAGTATTAAACCATCACAACCTACTTTTGCTTTTTCTATCATCAGGTTCATATCATCTATAGTTAAATCAAATGTTTTTCTAATTAATTCAGTAGCAACAGTCACATTCATAGTACACACTAAAGGTAACCAACCTCCTGTTGAATCACAAAAAGCTGCTATCTCTGCTTCTTTATCATATATTGGTTTTGAAGAATATGCAAAAATTGTTCCTGAAGTACCTAAACTTAATGTTACAACTCCATCTCTCACATTTCCAGTTCCAATAGCAGACATCATATTATCTCCACCACCACTTGAAACAATTACATCTTTTCCTAATCCAAACTTTTCAGCGATTTCTTTTCTTATATATCCACATATTTCATGGGACTTTTGAAGAGGAGGAAGTTTCTCTATAAGATTTGGATCTATTAAATCTAAAATTTTTCTAACCCAGATTCTTTTTTTAATATCAAACATTCCAGTACCTGAAGCATCTCCATATTCCATCTTAAACTCGCCGGTCAAATAATAATTTATATAATTATGAGGTAAAACTATAGTATGAAGTTTTTTATAATTGTGAGGTTCATTTCTTTTAAGCCATAAAATTTTAGAAACAGTAAATCCTGTAGGTATTCCATTACCAGTAAGTAAGACAACTTTTTTTAAACCTCCTAATTTTTTAATCAAGTATTCACACTCTTTAGCAGTAGTAGTGTCATTCCATAATTTAGCAGGTCTGATTGGTTTAGCATCTTTATCCAAAGCGACAAATCCGTGTTGTTGTGCAGATACTCCAATACCTTTTACTTTTGATCTATCTATTTTTGATAAAACATCGTATAATACTTTTTCTACAGCATCTATCCACTCTTGAGGATTCTGTTCTTTTTTTCCATATATATCTTCTATTATACTATGTGGACAAGATGAATGTTGTATGATTTTTTTTTCTTTTATGTCTAAAACTACTGCTTTTGTACTCTGTGTTCCACTGTCTATGCCTATATAATATTCTGACATATGAAAAATTAACCTCTTCTTTACATATGAGATTTATTTTGTTCAAAAAGCATAATTAAATCTTTTTGGATATTTAAAACTTCTTGTTCTATTTTTTTATGAATATCCACCTCTCCATAAACTCCAGAGACATAGTCCCATATAGTGCCTAATCTTCTTATGAGTATTACTTCTGCAGGTCCCCAAAGTGGTATACATGGATGAACCCTACCATATTTTACTGTTTCTTTGAAAATTTTTAAGTGAGGATTTTTATCAAAATATGGATCATTATAAGAGTCCAAAGTAGCTGGTAAAAAGCCTGAATTTTTAGCATATTCTATTTGTTGCTTTTTAGAAACTAAGTACTTAATTAGTTTCCAAGCAACTTCTGGATTTTTACAGGATTTAAATATACTAAGATTACTTCCTCCTAAAAATGTATATCTTCCAGCTGGACCTTTTGGATAATGTGCTACAGCGAACTTGGATGACACAGGTAAATTACTAAATCCACCTTTCTCTGGAGGTAAAGTTAAGTTTCTAACAGTCCAAGCACCTGAAGGTATTATAGCAAATTTACCATTTGCAAACCATGTCTCAACTTGACTACTGTTTAGTTCCAAACATGATTTAGTTGTATATTTTTTAGCAATATTTGTATAAAATTTAATACCGTCCAAGATCTCTTTAACACTTTTAAAAGGCTTATTGTCAGCAGTGAGCCAATCACCTCCAGCAGACCAGACCCATGGGTCAAAGTTGTATATCACATTCCAATCATTTTTACCTGGCACACCTATTGGATACACTCTAAAATATCCCTGTTTATTTTCAAGTTCCTTAGCTTCTTTACCAAAATACAAATTCCCCTGTTGATCTGAAACAACATACGCATCATATATCTTCTTAAGAACTTTTTCAAATCCTTCCCAATTATCCATCTCTTGAGGATTTATACCTAACTTATCAAAAATATCTTTTCTATAAAACAAAGCTCTTGCATCTATTATCCAAGGTACTGAAGTAAATCTCCCTGCTATGCCAGAAGTAGCTAACACATTAGGAACAAATTTTTCTATCCCTAAGTCATTTTTAACCCAATCGGTCAAATCAACTAATGCTCCCATAGAAGTTATTGCACCTACCCAAGTAGTACCTAACTGACATATATCAGGACCCGTGCCACTTGTGGCAGCTGTAGTAATTTTAGACCAAGCAGCTCCCCAATCAATAACTGTAACAACTAATTCTACATCAGGGTTTTCTTTTTTAAAATCTTCAAGAATTTTCTCAAATGTAATTTGTGGTTCAGAACTATTTGGCATGATCCAAATATTAAGAGTAACTTTTGAAGAAGTAATTTTTTTTGAACAACTATTAAGAAACAAACATAAAAAAGATAAACATATAAAAAAAACTTTCATAAAAAGCCTCCATTAAAAATTTATTTGACCATCTTAAAAAATTATCTTGTAATCTTTTAACAGATGTTTGTTTAAAATCTTAACAACTATTTTTTTATTCTTTATAAAAAATTCTAAAAATGGTACCTTACCTGTCTCCCAATCTGCAAAACTGACTAAAGGAATCTTCAAAGGAATTTTTATAGGAGAAAATTTTATAAGTTTTCTCACCGAATCAACTCTAACTCCAGCTAAAGCATATAGTATCCAAAAAGAACATACCCCTCTTGGATAATAATGAAGATAATTCCAACCGTAAGTATCAACAAAACAACCTCCTCTACCTTGAGTATTTTCAAACAATTCAAACTGCCAATATCTTTCAATATTATTAGAAAAATCAAAACCTAAATACATACCCAAAAAATCATGCCATAAGTTCTGCGAAATCCAAATGTTAGATTTGTCTTCACTTGTATGAGAACAGCCGTATTCTAACATATTTTTTTCCTTACTAGATAAAATATCTAACTTTATCCTTCTAAAATTAACATCTGGGTATATATCTGAAATAATAAGATAAAAAAGTCCATTAGAAGTATAAATTGAATATGCTTCTCTTCCTTTTAATTTTCCTTTTATTATTCTGTTAGTCCAAACATCTTTTAATCCGTCTGCTTTTTTATCTAAACATACAATATAATGATCTTTAAACCATGCTTTTTTATCTAAAGTCTTCTTAATTTTTTTAATTAATTTTCTACATTTTATTAAAAAATTAATATCTTTTTTTTCTTCAGCAATAATCTCCAAAGCTTTTGCTGCTGAGAGTGTCTTTAAAGCTAAATATACTTGTTCCTTTGAAAATTGAACTGCAGCAGAAGCATCATCTACAGTGTTAGCTGTTGCTTCATCAGGAAAACCGTTGTTGTTTTTATCGCATTTAATAATAAATTCCATCAATTTTTTCAACACGTCATAGTTTTGTTGAATTAGATGAAATTTATTAGTCCATCGCCAATATGCAAAATTTAATAAAATATAATTACAATTTTCTTCAATCTCCATATTATGAGGATAAACTTGACTATCAATCTCAAACAAAGCACCTATATCATGTGGTACCCAATCATTTTTTATAAATTCACTCCAAAGTTTAAGTTCTTTTTCTAAAAGTTCTGGCCAGAAAAGAAGATAAAATGGTGCAATATTGTACTCCACATCCACAGTAGAGTGGTATCCGCAGTTTCCCTCTATCACTGTAAATAATTCTTCATTTGTAGTTTTATTATACAACCATCTCGTATTTATGATATATGAATGAAAAGTATAAGAAATAAAATTTTGGGCAGTCTTACTTAGAGAAGAATTTTCTAATATAGAATCAAAAATTTCTATTTTTTTCCTTATTGTCTTCTCATTTTTTATAGCAAAGTTTATAACTTCTTCTATATTATTAAAAAATTTATTATATAAAAAATAAAAATTTTGTGTTTTTTGTTTTACAACTATCACATCTTTACAAAACATTGCAATTATAAATTTCTTTTCAAAATACTTATAATCACTAACTTCAAAATAAAGATTTTTAAAACCTTCTTTAGAATCCAAAGATGTTACAATAATTTCTGAAAAAAATACTTTTGTCGGATCTTCTAAATAATCCATAAGACCAGTTTGAAAATTCACTTTAAATTTTGCAGTATATTCTCCTTTAAGGAATAATTTACTACGATGCTCCTTAAGAATTATTTTAGAATTCTTAGGTTTTATTTCAAAAATTACTTTTCCACGGATAGACTTTTTTTTGTCATCTTTAGTATGAAGTTTAGAAACTTTTAAGTCTAAATAGAAAAATGGTGCTATAGAGGTCATTATATCTTTAGGATAAAAAGAAACAAAAAATTTGGTCTCCAACATAATACCTAACTTATAATTTTTAGCACGAAAGGTTAAACTGTTAAGTGTTATTTCTTGCTCAACATAACTAAAAAAACTATATTTCCTTCCAAATGGTAAAATTAATTTTTCATTTTCTACCTCTATACCCAAAATAAACTCAAAAGGTTCTCCACACAAAATTCCTACAGGAGAAATATACACTATGTTTTCTTTTGGTTTAAAATTAAAATTTATACCACCACCTAATTTACTTATTACTGTTTCATATAACAAACTCATTTTAGTGCCCTTTCTAATTTAATTTATTAATTTTAAATCATCTACAAACATGGTAAATTTTTTATTAGTAGGTGTTCTTGGCGAGATATGAAAAGTCATAACATCTTCCAAATTCAAAACTTTATCATCTTTATTCCCTGGTTGATACCCAACATCTACACTGAAATCCTTAAAAGGTATCTCTACATATACCCATTTATTAGTATCTATTACTTCATAATCTACTCCCCAAAAAGTTTTTTCTTTTTTTTCTTCTATTATAAAATGTATTTTTGTTCTATCGGTAGAATAAATCCACATCCCTATACCTTTATATCCAGACCAATCAAACTTATTATTATATACTACCCCTACATAATCATTATTTAGAAATTCTACTTTAAGAGAATTCTCTCCATATCGTTGATTTGAATTAGTTATTTGCATATTTAACTCAGATGAAGATCCCTTATAATTTCCCCAATCAAGTTTTACTTTCTCAAAGTTATCCAAAATTTTCACCTTCTGTTTAACAAACTCTTTTCCTACATCAAGCTCATGCAAGATATCTAAATAGTCAGAATATGCCCAAACTTGTTTTGTTTTTATAGTAAAAGTATGTTTACCTTTTTTAAGATAGATTTTGTCTGTTTCTCTTGTGCCCCAGTATTCACCATATAAATCTGCCTCCTGTGTAAGTGTAGTATCCATTCTTTTTAAACTTATTTTTTTACCATCTAAGTTATATTCATATGTATCCTGTTCCCATCTTGAAGTGGGTGACTTCCAATAAACATCTCCTGAACGTTCTCTGTGTCTTAAGATATAATTTCCTTCTTCACACACAAAAAAATCAATAGCTATTTCATCTTCTTCATCTGGTAAAACCACACATCCTGAATCATCATATCTTCTTTTTTCCGGACCAATAGGAGTTTGTGATTTATCATTTACAATTCTAAAATTCTCTTCTGTGTGTATTCTTCCACTTTTTGAAATAAAAATTTTTATATTTTCTGTTTTTAACTCTTCTGAAGTTTTCAAATTTACTGCTTTGACTATTAAATCTATTTCACCAGTTTTATTAGGGATAATTTCACCATAAAATTTTTTATCTTTTAGTAACAATTTATTCCAAGTTTTAGCATTATCTAAACTGTAATATAACTCATAAGAACTTACTTCTTGCGTGTTTAATTTACATATAATTTCACAGCCACCAATATATGAAACATAAGGTTGTGGCTTTAGGATTAAAATTTTAAGATGTTCTTTAACATTATCTATATTTACTTTAAACAGAGTTCCTCCTAAAATCTTGTTGTTTTTTAAAGCTCTAATATATATTATGTGCTCACCGTCTGAAAAATGTGATGTATCTATTTCAGTAAAGTATCTATTATTTTTAAACACTAAAGGTTTAAATTCTTCATCATCTATTTTATATTCCACTTTATCTATTTCATAATTAGTTAAAACTTCTGTTTCTAATTTTTGTTTTCCTTTAATAGTTGAGTTTCTCAGAGGAGAAATCAAATTAAAGCAAATTTCAGGTTCTGGGATACCAACATTAAAAACATATAAGGCAGCAGCATCAATTGTAGCTTCATTGCATTTAAAGCTACCTTGTTGCTCTGTATAAAAAGGAACACCTTGTAAAATATATAATCCAGGAACAACAGCACCTATGATTCTTTTCCCCTTAGAAATTGACTGAGCAAGTAAGCTATATGGATTCTCTATTGAATTACCCACACCTACCACAAAAGATTTTCCTATATAATTTAGTCCTAAAACCCACTGTCTTGCTTTGAGTGCTAAGTTTAATATGCTTCTATCATTAAAAACTTTACTTATCCAGTAAAGATCAAAACCACTACCTAAAACAATTGCATTGGTTCCCCATTCCCATGCATCTATGAAACCTGTCCTTAAATAAAATGGATTTTCTACAGCGACTTCTATATATTTTTTAAGATATCTGTTTAATTCTCTTAAAACTACTTTTTTTATACCATCATGGTTCGTAAATAAATATATCTTACTTAAACCAACTACTGATTGAAAAAGCCAACTTGTGTGATTTAAACTTCCTTCTACTGCTTTTATTTCTAAGACTCTTCTTTCAGCAAAGTCTAAAAATTCAAAATTTTTTGTAGTTTGATACATCTCAACAGCAGCCCATACAACGGCAGATTTATCACCCGGATATCTACCATAACTCCAAGGAATAGTGTCATACTTATTTGGGTTCTTTTTAATCCAATTCCATCCTTTCAAAGCTGCTTGTAAAATCTCTTGAGCAAATTTTTCTTTATAGTTTCTAAACACCCTATAAGAAATAGCGCATGCTGCAACGAATTTAGCAGTAATGTCTGTGTACTTATCTATGTCTAAATATCTATCATCAGAAGTTTTTGGTTTGTTATCCGTTTCTTTTTCAGGTGGACCTTTATATTCATATCCAGAAAAGACTCTTTCAAAAACCCCTCCATCTTTATCTTGCATCTTAAGCATCCATCTTACTGCATATTCTAATTCTTCTATTAATTCTGGAATTTTATCATTATCAGTGTCTTCCTTTAAATTAAATTCTTCAAAAGCTATACCTAAAACTCCTACAACAAAAGCTAAGTTGCCCATATATTTGTTGTAGTCTCCAGCGTCATGCCATCCCCCAGAAACATCTATATGAGTAAAGGGAGGATAATTAGGAGGTTGATTTAAAATTAACGAACCTACTAACTCTTTATCTACAGGAGGAACAACCCCATCATCTAAATGACAAGCTTTATGCCACCCTGGAATTTCTTGTGCGCATCTTTGAATATAAAAATAATTTTTGATTGTATCTAAATAAAGTGATCTATATATTCCCTTACTAACAGAAAACTCTGCTTGAAGATTGTTTGTTTTTAAAAAATATTCTCCTTCCTTTAAAGAAGTAAACTCTATAATATAAAAATAATTGTTATAGTAACTACCAAAAAAACTCATAGAACCTTTTATAATTTCTTTGTTTGTGTTTTTATCTATTATTAAAAAATCTAAATCTTTTATCTCTTTATCAGAGCAAAAATAAGCAAATTTTTCTTCATATAAACTATATCCTATTTGGCTTACTATCAACCTTTGTTGTGAATAAGAAACTCCAAATAGAAAAATAAAAATTAAAATGTTTTTTTTATTTTTCATATTTAATCCCCTTTTTACTTTTTTAAAACTTTAACTGATTCTCTTTCTATAAGTCGTGCAAATACTGTTAAACAAATTTTTGAAGAATCTTTACCATATATTAAATCATTTAGTCTTCTTACTGCTAACCTACCAAGCTCTTCTTTTGGAACATCAACAGTAGTCAAAGCTGGAACTACTTGCTGTGCAAGTTCTACATTATCAAAGCCTACTATACTTATATCTTCAGGAATTAAAAAACCATTTTTTTCAAAAGCATCTTTTACACCAATAGCTGTAAAATCATTCACACAAAAAATTGCTGTTGGAAAATTTTTTTTATTTATTTTTTTTATCATCCTTAAAGCTGCTTCATAACCACCATCATACTCTAAATTTCCCATTTCAATATATTCTTCAGGAATGTGTAGATGAGCTTCTTTTAAAGCCTCTAAAAATCCTCTAAATCTATCATAAGCAGATATATACTCATCAGGACCTTTAACAATCGCTATTTTTTTATGTCCACATCTTATTAGATAGTTAGTAGCTGAATAAGCTGCTTCAAAATTGTTTACTAAAACTGAGTTAATTTTAAGAAATGGATCTTTGCTGTAACTTTCTATTAAGACTATAGGAAAAGAGTTATTTATCTTAATAATTTCATACACAAAATCCTCAACTCCATAACCCATAGCAATAATACCATCAGAGTGGTTAACAATTATATTCATCTCCTCGAATATATCATATTTAGATGTTTTTATAATCTTTGTAAATAAATTATATTTATGCTCAACAGATTCATCCATTATTCCATAAAAAACTTTTGAGAAAAAAAGATTTGCAAATCCATATTTTGCTCTATCTGCTATTACTATAGTAATACATTTTTTATACGGTAATTTAGTGGATTTTGATGGAAGTGCTTTTGCTGCTAAATTTGGAATATATTTGTATTCTTCTATAAGTTTTAAAACTTTTTTTCGTGTCTTTTCATCTACAAAAGGATAATTATTTATTACTCTTGATACAGTAGCTATTGAAACCTTTGCTAACTGTGCTATGTCTTTTATTGTAATTTTTCTGTTTTTCATTTGTAATCGTTTTCAGTAAATATTTACATAATTTTTAAAATTATATCAAGGAGTATTGAAAAACTTTTTATTAATATTGTATTAAATAATAAATATAACTAAAAAGGGGGCAATAAATATAATGAAAAAAATTCTATCCTATCTGATTGTAATAGCAATAACCTACACAATAGCAGCTTTTATACATAATCCAGACTTAAAAAACAAACTTAACACTTTTATTAAAAGAACACCTCAGGAAGTAATTATAAAAAACATGTATATAAAACCTAAAATAGTATATGTAAGAAAAGAACCTTTAGATAAAGCTGAAATTTTAGGGACTCTAAAAAGAAATACAGAGGTAGGTCTAATTACAATTCAAGATAAATGGGCTAAAGTTAAAACACCCGCTGGAATCTCTGGATGGGTTTTGTTAGATTCTTTAAAAGAACAACCTCCACAAACTACAACGAAAAAAGAAGAACCAAAACAAGAAATTCA
>JANXCA010000033.1 GCA_025060535.1 Endomicrobiia bacterium | reverse complement strand
AGCTTTTTTCTCCAGTATGCTGATACTGACGGAGTCACTAAATTTTTAACTATCTCGTCACTATCACCATACTGAAGTTCTAACTCTGAAAGTTCTCTCTCTATTTCCTCCCAACTGTAAAATCTTTCTTCATCATCTACCATAAAATCACCTCCTTCTTGTCCTTAAAAATTTATTTTTTAATTATTATTTACTATAATTTTTTCAATTTAGCAATATTTGACTTAGATATTAGTATTTAAAAGTAAGTATTCAGTTTTACCCAAAACCCGCATTGGGAGAATGAGGGTTATGGTTCTGGGATTATAAGTATCTCTCCTACTATTGGAATTCCTTTTATGATTTTATCTCTATTTGCTTCATAAATCTTTTTCCAGTATTTTTCAGTATTATAATACTTCTTTGAAATACTAATTAAAGTTTCTCCCTCTTTAACTTTGTGTGCTAAAGGAAATTTGTATGTATGTGGTGTTAATGGTTTCTCAACTATTTTTTGTGGCTCTATTTTTTGTCTTATAACCGCTGATGTAGAGATATCTAAAGAAGCACCTTCTTGCTCACCTTCTTGCTGTTTTGCTTTTTCTTCTTTCACTGAAGGAATTAAGAAACTTGTGGGCTTTTCTACTAACGGCTGAGTTTTAATTTCTTTGGTTTCTAACGAAACTGTAGAAACTTTTATATCTTCTGTTTTTTCTTCAAAAGATATCTCTCTTATTATTTTTTCATCTAATTTTTCTGAAGTAACTATCTTTTCTTTACTTTTTTTATCTTCTTTTTTTGGTTTTTCTCTAACTTCAGATATTTCAATTTTTTCAACTTTTGATTTTTCTCCAAATTCAAAATCTAATATGAAATAATGATTACCACTAAATCCTGCAATATCTGAAACAGGATAATACCAAATATATCTTAGCCCTAACTTATTTATTAACTTATTATATAAAGAAAACGAAAATCCCGCAAAATCTTTAGACATTTTACAAATAAACAAAATATCACAACTGATTGTCTTTGAGTTAAATATAGTCTGAGAAATTCCTAATTTATAATCCAAATGAAGTTCTGTTTGGTTATTGATATTATTAAGATGCGTCTCAAAATTTAAAAAACCTTCATTATATCTATAACCTAAACTAAATATATACTTTTTAGAGAGTTTAGTATCCAATGATTCTACAAATCTTAAATCATATAAGTTGACACCACTACAGGATAAAACAAAATTAGAAAGAAATCTATAAACTATACCAAAGTCAAAATTATATGTAGTAATCTCTTCTTCTCTTAAAGGGTCATTCTGATAGTATTCATCATAAATATACCTAAAAAGATAGTATCTTATGTTACTTCCAAAAATAATTTTTTTGTTAAACAATCCTATACCAAAATTAAAAAGAAAAAATTCTTCAGAGTAAATATCTTGTAGGATAACAGAATTATGCCCTAATCCAAAAAATATGTTTTTAAAGTTAAAACAGGTTGCTAACTGGGTGGTATATAGATTGTTCTCCAAAATACTTCTATATAACATTCCATAGCCAACTTCTAAATTAAACTTATTTAATAATCCAGCTACTGCAGGATTTAGAAATAAACCACTTTTATGGCTTGGATATCCTACTAAAGAAAATTCATAAAAACCATAAAGTATATTAAAACACAAAATTAAAAGAATTATTAATTTTTTAATGCTCATCAGTACTTTATTACAATAGTGCCTGTAAAATTTTTATTGTCTGGTTGTGTGGTAATATGATAGATATAAACTCCTGGTAAAACAAAATTACCTTTTTCGTCTTTTCCATCAAAGTATAAAATATTTTTATCCTTATTTTTAAGTTTTGTAACTTTTTTTAAGTTTAAGTCATATAAATAGCCTACAATATAACTGCCAACTTCAAAATGAAACTCTATATAATCATTCTGCCCATCATTATTTGGAGTTATTATCTTTTTGTTAGGAGAACAACCCAATATCGCAAAAGCAGATTCTTTTTTAGAGGATAAAGAAACTAAACGATACTTACCAAAGTATTGAGTTTTTATGGTTATTTTTCCTTGGAATTCAAAAAAGGGAATTTCTTGCCATAGATAGCCGTCATAATATTCTATACAATAATTCTCAATATCTCTGGGTTTAATAAACTGTATATATATAAAGTTTTCTGTTTTGTTTTTATTAGAAACAATTTCATAGACATATGGATAAAACTCATTTTCTTCTGCTGTAATTTTTTCTATAAATAGAGATTCTATATTTTCTATTTTTGGAACTATAACAGAAACCACTCCATCTTGACTTAAGTAAAAATCTACCTGTTGACCATTATAGAATCTCACATAGATGTTGTCTTCACTTTCTACTCCAAACTGATTAATTGTCTTAACTGTATAGTAAAAGTCTCCCTCTAAACCATACTCATCTATGTAGTTAAAGCCGGTAGTAAAATCTATAAGTGTTAGTTTTTCTATAGTATATCCCCTATAAATCCTATAGCCCCAAAGATTTTCAATACTTATTGGATTCCATCTTAATTCTACTCCTAATGAGGAGGTTGTAATAAAAATCTCTTCTAACCCATTAGGAGGTGTGGTAGGAATTATAAAACTATAAGTAGGTGACTTTGTTGTCCTAAAATAAGAATCCTGTACTTCTACATACCAAAAATATGTGGAAGGATATAAAGGCGGTGAAGTTATTTGATAAAATGTAGAAAAAGTTTTTATCTCTTTAAAATTAGAAAAATAAACATCACTTGAAATAACTATTCTATAAGTGATTGTATCTAAAAAAACTATTGGTTCTACTTTAGAGTAGCTAAATTCAATTGGTAGTTTTTCAATAAGCTGCTGATTTAAAGGTGAAAACAACTCTATTTTATATGAAGAAATTATGAAGCTTACTATATCTGAGTAAGATTCTAAATTATATTTATCATATGCCACAACCCTAACATAGTAGGTTGAATGAGAAAGTGTATAATCTTTTAATGAATAGTTTGTGGCTGTTGTAGAACTAATTAAAAGCTTTGTTCCAAAATTATTTATTGTTGAAATCTCAACTCTATACTCTACAGTGTCAAAGATATCTAAATCTAAAGAAGGACTCCAACTTATAATATAAGGCAGATTTAGTTGTTGTTTATCTTGAGGTTGAAGGATTACAGGTTTTGTTGGTGGTAAGTTTTCATAGCAACTATAAAATATGAAAACTTCTGATTGGTTTAAGTTACTATATGTATCTACTGCTACAACATACCACCAATAGGTAGTATCATCTTTTAAATTTATTTGAAACTCATTTTGTGTGTTAGGAAGAATTATTTTATCGAAATAATTAAAGTTGCTACTTATATATAATTCATACCAAAAATAATCGTTTTGTAAATCAACACTACTACTCCAGCTTAACTTTAAAGTTGATGTAGTTATAACCTGGCCATATACAGGAAATGCTAAGATGGGTTTAGTGGGTGCTGTATTGTATATAAAAAATTTAAATGGACCATTTGAAGCATATCTCTGTCCACTTCTTAAAGAAGTCGCTAAAACAGTCCAAAAATATGTAGTGTTGATAGAAAGAATATTTTCTTGAAGATAAAAATAATTATTGTGTGTAGTTGTAGAAAAATAAACATAAAAGAAGTTAGGATCTGTTGAGATCATAAGTGTGTATTTTATATCCTCAAAAGGATCGGGATCTGATGTTTGCTGCCAGTAGAAGGTAGTAGAGGTCACAAAACTTAAAGAATTATTTTGAGGAAAAAGCAGTTCAAAATTAAATGGTATTGATTCTATATTATCTACAACAAAATAAAATGTAGAAGATGCTCCACAACTAAAACCCCATCTATCATAAGCATATACATACCACCAGTATGTAGTGTTATCCTGTAAGTTATAAAATATAAAGTTTGTATTAGTTACTCCTTCTGAAGAAGCAAAACTTAAGAAGTTATCTGTAGAATAAACTATTTTATATCTTACAGGTTCATTATCTAATTCCACAGAGGGTTGCCAAAACAACTGAATATTTTGAGTCTGAATTAGTTGACCGTTATTAGGAGATAAAAGATTAAATACTAAAGGAGACGAATTTTTTATATAAAAGCTATAAACTAAAGAAGCAGAGGAGAGCTGCGGTGGAGGATAGCCGTTATCATAAGTAATTATCTGCCAAAAGTATGTTGTATTATTCTTTAGAGGTTCACTAAATAAATAAAAACTCGTTGATTTAGAAAGAGAAACCACACGAGAGGAGCCCCAATTGTCCCACAAAACCAAAGTCTGTGAACTTAAAGAAGCATTAAAACCTTCATCTTTTCCTACATCCCATTCAAACTTCGGATAAAAATAAGAAGTTGTAAAGTTACTCATTGGAAACTTAAGAGTAGCAGCAGTAGGTGGAGTATTTTTCGTATATGTATAAAACCAAAAGACACTTGAGGAATAAACCGCATACCCACTATATGGTTCATCCCATATTCTAACTCGCCAAAAATAAGTAGTTCTGTCCTGTAAAACATTTTCTGTTAGAATATAGTATGTGCTAAATATTGGAACAACACTGTAAAATATAGAATTTAATTCTGTAGGTTGATCTGAAAATGAAGAAATAAAAATCTGATAATAAATTGTGGTTTCTAAGTCTAAATCATAAGAGGGAGTCCAATAAAATGTAGGTTTTAAAGTAAACAAAATCTGATTTTGATTATAGACATTAAGGGAATAATATATAGTGTTTCCAGGCGAGATTAAAAAATTCTCCTTAGGTGCTTCTTCATAGTTGTTAATTATAAAATAATAAGTTAAAGAAAACGACTCCAAAGAAAAACTATCTTTCGCTTTTACAAACCACCAATATCTTTGATTTTCAACCCAGCTTCCACCAAAAATGCTACTTAGTGTATAAGATGACCAATAAATTTCTGAAAGAACCAAGTTAAATCCCTTATTTTCTGATTGAGAAGAAATATATAAAGAGTAACTTACTTTGTCATTCGGGTCTCTATCATATGCTTCTTCCCAATCAAAAAAAACACCATTTGGAAGTGAAAAAACTTTGGATTTATTTGCTGGAGAAATAAGTGTGAATGTAGATGGTGGTTGTGGTGTATGATTTATTACAAACTTGCATATCTCTTGGTTATCTATTGACCAATTATAACTTCCTTCTGAATCTATTACTTTTATCCTCCAGTAATAGGTAGTATCATCTAAAAAATTATTTGTAGGTAGCTGCGCATAACTTGTAGTAAGATTAAAAATTACTCCAATATAAGCACCACTAAGTGATGGTGGGGTAGAACCA
The DNA here is from genome assembly GCA_025060535.1 of Endomicrobiia bacterium. Classification (GTDB taxonomy): domain Bacteria; phylum Elusimicrobiota; class Endomicrobiia; order DTEH01; family DTEH01; genus JANXDG01. The sequence goes on along the minus strand of JANXCA010000033.1, from coordinate 11,093 downwards.
AAAAGAGAAGATGGTTTTGTGGAATAATATATTTCATATTTTAGTGTATCACCATAATTAATATCTAAATCAAAAGCATCTTTAAAATCAAAAGATATAAAATCAAATGAACTTACCACCACTCCATATATAGGCCACACTGGAGCGATCTCTGTCCAGTAAGGAGTGTTGTTTATCGGTTGTCCGTAAGGCCTAATTGGATTGTTGTCTATATCTGAAAGAGGAGTTTTATTTGGAGATGTAGAAGATTTTATTGCAAAAAAATATGTTTTAAAATTTTCAAGATTAGTAAATGTATAACTTATTATCTCTCCTTGAGGTGGTGAAGTGTTTATCTCAACTATATAAGGATAACCTGCCTCAGTTGAGTTGTTATTCCAATCTTCCTCCGTAGATAAAACTCTATATGTAGAAACTCTTATTTGATAATAACATATTCTTTCAGAAGCTAAAGGAACTGTCCATCTAATTTTTATTTGTCTAAAATTTGTCGAAACAACCTGAAGATCTGTGATCGGTTGTGGAATAGAACCTAAAAAACTAACTAAAAGTAAAAAAGATAATAACCACCCAACTGCTTTGGTTGTTTTTAAAAACATATATTATTTTTGTCTTAATTGTATACCATATTTATTTAATTCTTGCAATATATCATTTATTATTACCTCAACCTCTTCATCTTTTAAAGTTTTAGTTGGGCTTTGGAACTTTAAGGATAGGGTCAAAGATAAAAGACCGTCTCTTTTATAGATGTCTATAAGATTAATATCTAAGAATAAGTTTTTATTTTTTATGGAAGAATAAATTGCATTTATTATTTCAGGATAGGTTATATCATTATTTATCACAACACATAAATCTCTAAATACAGGAGGGAATTTTAAAATGGGACTGAAAATTTTTTCTTCCTTAAACAACTCTCTACATCGTGGTAAGTTAACTTCACAATAGAATATATTTTTTGGTAATTTTAACTTAAACATATCTTTGTTAATTTCTCCAACAAGACCAATTAGGTTTTTATAATAATCTAAAAAATAAATAATATTATTAAAGTAATTATCTTTAGGGAGTAAATACTCAGTATTTTTTATATTTGAAACTTCTTTAAGATAAGGAATACCTAATCTTTCAAACAATGTTTCAATTATACCAACAGCATAATAAAAATCATAATCTAAAGAGATTTTTTTCCAAAGAAGGAGGTCTTTTTTGCCATATAAAATTATTCCTAATTTTTCTTCTTCAATTATTTCTTTGTTTTTTTTATAAAAAACTTTACCAATCTCAAATAATCCTATCTCTTCTATTTGATTGTTGTAATTTAAAACTAAATTCTTTATAAGCCCACTTAATAAAGATAACCTTAATTCAGAATATTCAGCAGAAATAGGATTAAGAACTTTTACTTTCAAATTTTCATTGTTAAAAATCACTTCATTCTCTCTAGCAGAGCACAAACTATAATTTATTGCTTCATTTAATCCAACCGAAATCATTACTTTTTTTATCTCTTCTTTAAAGTTATCAATACTTTTTTTAACCTCAAAAATATTGTGAGGTAAAGTTTCAGGAATTTTATCGTATCCAATAAATCTCATCACTTCTTCAGCTATATCTGCTTGGAACTTAATATCCTGACGAGTAAGTGGAGGAACTATTATAAAAGAATGAGTTGTTGAAATATTATCTCCATTAAATTTTACCTTACACCCAAGATTTTGAATTATATCAATAAACTTCTGTGGTGGTATTTTTATACCTAAAAGAGAATTTATAAAATTCAAATCTATCTTTATACCATTAGTATTAAAAGAAATAAGACTGTTATAGTATTCAAAATCTTTTTCATCTGCAAACTTCACAATTTCTCCTCCACAGTATTTCTCTATCATCTGATATGCCTTAACGGCAGCTATCTCACATAATAAAAAACTACTACCTCTCTCAAATCTATAACTTGCTTCAGTATTTAGATTAAGTTTTTTTCTTGCAAGTCTTATTTTACTACGATTAAATACAGCTGATTCTATTAAAATATTAGAAGTTTCTATATCTACACAACTATTTTCTGCACCTATTATACCTGCTATAGCTACTGGCTTCTGCTCATCAGAAATAACTATTATGTCATCAGAAAGGTTATACTCTTTACCATCTAATGCTAAAACTTTTTCTGTATTATTTGCGTTTCTTATTATTATTTTGTCACTATATAGCTTATTTGCATCAAATATGTGAATGGAATGACCAACTTCAAGCATAATATAATTAGAAATATCCACTAATGGATTTATGCTTCTTAAGCCTAAACTATTTATCCGAAATGTAATGTAAAAAGGAAGTTTTATTTTGTTATTTATAGATGACATTTTAATAGCTATATATCTCTTACATAAATCATATGAAGAAATTTTTACATTAAAGAAAGGTAACTTCTTTTTTTCAAGATAAGACAAAGGATCTATATTCTCTATAACTTCTAAACCAAATTTTATTTTGAGTTCTTTTGAAATTCCAATATGACCTAAACAATCATACCTATTAGCAGGTGTTGAAATTTCTATTATTGTATCATCTAAGTATTTATCTAAAGTGTCTCCTATGGAAAAACTATTATCTAGTTCCAAAATTCCAATTGACTCTTTATATAACCCTAATTCTTCTGCAGAACATAACATTCCTTGTGAATTTACTCCACGAATTTCTTTTTCCTGAATTATGACTCCTCCAGTGATACAACTTCCTACCGGAGCATATGCGGTTATCATATCTGAATACACATTCGGTGCTCCACATACTACTTTGTAGTAATTTGTTCCATCTGTAATTTCACATAAAGAAAGTTTGTCAGCTTTTGGGTGTTTTTCTACTTTTAACACTTTTACTACTTTTATTTTTGATAAGATATCTTTATTAAACTTATTAACTGATTCAACTTCATACCCAAGTTGTTCAATAGCTTCTATTATATCATCATCTGAAATAGAATTTTGTTTTCCTAATAGTTCTTTTATCCAATTAATTGAAAGTTTCATATAATTAAAACTGAGTTATAAATCTATAATCATTCTCATAAAATAACCTTATATCATCTATTCTATACTTAAGCATCGCTATCCTTTCAACCCCTAAACCAAATGCAAATCCAGTGTAAGCCTCACTATCTATTCCAACATTTTCTAAAACTTGAGGATGAACCATTCCACATCCTAAAACTTCTACAAATCCACTATTTTTACACACACTACAACCTTTTCCTTTACATACTAAACACTGAATATCCATCTCAAGAGATGGTTCTGTAAAAGGAAAGTATGATTGTCTGAATCTACTTTCAATATCACTGCCAAACATATTTTTCACAAAATAAGTTAAAACTCCTTTAAGATCAGAAAGTCTCACTCCCCTATCTACCATGAGACCTTCTACTTGATGAAAATTAAAAAGATGAGACGGATCTAAATTTTCATGTCTGTAAACTCTTCCTGGCATTATTGACTTAATAGGAGGTTTTTTAGATAACATCACTCTTATCTGAACAGGTGAAGTATGAGTTCTAAGTAATAGTTTTTCAGAGAAGTCTTTAAGATCTAAATATAGAGTATCCTGCATATCTCTTGCAGGATGGTCATAGGGAATGTTTAATAATGTAAAATTGTATTCCTCTTTTTCAACTTCAGGACCTTCTTCTATGCTAAAACCTAAATTTAAAAATATCTGTATAATTTCATAATAAACCTTATTTAAAGGATGGATCTTCCCTACATAAAATTTATTTCCAGATAATGTAAGTTCTAATTTAGAAAAATTGTGTTCTTTATGAATTAAAACGTTTTTGAACTCTTCCAATTTTTGATTTAATTTATTTTCAACCTCTTCTACAGTTCTATTGAGTAGCTCACCAATTTCTCTTCTTTCTTTCAGACTTAAATTAGGGAGTTCTTCAAAAAGTTGTCTTATTAACCCTTTTCTTCCAAGATATTTCGTCTTTATCGTATTTAGTTCAGCTAATGATGTTGCTTCTTCTATTTCTTTCAAACATTGTTGTCTGAGTTCACTAATATGTTTCTCATTTATGTTGCTCATCGCTTATTCCAAGCAGTTTATCTAAGTGTTTCTTAGCAAGTTTGTGCTTTGGTTGTAATTCAAGCACTTTAAGAAAAATATCTTTTGCTTCTTTTAACTCATTCTTTGCTTCTTTTACTAATCCTATATGATATAAAACCTCAACATCGTTTTTGTCTTCTTCAAGAAGTGACTCAAAAATTTTTAAGGCTTCATCATATCTGTTATTTATTAAATAAAATTTTCCTGTTTCAAAAAGCTCTTCTTTGTTTTTTTCTTTCATTCTTTCTTAAATTTCTCTATATCTGAATTTTTTCCACCAATTATTAAAATATCTCCTTGTAAAATTTCTTCTTCAGGAGAAGGCAAAAATAAAATTTCATCTTTAAAATCTGCCTCTCCTTCTTCATTTATTATTGTAGTTCTTCTCCTTATCCCCAAAACAGTAACATTATACTTAGTTCTTAAACCCAATTCCCTAATTGTTTTATTAAAAAATTCTTTACGAGCTATCACTTCCACAATGCTATGTTCTTCAGAAAGATTAAAATGTTCTAGAATAGATGGAGATAATAAACTATTTATTAAATTCTCAGCAGCCATTGCCTCAGGAAATACAATTTTGTCTACTCCTATTTTTGCTAAAATTTTTGCATGTTGAGTGTTAAGTGCTCTTGCTACTATTTTTTTAATTTCTAATTCTTTTAGTAACAAAGTTATATACAAGTTCTCTTCAATACTCTCACCTACTGCAACTATAATTACATCTACATCTTTTGGCGAAATACCAGCATCTTCTAATTGTTTTATATCGGTAGCATCACCAACAATTGGAACTTTAAGGTATTCTTTTACTTCGTCAACCTTTTTTTCATCCTTATCTATACCTATTATATCTACATTATATTTTGAAAGATATTTAACAACATAACTTCCAAATACTCCTAAACCTATTACTACAAATGTTTTTGGTTTATAACTTGCTGCCATAGTTTTCTACCCTACAGAAATGGGTTCTTCTAAATATCTTATTTCCTTTGGTTCTTTTGTAAATAACATAGAAAGAAACGTTAAACTTCCAACCCTACCAAATAACATAGTTATTATTAATAAAATTTTACTCCAATTATCAAGATACGAAGTTATCCCTAAAGATAGCCCCACAGTACCAAATGCCGAGATAGTTTCAAAAATTACCTCTTTATATGAAAAATTACTAATTAAATATATTAAAGAAGAAATTATAATAACCCAAAATAAACATACAAAAAAAATTATAAAACTTTTTAAAATAGTACCTAATTCTATACCTCTTTTGAAACAACTTACATACCTTTCTCCCCTTAAATAGTCATATACGCTTTTTATTATTACAAAAAAAGTAGTAGTTTTTATACCACCACCTGTGCCCCCAGGAGAAGCTCCTATAAACATTAAAATCATAAAAACAACTATAGTCAGAGTTGAAAATTGACTGATAGGAAATGTATTAAAACCAGCAGTCCTTGTAGTTACAGAATGAAAGAAACTTATAAAAATTCTTTCAATTAAAGGAATGTTTGATTTTGAAAATATAGAATTATTTAAGAAAAACACTAATATAAAACCCCCTAACAACAACATAGCTGTTGTAAATAAAACTATTTTTGTATGAAGAAAAGATATTTCTCTTTTTTTACGAAACTTTTCAAAAATATCAATCCACACAAAAAAACCTAATCCTCCACATATTATTAAAAATGGTATAATGGTATTTATAACTATATCACCTCTATACATCTCAAAACTATTAGGAAACAAACTAAAACCAGCATTACAAAAAGCACTCACAGAATGAAAAGTTGCATACCATATACTTTTTAAAAAAGAAAATTTGTCAGCAAAATAAAACTTTATAAATAAAACTATTATACCCACTAACTCAAAAAAGGATGTCAAAATTATAACTCTTTTCATTAGTCTTGTTATTTGAGAGATTCCACCAAATTCAGTTATATTTAGTGATTCTCCAATTACATTTTTTTGTATAACAGTTAATCTTCCAAATAGAATTATTACCAAACTTCCCAACACCATATATCCCAATCCACCTATTTGAATCAAAAACAATATTATAAGCTGTCCAAAAAAATTAAAACTTTCTGATATATTTAACACAGATAAACCAGTAACACAAATAGCTGAAGTAGCCGTGAAAAGTATATCTACAGCAGAAATATCTTTTCTACTTATACCTGGTAAAGATAACAAGATTGTCCCTATTAAGATTGATATTACAAAAAATAATATAATAAACTTATAAGAATGTGAATTCATACACAGATTGCTATATTACATGAGAAGCTTTTAAAAAAATCTAAGATGATGGGACTTTTTGAACTGAATTCTTAGCTGAAAAATTTTTTAAAAATTCAACAATATATTTAAATGTTTCTGGTTCTTCTACAGCAAAATATGCAAGAATTTTTCTATCCAACATAACATTTGCCTTTTTAAGAAGATTTATAAATTCACTATACTTCATACCTAACTCTCTAACAGCTGCATTTATCCTTGTAATCCATAATCTTCTAAATACACCTTTTTTATCCCTTCTATGTATATACTGAAACTTCAAAGAACGAAGAACTTGCTGTTTTACTTGTCTATATGCACTTCCTAGTTTTGAATAGTACCCTTTTGCCATTTTAAAATAATCTTTTTTTCTTCTTCTAGTATATGCTCCTGTTTTTACTCTCATTGACTTTGCTCTCCTTTATTTTTAAAATTAAAATATAATAAAAAAAATTTAAATTTTTAAAATATATAAAAAAATATTCAAATATTCAATCTTGTTTTTAAAAAACTTAATCTTTTACTGGATAAATCTCCTTTAACATCTCTAAAGCTTCTGGAGAACGAAGTCTTCTTATAGCTTTTGCCTCTATTTGTCTTACACGCTCTCTTGTTATATTAAACATTTTTCCAACTTCTTCTAATGTATATTCCTTCCCATCAAAACCATATCTTAACTTTAATATAGCTTTTTCTCTTTCATCTAAATACATCTCCATAGCCTTTTCTAATATCTCACGCTTATAATTCTGTAGAAGATAATTAAAAGGAATCTCATTTTCTGAAGAAGGAATGAAATCTTGAATTGTAGCATCCTCATTTTGCCCTTTAGGAGCATGTGAAGAAACTGGTTCTACAAGAACAGTAAGTGTATCAATTATTTTTTTAGTTGGAACTTTAAGAACCCGAGAATACTCTTCAATGGAAATAGGAGTTTCTAAAGGATGTTTATTTTGAAGCTTCTTATGCACTTTTATCATTTTTGAAACAAGCTCTCTTATATGAACAGGTAATCTTATCGTTTTTGTATAGTCAGCCATATATCTACTTATTGCCTGTCTTATCCACCAGTGAGCATAAGTAGAAAATTTATATCCTTTTTTCCATTCAAACTTCTCTACCGCCTTTGCTAAACCGGTAGCACCTTCTTGGACTAAATCATTTACATCTGCATTTGTTAAAACAGCAAATTTTTTGGCAAAAGTAGTAACTAAATTTAAATTCGCCTGAATTAGCTTCATTTTTTCTTCTTCTATAGATTGATTTAGTTGATTTATCTGCAAATCTAATTGGATTATTTCTTCTTCTGACATATTAATTTCTTTTTTATAATGTTGAAGCTTATGATAAACTTTATGATAATTTTCTAAAATTGTTTCTACTGCTTGAGGAGTATACCCTACTATCCTTTTAAATTCTCTTGAAGATATCTTATGCAATTTATATCTTCTATGAAAATTAATCACATTTTTTAAATTAATAGAAAACATTTTCTCATATTTTTTTACCTCATCTATTAATTGAATAACTTTCTCCGTAATATTTTTTGTTCTTTTAATCAAACGTTTTATCCTTTCACTATTTAGCTCCAAAGAAATTATTTTATTGGCTATTTTTGTTTTCAATTTTTCTATCATTTTTTCATACTTAAGCTTAACTTCTAATGACTTTTTATTCTTTTTTAACTTTTTTTGCAAATCTAAAATTTTCTCAGCCATTTTATTTACTACTTTTATCGAAGATATCAACTTTTTTCTCATTCTCTTAATAGTAGCCTTCGATTTTCTTCCTCGCTTCATAAGATCCTTAAGAGTCATCTCGTTTTGTCTCACTAACAACACCCAATTGTTTATCTCACGCAAAGCTATTGGAGAGCTCAACACCAACATAAGTAATTTCATCTCTTTTGCTCTTATACTTTTGGCAATATCTATCTCCTTTTTTCTATCAATAGGTTCTATTTTACTTACTTCATTTATAAATAATTTTATTGATTCTTCTTCGGTAAGATCCTCTTGAGGAAGGTAGAAATCCTTAAATAACTTTTTTGACTTACGAACATCTATAATCTTTACTCCTATACCATTTAACATCTCAACAAAATCATCCATCTCTTCTTTATCAAGTTCTACTTCATATTCATCAAATGTTTTATTAATTTCATCGTAAGTAAGGTATCCGTATTTTTTAGCTTGTTCAACTAATTTTTTTATTATTCTATCTTTTTCATTCATAGCTTTATTTATGTCCTATTTTTAAAATTTCTATAACTTGCTTAAATTCATTAAAAATTTGAGGATTAAAACTTTGTTTTCCTTCTAACATCTCACTTACTATTATCTTTAACGTATCATATCTTTTTTTATACTTTACTTTTAATATCTCACAACATAACATCTCATATTTCTCATCTAAACAACTATCATCTGGTTTTTCATCAAACACAATTCTTAAAACTAAATTCCTACTTGTTTCATTTAGATTTGCTAAAACTTCATTTATATCTCTTGAAGATAAATATATAGATTTTAAATTTTTAAATATATTCAAATAATCCTCATTATGAGAAAAAATTTCTTCATCAATTTTCTCTATGAACTCAGGATAGTGAATACAAATCCTCAATAATTCTTCCTCACAAGTATAAGGTTTATTGTTAATTAACTCTTCATAGTAAGACTTATTATCTTTTTTTTGAACAAATCTCTTCTGTTCAGAACGAATCACACTTTCATCAATTTTAAGCTCATATGCAATTTCTTTAATTATCTCTGAACTTATTAATGGATCTGTTACTACTTCTATTAACTCCATAAATTTTCTTAACAAAGAAATCTTGTCATTAATGGAAAGAGATTTCTTTTTTCTTTTTATGTAATTCTCTACAATAAACTTAACAATACTTGTTGAATTTTCAACCATCGAGTTAAACTTATCTTTTCCATATTTTAATATATACTCATCTGGATCTAACTCTTCTTCTAATGTAACAACATAAGGATATTCTCCACCACTAAGAATCGTTTTGGCTGCCAAAAATGTAGCCTCTACTCCTGCTTCATCTGGGTCAAAAAGTAAATATACTCCTTCCAATGGGAACCTCTTTAGAAGCTTTAATTGTTTTTCTGTAAGAGCTGTTCCTAAAGGTGCTACCACATTTTTTATCCCTTCTTGATGAAGTAACAAAACATCCATATAACCTTCCACTATATATACCCTTTTTTCCTTTTTGATATACTCTTTTGCCTGATATAAACCATAAAGGACACTACCTTTATTAAACACTACAGTCTCTGCTGAGTTGATGTAAACAGGAATATCAGTATCTACTACAGCTTGAGGTAAAATTCTTCCTCCAAATCCTATTACTTTGCCATTAAAATTAAATATAGGAAAAATTATCCTGTTTCTAAAACAATCATAAGGATGATCGTATTTTTCTAATGAATCTCTTTTCTCATCTTGTTTAAAATTAATTACACCTACCTTATAAAGAATAGACAGATCATATTTTTTGTTTTTAAACTGAGGAATACTCATATAATTTTTAGAAATATAATTACCATCGGGTGCAAAACCAATTTTGAACTCCTTGATAGTTTCTATTTTTAACCCTCTAGAGATCAAATAGTTTCTTGCAGGAATTGCTTCAGATGAATTTAACAAAATCTCATGATATACATCTGCTACATCTGTAAGTACTTCTGTTAAAAAACTTATTTCATTATATTTTTCTTTGGATGCTTTGTATTCTTCAGCATTTACATATTCTAACTTGAAATTTATCTGTGAAGCAATTTTTTCTACAGCATCATAATATCCAATATGTTCTATATCTTGTACAAATTTTATTATATCTGCTGTATACCCACAACCAAAACAATGAATCAGATTTTTATCTGGTGCAACAGAAAATGAAGGTGTCTTTTCACTATGGAATGGACATAGTGCAAAATAATTCTTTCCACTACGCTTTAAGTTAGGTATATAATTCTTTACAACTTCTACGATATCCACATTTTCTTTTAGTCTTTTTATACTTTCTAATTTGATCATACCTAAATATTAGTGTGTCTATATCTTCTAAATCCAGAAACACAAATTGTATTTAACTTATGGAACTTCTTTTCTAAAGCATCTAAAACTAAATTCATACCTAAATTGTCTGAAGGTATATGTCCAGCTATTACCACATTTATATAGTATTTTTGAGCATTCTTATAATGCTCCTCACTTAAATGCATAGCAACAATAGTGCTTACCTTAGCAACTGCTAATTTTTCAAAAACCTCAACAGAACCCTCGGTACCACCTGTCATATCAACAAAAATCTTACCAGCTTTTCTGTCTTTACTACCATTAAGAATAATAGGACCACTGCCAATTTTGGCAGCATCCTCATATTCAGGAAATTCTAATAAAATATCTATTACATCTTGGAGATATTTGGGTTGCTTTTTATCAAAAATTTTTTGTAAAAAAGTAGCTACACAATTATCTGCAGGAGTGTGACAACATAAAAAAGGAATATCCAACACAGCAGCAATATCTACAGCTCTTGTATGATTTAAAGGCAAAAGCTTTCTTTGGACTTCCTTCATCCTTGGTTCCATAATTCCTTCAGCAATATTTATAGGTACCCCAAACTTATTTAAAATATCTGCCTGCATTCCCATTACTTCATAAAAATT
>JANXCA010000032.1 GCA_025060535.1 Endomicrobiia bacterium | reverse complement strand
ATTTTAACACAAGGAGGTTAAAAGACAATGATAGAATTTAGAAAAACCAATGATGCATTAGGAACAGTAAATCGTGGTAATGCAGCAGAATCAGGTTTATGTACTTTATGTTTAGCAGATTGTGCAGGTAAATGTGAAACTTGGCTTTCCTCCTTAAGAGGTAGAAAAATGCTTTATCCTCGTGAATTTGGACTTTCCACATCTGGTAGTGCAAACACTATTCATATAGGTGTATCTTATAATTCTTTAAGAATTCGTGGAAGAGTATATGGTTCAAAGGGAGTTCCTAAGGGCATTACAAACTCTGAAGATGATTGCATATTTCCTAATGTGAATGTAGAAACTGAATTTGGTAATAAGATTAAAACAAAAGCTAGAATTCCTATAATGACAGGTGCTTTAGGTTCAACATTTATAGCGGCCAAATACTGGGAGTCATTTGCAATAGGTGCTGCTTTGGTAGGTTTTCCAATTGTAGTAGGAGAAAATGTTGTAGGCGTAGATAAAAAAGCAGAGTTTAAAAATGGAAAAGTTGTAAAGGCTCCTGAATTAGACAGAAGAATACAAACTTTCTTAAGATATTTTGACGGTTATGGAGCGATTATTGTTCAGTTAAATGTTGAAGATACAAGAAATGGAGCAGCAGAATATGTAATAGATAAGTATGGTGATAAGGTTATAATAGAATTAAAATGGGGGCAAGGTGCAAAAGATATTGGAGGAGAAATCCAAGTTACAGATTTAGAATATGCCAAGCTTCTAAAGAAAAGAGGCTATATAGTAGATCCGGATCCTGATAGACCTGAAGTGGAGGAGGCGTTTAAGTCAGGAGCTATAAAGAGTATTGCAAGACATAGTAGATTAGGCTATACTTCTTTATCAAATTGGAAACAAGTTAGAGATGCTTTTATGAAAGAGGTTGAAAGATTAAGAAAATTAGGATTTAAAAGAATTACATTAAAGACAGGTGCCTATGGTATGGAATCTTTGGCTATGGCTATAAAATTTGCTTCTGATGCTGAATTAGATCTTCTAACAATAGATGGTGCTGGTGGTGGTACAGGGATGAGTCCGTGGAATATGATGGAGGCCTGGGGTGTTCCTTCTATATATTTACACTCAAAAGCATATGAGTATGCAACAATTCTTGAAAAGAAATACAAAAAATCAAAGAAAAACAAAAAAGTTGTAGATATGGCATTTGCAGGTGGATTTGCTAAGGAAGACCATATATTTAAAGCTCTTGCATTAGGAGCACCTTATACTAAACTTGTATGTATGGGAAGAGCTGTAATGATACCTGGCTTTTTAGGTTCTAATATAGAGGGAGTTCTTAGACCAGAAAACAAAGAAAAGGTCTGCGGTAACTGGGATAAACTTCCAGCATCTGTATCTCAATTTGGTAGCAAACCAGAAGAAATTTTTGCTTGTTATTATGATGTTGAGAAGAAAGTTGGTAAAGATGAGATGAAGAATATTCCATTTGGAGCTATTGCTATATATACACTATGTGATAAACTTAAAGCGGGACTTCAACAATTTATGGCTGGTGCAAGAAAATTCTCATTAAGTGCTATTTCCCGTGAAGATTTATTCTCTGCTAATCGTGAGACAGAAGAGGTAACTGGTATTCCATTTATTACTGAAGCGGAGGATGATATCGCAAAAGAAATTTTAAATTCATAATTTTATTTGATATCTTTTGCATAACTAAAAAATCAAGCCAAAGTAATTTCATCATAATTTTTAAAATTAGAAAAAATAAAATTTTTATAAATTATGCAACAGTTTAAAATTAAAAGAATACTTTTTTTTACTGTTATTTTGTTAATATTTACTTTAATTTTGATATATACTTTTAAAAGAGAGCACTATCAGATAGTTGATTATCAGATAGAAGGTAAAAACTATAGACTTCTTTTAGCAGATACTCCTAAAAAGTGGAGTAAAGGTTTGATGTATAAAAGAAAGCTAACAAATGCAGATGGAATGCTTTTTGTTTTTCCTGACAAAAGAAAACCGACTTTTTATAACAAGAATACATACTTAGATTTAGATGTTTACTGGATAGATGGGAGTAGTATAATAGCTAAGCATTATTTAGCATCTATTGAAAAAACAAAAATAATAGTATATATTGAAGCACCAACTTTTGTAGATAAAGTTGCAGAGATAGTAAAAAAGTGAGGTATATTTTTTGATTTTAAATTTTTTATAATTTTTAGTTGTCATTTTTAAATTTTTTTGTATATATTATAGTGAAAAAATTATCAGAAGAATTTAATAAGGTCAGGGAACAAACCAACCCAGAAGCCGGGTAGGCTTTTAGAAGAATAGTTGTAGTTTGTTCCCTGACCATTTTTTATTTCTGTTCTTTCCTTAAATAAATCTATTTTTTTCAATTTTATTTTTTTCTTATTTTTTCAAAAATAATAATTATGCTTTTTAATTTCCAATATAAATTTTTTGTTTATTTTTTATTTTTTTTATTATTCAAAACAAACTCTTTTTCTAATAACTTATTAAAAAATTTTAGTTTTGAAGAAAATCAAACATCAGGTGTTGTCCCTTATAGTTGGAGTTTACCTTCTTGGAGTTTCGTTGCTTTAACATCAACTGATAATTTTTATTCAGGAAGTTTTTCATTGAAAATTTCATCCAATAATGTTTCATCAATTGGAAGGAATTTTTTTGTTTATCAAGATGTATATGTTAAGCCATTTTATACTTATTACTACGGAGTAAAGGTATTTAAAAACAATCAGTCAGATTTTCCTGCAGGGATAGCAATTAAGTCAGCTTCTCTTAATTGGAATGAAAATTGGTATTTAAGAACATCTATGTCTACAGCTACTATTTCAAACAGTTCTTCCTGGCAAGATATTTATACTTCTACAACTATTCCTTTAGGTATCTCAAAACTAAGAGTACACTTAGTTGTAAGAAATACTACTCCTCAAGGAAGTTGTGAAGTTTATTTTGATGATGTATTTTTTTATAAAGATTATATTTCTCCTTCAGCAGTTTCTGACTTAATGGCATTTATAAAAGATAACAATATATATCTTAGTTGGTCCTCTCCTGGTAATGATGAAGACAAAGGTGAGTTATTTTTTGGTAGTGAATACATTATAAAATACACTACTTGTAGTTGTTTTATTTATGAGATGCTTTCCTCAACATCTAATGCAGATGTTATTATCTCAACTTATAATGTAGCAGCCAATCAACAACAGATTTTTGCATTTAATGTTGAACCTCAAGAAGGAACAACTTACTATTTTTGTCTTTGGACAAAGGATAACTCGGATAATTACTCTTCTGTTTCTAACTTGGCAGTTCTTTTTCTACCAATAAATTTACCAAGTTGGATAGAAAATGAAATAAAAGTATCTACAAACTGTGTAAGATGGGTAATAAGAGATAACTCTCTTATAGAAGATGAAATTTATATTTCTTCTAAACCTTGCATTTTTTCAAGATTGTCACCAAATTTAGGACCTTTATATGGAAAAAATAGTGTTATAATGTGGAATGAAGAGAATCTTTTACCCAACACTATATATACAAGGTTTATAGAAATTAAAACCCATACAAATTCATTTTGGAGTTTACCTTATAGTATCTCTACATTATCTTTAGCTCCGGACGATTTTAAAGCAGTATGTAAGATAAATGATAACAAACCATTGGTTGAGCTTACTTGGAGTTCTTCTATTGCGGCTGGGTATGTTGTAGTTTTTTCTTCCATGGATTTTTTTGTAAACACCACTACACTTTGTGTGTTGTCAGAAAATTGTACATTTTATATTCATAATGATATAAAAACAAACACAACTTATTATTACAAAATCTATTCATATAATAAAAATTTTGTAATAAATTACGACAGTTTCAATATGGCTTCTGTATTAACTGTTCCTGGTAGTGTGAAGTTATTTGCTAAAGCAATAAGCACTAACTCAATTAAACTATTTTGGGATACTAAAGAAGATGTTAATGGTTTTAAAATTTATTGTGGTAAAACAAACAAACTAATAGCGAAACTTTCTAAGGAAGTAACTTATTATATAGAAAAAGGTTTGGATGCAAATACAGAGTATAAAAGATATATAGTTGCTTACAACACATATGACGGGTTAAAATCAAATGAAGTAAGTTTGTATACTTTATCAAATTCTGTGGATTATTTAAGTATAGAAAGTGTCTATTATGATAAAATTTTAATAATATACAACACTAATGGTAATCCAGTTACTACCGAATATCAAGTTTTAGTTTCAAGTAATAATTTTAGTGTGAATTTTTCTAGTTATGTTAGTATACAAACTAATTTACTATATGAGAGATTTCTAATAGAAAACTTACTACCAAATACTACTTATTGGATAAAAATTAGAGCTAAAAACAAAGATGGAATTTTTACAGAGTTTAGTTACATAGTATCAACCACTACTTTAAGAATAATCTCTCCTATAATTACTCAATTTGCAACAAGGGGCCCTAATTCTGCTTATGATGAGTTTGTTGAATTATGGAATTGTTTATGTGAAGAGATAGACATAAGTGGATTTAAAATTGAGTATTTTAATGGAAACTCTTGGATATCTAAGATTATAATTCCAGAAAATACAAAGCTTAACCCATATTCATTTTATCTTATATCCTCTTCTTCAGAGTATTTTACAACAATCCAATCAGATCTTTATCATAAAAGTTATCTTAATTTAGCAGATGGCGAAGAAACTGAACCAAGAGGGTTAAGGATAGTAAGTAATTTAGGTCAAGTAATAGATAGAGTAGTTTATGAAGCAAATGGTGGGACTTTTAATGAATTTGCAGAAGGTCAACTTACATCAGTAAGTTGTGGAGTAAAACCCACAAACAATAGTGTAACAAGACGAAAAAATGAAAAAGGTTTTTATGT
This sequence comes from Endomicrobiia bacterium, assembly GCA_025060535.1. Lineage (GTDB taxonomy): Bacteria > Elusimicrobiota > Endomicrobiia > DTEH01 > DTEH01 > JANXDG01. Next base: position 11,543 of record JANXCA010000032.1, on the reverse strand, counting down.
TGATTCGGATAATAACTATAATGACTTTATTCTTTCATTAAGAAATCCCAGAAACTCTTCATTTTCAATATATGGAATTACTGACTTGGAGGTAAGCATTACCGATAAAGAAGGACAGGTTAAACTTAGTTGGACTGCACTAAGTATAGCTGATAAGTTAAAATATAGAATAAAATACTCTACATATAATTTTACAATGTTTAGTGCTGAAGATAGTTTTAATTTAGAACTAACAACTTCTTCAGGTAGAGTTTGCATATATATTGATTTTCTTGAACCATCTTTAACCTATTATTTTGCAGTAATATTTAAAGATATAGATGACAATTGGAAAACTTGGATAAAAGATAATAAACTAAATATTAATTCTAAAAATTTTGCCTATTCTTTAGACTTACCTCCCAATCCTCCCGAAGATATAAAAATTATTAGTTTAAATAAGAAATTAAAGATAACTTGGAAACATCCTTCTTGTTATGATATAGACAAGTATTTAGTTTTTATTTCAACAAGAAGTTTTGAAAGTTTAAAAGAAGCGATTTTAATTTCAAGTGTAAGTTTCCCTTTAAATGAAACTTTAGTATTTGGCTTAGAAAATAATTTGACTTATTATATTAGTGTAATTACTGTAGATAGAGGAAATTCCTATGATATATTATTAAGTACATATTTTATAATAAAATCAGGCATACCTAAATTTAGTTCACCTAAAAATTTAAGTTTTTCATATTCAGACAAAAGTGTAAATCTATACTGGGAGGACGATTTCAATGAAGATATTTTGGGTTATAATATATATTACTCTAGTAAAAATTTTGATTTTTCTTTAATTGGTTTTTCTCAAAGTTTAAACTATGAAATTCCTTTAGAAAAATTTTTGGATGGATATTATTGTGTATCTAAGTTAGACAAAGAAAATTCTGAAAGTTTATCATCAAACATAATAGAGATTTTTTTAGATGTTTTACCTCCAAGAGTTGTGTTTTTTGAAGAATTTACTCTTGAAAGTATTTCTAAAGGTCTGAATAAATTTAAGATAAAAATAGAAGATGATAAATTTGTAAATAAAGATTTAAGAGGAAAAGTTGTAGAAATAAAAGGCTACTTTAGAGAAATTGATTCAAATATTCAAAAAGAAATAGAAATAGATGGTGAGCTTAATAGAAATATATTTGATGGGTATATAGTGTTTGACTTTGAAAATTTTAATTTAGAAAATGGATTTGAATACTACTTTTGGATTTCAGATGGAAAAAATTTAAAAAGATTTCCAGATGATGGATGGTTTAAAGTTATAGATAACTACACTGATAAAGAAAACTATTTCGTTTCCTTATCTAACCCAAAATTAATTTTTAAAAATGTAAAAGAGCTAAAAGTATTTACTTCATCTGGTAGAGAGCTATTTAGTGTTGGACCTGGTGTTTATCATAACATAATATGGATAGCAAAAGACAAAGAAGGCCGTTTTTTAGAATCTGGAGTATATATTTACAAATTAGTTACTTTGTGTGGTAAAAAAAGATATGGGTATATAGTTGTGATTAAGTAGAAAGGACTATTTATATGTTGTTTCTGTATGTGTTTTTATTTTTTAATACTTTATACTCTTCAATAAACATATATTTTTCTTATCCTAACGGAAGTTTTTCAGATAAAAATATAGATATAGCTTTAAAAGAGTTTATAGATTCTTCCCGATTCGGAGATACTCTTTATATTTGTGCTTATCAAATAGATAATTCGACAATAGTCACTTCTATAGAAGAAGCTATAAAAAGAGGTGTGAAAGTTTATGGTATTTTTGATAAGGAAACATCTTTAGAAGTTTTCAAAATAGGGTTTGAATGTAAAAAGATAGAAGTAGCCACTATGCATAATAAGTTTATGGTTCTAAAAAGTTCAAAAGTGTGGAGTGGTTCTTATAACTTTACTATTTCAGGCGCTTATCAACAGAATAACTTTGCATTAGAGATTTTTTCAAAAGAATTAGCAGAGATTTATGAAAAGGCATTTTTATGTATGTGGGGTGAAGATGTTGCAGTTGATGAATTTAATGGTAAAGTTGTTTATTTAGAGGACAACACAAAGCTAACAGTTTACTTTAATCCTTATCAAAAGGCGCCTCAGTTGAAAGATGTTATAATAGAGCTGCTATATGATAGAAACTTAAATTTATCAAAAGTATCAAGTATTCATTTTGCATATACCCTTTTTACTCTTAGTGATTTTGTTGAAGTTTTTAAAAAAATGAAATTACAGGGAGTAACAATTGAAGGAGTTTTGGACGATAATGAAATGAATTTTTACGCATATAATATGCTAAAGAATGCAGGTGTCAATGTAGAGTTTGATAAGAATTTTACTTACTATGGTAGAGGGATTATGCATCATAAGTTTTGTGTTGTGGATTTAGAAAAAGAAAATTCATTTGTAATATGTGGCTCTTGTAATTTAAGTGAACCTGGTTTAAGTAGTAATGGTAACTATGAGAACATAATGATAATAGAATCAAGAAATATCAGCAGAATTTTTTATAATGAATTTTTGAATTTAAAAAATATGAATGATAATCCTTATTATTTTAAGAAAGCTCCTGTTTTAATTACTGAAGTAGCAATAAATGAGAGTATAGGGGGTGATTGGATAGAAATTTTTGTTTTAGAAGATGGTAACTACGCTGGGTGGCAAGTTTGGAGTGGCTACCCCAAAAAGAAGATAATAGAACTTCCAAATAGATTTTATAAAGAAGGGGAGTTTATATTGATAAATATAAATTCAAAAGACATAGATAAAGAATACGATAATTTAGTAGTCATTAATTCTTCAGAAAATATAAGCTTATATAATACAGAAGGATTTATATATATATTAGACAACTTTGGCTCTTTTATAGATGCTGTTGGTTGGTCAAATAGAGATGGAGATGTTAGTAAGGAAGCAAAATTAGTTTATAATGAGTTAGAAAATCAAAAAATGTGGAATACGAAAGTTGATTATAATACTGAAGATTTGAAAATACAATTTTCTTTAGTTGATTGGTCTTTGCATAATAAATGCTTATCTTGTAGCATACAAAGGTATAAAAATCCTGATGGGTATCCTAAAGATACAAACTCGTTAGATGATTGGTTTTTTTCAAAGTTTCAAAGTAAAGGTTATGGATATAAAAAAGTAATCTCATCTACAGATAAAATACTTGAGGTTGATAAAGAAACAAATCCTTTCAGTCCTGAAGACAAAAATAACAATTTTGTAAAAATCAACTTTAACATTCCTGATGAGGAAGTTAAAAAAAGCGTAATAATTTATGACCTCTATGGCAAAGAGATAATTCGGTTGTTAGAAAAAGATGTGCTTTTTGATGGAGACTCAGTTAGTTATAAGTTTATAAACAAAGGAAGTGTAATTTGGGATGGGAAAGATGCTAATGGTTTTTATGTTAGAAGTGGAGTTTATGTGGTATATCTTCAGGCATATAGTTATAAAAATTCTAAAAAATATGAGGCGAAAGATATTATTGTGGTTTATAGAAAATAAATTTATAATATTTTTATATTTTTTTCTTTATAATTTTTCTTTTTGTATAGTAACAGATAAAATTATTTTAGCAAATAAAGCTTCTGTCTCTAATGTTTGTTTTGTAGGTTATGATGCTGTTTGTTTTTTAGAAAGTTATCTTTTAGAGGCATATTTTTCAAAAACAAATTTTTATGATTTAAAAGATTTAGAAAGTAATAGTTTTTATATAAAATTTAACAAGAATACTTTCAGTTTTGGACTGCTTTATAATAATTTTGGTAAAGATATTTATAAAGAAAACTTCTTAGATATTAGTTGTGGTGTTAGTATAAGAAAAATTTTTATTTCTACGAATTTAGGATTTTTTAATAGTTATTTTAAAAATTATGGTAATAAGAATTTTGTTATTTGTGATTTAGGATTTTTTGGTGAAGTTTATTATAATGTGAGTTGTGGTTTTAAAATTAAGAGTATTACTTTGCTATCCACCGAAGAGATACCTAAGCAGCTTATACTAGTAAATAGAGTTAAAATTTTCAAAATAGCAACAAGTTATATTGATATAGTAAAATCTCCAAAAGATTCTATATTTTTAAGAGTTGCAGAAGATATAAAATTATTTTCAAATAAAAAATATAATTTAAATTTATGTTTTGGTTTAGAAACAGCAACTATAAATAAACTTCCAAAGTATAGTTTTGGTTTAGGAGTTTTATATAACAGCATAAACTCAGAGTTTGTTTTTGACTATTCCATAGTTTATACTCCTTATTTGTCTTATCAACATCTTTTTTCATTTGGTGTAAACTTTTTTAAATTAACACATATAGAGAATAAAAGATATCTTATAGATTTAAATACTGCTTCTGAGAAAGAACTTCAAAAAATTCCAGGTATAGGTCCCAAAATAGCAAAAAGGATAATAGAGTATAGAGAAAAATATGGCAAGTTTAATTCAATTTATGAACTGATTTATATACCAGGAATAACTACTAATAAGCTTAAAAAAATAAAAGAATATTTATATGTTGAAGAAAAATAAGAGCTTATTTATATATATATTTCTTATCTTAAACATATCTTTATATTCAGAGGAAATAGAAACTCCAAAAGAAAATCTCATAGTTGATGAATATTTTATATTAGAAGATAAAGAAGAAAGTGAATTTCCTATCCATAAATTAAAAACACATATTAGGTTTAGATTTTTATATGATGAGAATTATTTAGAAAAAAACAACTCTTTATATTTTTCTAACAAAACACAGCTAAGTTATAATGACAGTTTAGTTTTAGGATATTTGTTTATTCATAAACCCCAAGAAGTTGAAATAACTCTGGAGACATTTAGATATTTTTTAAGAAAGTGGTGGTTAGAAAAAATGGATTTATTTTTTATTGATAAAATAGTTGTCGGAAACTACAGAGTAAACTTTGGGTATGGAGTTATATTTAGCGAAAATTCTTATATTTCTAAGTTTGTTCAGTATATAAAACCCAAAGATTCAAGAATATCAGGGGACTCTACATCTTCAGATAATGCTAATTTTTATGGAATAGCAGTTGAAGATAATATAGGCGACTTTAAATATATTACATTTTTTTCACAAAAAAACTTAATACTTAAAAATACAGATTATTTTGTTAATGATGACTTAATAGCATTAAGAAATGAATATGTAGAGTATGATAAAGAATTGCTTAATTTATCTGACTTTTATATAAAAGAAGTTCTTTACGGTTGTGGATTTTTGTTTTCTAAAAAAAATATAAAATTTGGACTTTGTAGTTTTTATACTATATATGATAAAATTTTTGACCCGAATAAAATGAATATGAGTGGGTATTTATTAGAAGACAAATACTCAGATAGATGGCAGAATGTTTTTAGAGGTAGAGAGCTTGTAGGTGGGAGTTTATATTCTTTATTTTTGTTTGATAATATTACATTTTTTTCAGAAATTGGTAAAAGTTTTAGCAGATTTCAATCTGAAAGTGATTCTTTAAAAGAAGGAAGCGGAGTAAATTTTGGATTTGTATTTCCTTTTAAAGTACATAAGTTTTATTTAATATATACTTATCTTTCTTCAAATTTTTATTCTCCTTTTGGCAATCCTTTTAAAATTTATAAATATCCTAACACTCAAGAAGGTATAAAATTAACAAGTCTTTATGATTTTGGTAAGTTACAGTTTGAAACTTCATTTAGTATATGTAAAATTTTTGAAAGTATTTGGAGTGGTCATATTTATTGTAATTTTCCAAGATATCCATCGCTTTTTCAATATGGAGTTTTTAAATTTAAATATAATTTAGGTAAAATAATCTTTGAAACCAAAAATAGTAGTGTTTTAGAAGAAAAATACATTAATCTTTCAAAATATGGGATATCTTCCATAAATGAATATTCTCAAGAAAAATTTCTAAAAATAAACAGTCATTTTGAAATCCAATACAAAATTTTTGAAAATACCTTTTTAGGTTTTAAGTATCAAAAAATATGGCAAAATTTGATAAAATATCAAAGAAACTACTATGTGGAGAATTTGTCATTGAATTTTCTTTATCGTATAGAAGATTTTGAAGTAAGATTTGCATATGATATTCCAGATATAGATAAAAATATATACTTTATTAACCTTGAACCTATATGGAAAGGCACTTATATCTTTAGATCTTATGATTTGGAGTTATTAGAAAAAAGTTCAATAATATTTGGATATGATACAAAAAAGATTTCTTTTTGGAGTAAGTTGGGATATAGTCAGTATTTTCAAGAATTTTCTAAATATGAGATTCGTTTTCAGTTAGATTTTAAATTTTAGATAAAACTTATATTGATTTCGTGTATTTGAATTTTGTATATAAAAAATCAAATTTTATGTTGTTTAAAAGTGAGATTTTTTAATTTTTTATCAATATTTATAATATTTTTGGTGTTATTTAATACATATCTTATTCCTTATTTTTATAAAAATTTTTGGTTTTTAGTCATTACTTTATTTATTAGTGTTTCAGTGATAATTTTGGTAAATTTGTTAAAGCAGAAAATTTTCTTATATGGAAATAATCTATTATTAAAGACAAAATTATTTAATACTATGGTGTTTATCATTTGTCTCTTTAATTTTTCTTTTTCAATTTTAGGATATAGTTTAAATTTTATAAAAGAAAAAAGAATAAGTTTTTTAGAAGATAGGGATAAAAAAGAAATTTTAGTTGTGCCTACACAGATTAGAGGTAAAGTTTTATCTTTACTTGATAAAACATTGGTTATTCCTAATGCTAAATTGACACTTATCCACAAGGATACCAATATTGTAATAGATGTTTTATATACTAACTCAAAGGGTGAATTTGAGTATAAATTAGATAGGTTTTTAAAAGAAGGCGGAAATTTTGAGTTAAAAATAGAACATCCAGATTATAAAACATATACTACAGATTTTAAAATTTTACCTTTTTCAATTAAAGAATTAGAAATATTTCTTCAACCTAAAAAATATAGAGGGTAATTTATTATGGCTTTAACAGGATTAGAAATTTATAAACTTCTACCTAAGACAAATTGTAAAAAATGTGGTTTTCCTACTTGTTTAGCTTTTGCTATGGCTTTAGCTGCTAAAAAAGTTTCTTTGGATAAATGTCCGGATGTTTCAGAAGAGACAAAACAAATTTTAGCAGAAGCAGCGGAACCACCAATAAGAACTGTTTTAATAGGTGAAAAATATAAAATTGGTGGTGAGATAGTGCTTTTCAGACATGAAAAGACATTTTATAATCCTTGTCTTTTAGGAGTTTTAATAAAAGATACTTTTGATGAAACTACTATAGAAGAAAGGATAAATGAGTTTTATACTTTAGAATTTGACAGAGTTGGTCAGAAACATAAAACAGAACTTTTAGCAATTAAATTAGAACAACAGAATAATGCTGAAAAAATAAAATATATACTTAGTAAGATTAAGGAAGATACATTAGTAGGAATTTTTTCTAATAATATTTCTTTACTTGAAGAAGTGCTAAAAATCAAGAAATTTCATTTAATAGGTATATGTGAAGATATAAAAGATTTAGAAAAGTATGTTTCTTTAGCAAAACACTACAGTGTTCCACTTGTAGTTGGAAGCGAAGATTTAGATAAAACGATTAGTATTATAGAAAACATTGTAAAACAACACAATTTTAGAGAATTAATAATTAATGTAGCAGTTAAAAATTATTCTCAAGTAACTGAATATTTGACTCAGATTCGTCGTCTTGCTTTAAAGAAAAATTTAAGGAGTTTAGGATATCCTACTATTATAATTATAGAAAGTGATGATGAAATTGAAAATCTATCTTTTGCAACTTTAGGAGTTTTAAAATATGCAAGTATTGTTATAGTAAATACTACAAGGCAAGATATTCATCTATCTCTAGTAACCATGAGATTAAATATATACACAGATCCTCAAAAACCTACTACTGTTGAGCCTAAACTTTATCAGATTGGTGGTACTCCTTCAGAAAAATCCCCGTTATTAGTTACTACAAATTTCTCTCTAACCTATTACTCTGTTGAACCAGAGATAATAAATTCAAAAATTCCCTCTTGGCTTTTAATTGTTGATACAGATGGTCTTTCAGTCCTTACAGCGTGGGCTGCAGAAAAATTTACTGCAGAAAAAGTAGTTGAGGCAATAAATAAAGAAAATATATTAGAAAAAGTTAAAAATAAAAGATTAATAATTCCAGGATATGTAGCTGTGATGAGTGGAAAACTTAATGAACTTTTGCCTGATTGGGAAATAATTGTTGGTCCTAGGGAAGCATCTGGAATTCCTAAATTTTTAAAGACATTATGTCAATAATTTATGGAGAATATAAAAATAAGAGTTATAAATGAAAATAAGGAGTTTGTGGCTAATAAAGAAGAAAATTTATTAAAAAGTTTAATTAATGCTGGAGTGAATATTTATGCTGATTGTGGTGGGAAAGGTATATGTGGTAGATGTAAAATAAAAATTATAAAAGGTAACTATTCAACACAAACAAGTTATCTTATCACTAAAGAAGAAGAGAAAGAAAAAATTGTTCTTGCCTGCACTACCTATCCATTAGAAGATTTAATAATAGAAATTCCTAAAGAATTTCAATTTGAAAATAAAGAAATCTCAACATATTTTGAAACAGAAAAAGAAAACTTAGAAAAAGTCTTAGAAAAGATGAAACTTGATACTAATGCTTTAATTAAAAAAGTAAATTTTAAACTTCCTCCTCCTACAATTGAAACATCTTTTTCAGATGCAGATAGATTACTGACATTTCTTACCAGACAAAAAAATATGATAGTAATTATAGATGATTTAGATTTTTTAAATAAACTCCCGGTTTATCTAAGAAAAAATAACTGGGAAGGTTCTGTATTAATAAGTGAAAAGTATTATAATGATAATACAATTTTTGAAGTATGTGATTTATTAGATAACGATCAAAAATTTTATGCTTTAGCTATAGATATCGGAACTACAACTGTAGCAATGTCTCTAATTGATATTGAAACTTTAAACAATGTGATTACAAAAACGACATTTAATAAACAAATGGTTTATGGAGAAGATATAATTACAAGAATTATTTATTCTGAAAAAGAAGAAGGTCTAAAACAGCTTCACTATAAAATTATAGCTACTTTAAATGAATTAATAAGTGAGATCATCCAATCAATAAAAATTTGCCAGAGAGATATTTACGCAGTAGTGATATCTGGCAATACTACTATGATTCATTTTTTATTTAATATTTTGGCTTCTTATATTAGAAGGGAACCTTATACACCAGTAGCTACTAAATTTCCTATAATAGATGCTAAGAATTTAAATTTAATGATTAATTCTAACGCTAAAGTATATAGTATTCCTTTAGTAGCTTCTTATATTGGAGGCGATATTGTAGCAGGAGTAGTAGCTTGTGGAATAGATGTATCTGATGAGATATGTGTTTTGATAGATTTAGGTACCAATGGGGAGATTGTGGTAGGGAATAGAGAGTTTTTAGTTTCTGCTGCTTGTTCTTGTGGGCCTGCTTTTGAAGGTGTTGGGATAAGTTGTGGGGTGAGAGCTGTGGAAGGTGCAATAGAGGATGTAAAGATAATAGATGGAGAAGTGAGATATGTTACAATAGGTAATAAAAGACCTACAGGAATATGTGGTTCTGGTTTGATAGATATACCTGCGGAACTTCTTAAAGCAGGTATTATAGATATGTCAGGTAGGGTTAAACAAGACATTAAAAATCCACATTTAATAGATAGAATAAGGAAAAATGAGTTAGGAGAATATGAATTTATAATTGAAAAGAAAGAATTTACTGATATTGGCAGAGATATAGTTATAACCCAGTCAGACATTCAAAACATTCTGAGGTCTAAAGGCGCTATTTTTCATGGTTTATATGTGCTACTTAAATCTCTTAATTTGAAATTTTCGGACATTAAAAAATTTTTTTTATCAGGAGGGTTTGGAAGTTTCCTGGATATAAAAAAAGCACAGATTTTGGGTTTATTACCTGATATAGAGGAAGAAAAGTTTGTAATTTCTGGTAATACTTCACTTTTAGGAGCCAAATTATTTTTAGTTTCAAAACAAGCAAGAGAAAGAATGTTTGAAGTTGCTAAAAAAATGACATATATAGATCTTTCAAATTTTCCTATATATATGAATGAATATGTATCTACTCTTTTTATACCGCATACAGATTTTTCTTTATTTCCTAATGTTATAAAATATCTAAAGGAGGTAAGTAAATGAAAGTATATATAAATGGAACTTTTTACGAAAAAGAAGAAGCAAAAATTTCTGTATTTGATCATGGGTTTTTATATGGGGATGGTGTTTTTGAAGGTATAAGAAGTTATAATAGACGGGTGTTCAAACTAAGAGAGCATATAAACAGACTCTTTAATTCTGCTAAAGCAATAATGTTAGAAATTCCATATACTAAAGAAGAGATAGAAAAAGCTATTATAGAAACTTTAAAGATTAATAATCTTTCAGATGCCTACATAAGAGTAGTGGTTTCAAGGGGAGTTGGTGATTTAGGTTTGGATCCAAGAAAGTGTAAAGCTCCTTCTTTAGTAATTATCACGGATAAAATAGTCCTATATCCTCAAGAATTTTATGAAAAGGGACTTGAAGTAATAACAGTTTCTACAAGAAGGAATCTCCCTTCAGCAATAGATCCTGCTATCAAATCATTAAACTATTTAAATAATATTTTTGCAAAGATAGAAGCAATAAGAGCAGGTTGTGAAGAGGCGGTTATGTTAAATAAAGATGGTTATGTAGCAGAATGTACTGGAGATAATATTTTCATAATAAAAAACAACATACTAATTACTCCTCCAACTTATATTGGTGTGCTTCCTGGTATTACAAGGGAGACAGTAATAGAAATAGCAAAAAATAAATTAAAACTTTTAGTAAAGGAAGAGCCATTTACAGTATATAGTATTTATACTGCAGATGAATGTTTTTTAACAGGCACAGCTGCAGAGGTTATACCTGTTGTAAAAGTAGACAATAGGATAATAAATAATGGTTTACCAGGAGAGATAACAAAACAGATAATAAAAGAATTTAAAGAATTAACTCTTACTACAGGTGTTCCATATTAATTTTTATTTTATTATCTAAATTCTTTTATCCAAAAAATAAAAAATTTTTTATTGCCTCTTGACAAATTTTTTTTAATTTTATAAACTATACAAAGTTGATATAATTAGTATAATTTTATCTTAAAATAAGGAGGTAATAATAGGTATGAAAAATGAGAATTTTCCATATTCTAATATCAAAGCTGCTAAGGAAGTTTTATTGTGGGGTTTAGAAAAGTTCAAAGAAAAAGTTGCGATTGCTTCAAGTTTTTCAGCAGAGGATGTTATATTAATAGATATGGCTTGTAAAATTGCAAAAGAAAAAAATTTACAACAACCACGAATTTTTACTTTAGATACTGGAAGGTTAAATCAAGAAACTTAT
>JANXCA010000031.1 GCA_025060535.1 Endomicrobiia bacterium | reverse complement strand
CCAATTTCTGCTGCAAAAAAACTTCTTATATTTTTGTAGCTGTAAAAGTTCCAAGCTCCTCTTATACTTAAAACATTTATGTTTTCTAGCGAAGCTATTTTTGCTTCTAAAGAAATTTTTTTAGAAAAACCATATTTCCCACAAAGATATGGCCAACCAATTCCTAAAGCAACTTCTGAGTAACTATAAGAGCTTAAAAAAACTAATAAAAATTTTATCCATAAAACTTTTTTGTTCACTATGGTCTCCATACAGCATATTTAAGAGAGTTTTTTTGAATGTCAGTATATGAAATATATGAAATATGCGGAAGATCTAACTTATCAACTGCTAAAGAGACATTTCCATAAATTAAGTCCTCTGATGACTCTATAGTTTGAATTACCCATCCGTAAGATGTAAGTTGAGCATATTTTAGACCTTCTCTTGTTAAATAAGACACACAAGGTCTTCCATCAGAAGAAATTTTAAGAGATACATCTCCACACTCAGCTACTTTCTCAATCCTTCCTTTCCTCCAACCTTTAAAACTTCCTACTTCAACCCAATTAACATAATTTAAATCTCCATTTTTAGAATCAAAATATGCAATATACACTTTATTTGAAGAACTCACTGCTATAGAAGTTTCACCTGATACTACTTCATCTTGTGTAGTTAAAGCAGAAGTTGACCAAGAAATACCATCCCATTTTGCATATTTTAGAATATAAATCCGTGTCAAATCATTGGCATAACAATAAGAAATATGAACACTACCAGAAGAATCAACTGCTATTGAAGTATACAAACCAACCCGTTCATTACTTAAAGGATTAGACTCAACAGTATATGTAAACCAAGAAACACCATCATATTTTGCATATTTTAAATCTCGGGTAGCTAAATTATAATAAGAAATATGAACACCTCCAGAAGAATCAACTGCTATAGAGTTATAAAATGCGGTTTCTGTAGTTACTGTTTGTATGTGCCAAGAGTTGTTTAATTTTTTTGCATAGTTTAGTTTACCATTATAATAATAAGAAATATGGAGAGTATCAGAAGAATCAACTGTCATACTACAATACACATCTCCAGCATCAATTGCAGAAACAGACCAGGTATCCTTAAAATGTGCATATTTAAGGAGAGAATTTTCAAAATCAAAATAACAAATATGAGGATTTCCAAAACTATCAAGAACTATGGATGTCTCACCAGCTATTTTTCCTGTATCAACTTCTTTGACTTCCCAATGTCCTGAAACATAAGGTCCTGAAACTTTTGGTGTAAAACCATAAGCTCCGTATTGGTCACGAACTTCAAAGTAATAAGAGTAATCTGTAGCAGGAAGAAGTAGGTAATCATAAAAAGAAATATCTCTAAAGTACACAGAACCATCTATTGGGTCTCCATGAGAATAATTCATACTAAAAGGGCTCCATTTATTTTTACCTGCTTGTCCAATATGAAGAATTGGATATCCAACCATTGGGGGGTCACCATCTTTATCAGTATATTTGATGCGAAACTTAAAAGTTGTGGTTAAAGGTCCCTCATCTGGCTCAACACCGTCGTCTTCATATCCTTCTTCATATGTCCAACTTAAAACAGGAGCATGATTGTATTTCACCAAAACCTCTAAAGAACTAATAGCTACTCCACCTCTTCCATCAGAAACATTACAACTTACTGTGTATGTCCCAGAAGTCAAAGGAGTATTCCATTTTATCACACTCCCATCAATAGAAACAGAAGTAGCTGTTCCACTTGAACAAGACCAACTATAAGTTAATACATCATTGTCTTCATCATATGCTACACAAGAAATTCCAACTTCTTTATCTACAAAAACTGGAAATTCCTCTATTTTCAATTGCAGTATGACTGGTGGTGTGTTTTCTTTTTGATTCTGAGAAGTTGGGGGTTGAGATTTCTTTATTTTTTTGATTGTGTTTTTTACACCTGAGATTATTCCAAAATTTATTTCAGCATAACAAATACAAAAAACAATAATGAAAAAAAATAATATATAATATACTTTTTTAATTACCATTTTTAGCTAAACTTTATGTCATAATATATCTCTTTAAGTTTTTGAGATTCAATGAGCTTTTCAAAAAAATAAAAAATTATTGGCTCAATAGTAAAATAGTAAAATTTACTTTGCCAAATGAGTTCTTTGAGATAATAATTAAAATAATAGTTAATATTTTCTTTCATAGGCTGAATTGTAAGTTTTAATTTTGGATAGTAGGTATAAGAAAGATAACTGCTCAGTGACTCTAAGGATGGAAAAAGTTTTTTCAACAATATATCATCTATTCTTCCAAATTTTAAAAACTTTAAATTTGAAGCTGAAACTTCTGCTTTTAAACTATAAGATAAAAAAAGTTTTATATTTTCAAAGTCAACGATTAAATTTATTAAATCTTCTATAAGTTTTGAATTAAATTTTTTAAAATTAATATATGAGTTTTCAAAAAATAAAATTAACTCTTCTATATTAGAAAACTTTTTTTCTATAAAGTAGCTCTTTATCCAATCTACCAGCCAAATATGCTGAGAATATAATAAAGAGTTTATCAAAACTAAAGTATCTTCTAATTCATTTTTTATAACTAACTCAAAATTATAAGCATCTAACAAATCATTATCTGAAAAATTTGCAACTTTAAAATTATATTCCTTAAACAAAGAAAAAAGAGAAGAAAAATTTTTTTTAACAAATACATCTTCAAGGATATACTCAGGAATAAGTTTTTTTTGTCTTATCGCGTTAAGATATGCAACTTGAAATGAATAATTCATTTTATAACTTCCTTAAATAACTCATTAAGCTTTTGTTCTAATTGAGGTTTTAGATTTTCTATAATCGTATCTAAAACAAATTTTCTATTTTTTTGGTTTGAAAATATGCTTATACCAAAATCAACTTCAACATTTTTATCACTTCTAATCTCTATTTCTGTTTTTGGATTCAATTTTATAAGTTGTTCTGACACTTCTCTTAACAACTTCTTTTTTTCTTCTAAATTTAACTTCTCGGTCTTATCAAATACTATGTAGTTTTTCTCTCCTAAGAAGGCATTTTTTATTATAGCGGTTTTTATCAATTCGTAATACTCTTGTTTTGTTAAATTTAAAACTATATCTTTTACAATATTAATAAATGTTGAAAAAACTGAATTTTTAAGCTCTTCTATGCGTCTGTGATACTTTATTACATTTTCAGTATAAATTCTTTTTTTGTTTAACTCAAAATCTTGAAGCATTTCTTTTTCAATTTTTTCTTTTTCTTTTCTTTCTAACTCCTCATATCTCTCTTTTAAAGATAACTTTTTCTGTTCAGTTTGATATGTTATCTGTTGGATTTTTTTTTGTGTTTCTTCTTCTATTTTTTTAAATATTTGTTCTAAATTTTGCATATCTTTATCCTAATTTTATATTTTGTAATAACAAAATTGTAGAAATTAAACCCAATATAGCGTATGTTTCAACAACTGCTCCATAGACCATTGCTTTTGCAACCTCTTGTGGTCTTCTTGCAACAAGATTTACGCCGGCAGCACAAACTTTTCCTTGAAATATAGCAGAAACTAAACCCACAAGCCCAACAGGTATTGCAGCTAATGCTACTGCTAAACCTTGTGAGGGAGTAATTGAGGTTATTTCAACTCCGACAAGTTTACCTAAAATTAAAAACATTCCAACAAATCCGTAAAAACCCTGTGTACCAGGTAATGCTTGAAGCACCAACAATAATCCGAATTTATTAGGATCCTCAGCTGTCACACCAGAAGCTGACTGCCCTACTATACCGCAACCTATAGCTGATCCACATCCTGCAAGTCCTGCTGCTATGGCTCCACCTAAAATTATCAACATAAAACCAATATATTGTTCCATATAACCTCCTCCCTTTCAGTTAAAATTAAAACTTTAAAAATTATTTTTTTAGTGGTGCAAATAATTTTATAGGCCTACCGCCTGAAACAAAAAACTTGGAAAAAAATTCTAAATATTGTAACCTCGCAGAATGTACAAGTCCACCTAAAACACCCATAACAAAATTAAATAAATGTCCACCTAAAAATAATAAAGGTGCTATTGCTGGTTCTAAAAATTTTATACCTAAAAGTTCTGCTTTTAATAACTTTGCTACGAGCATATTTATCGTCTGAGCAATAGCAGACGAAGCTAACGCTAATGCTAAAATTCTTGAATAAGACAACATATCAGCATAATAACCAATTGTATTATACGCTTTAACAAAAAAATTTACTGGTTTTAAAATTACTGATTTAATCTCTCTTGATTGAAAAATAACAATAAATAAAAACAGAACAATACTTAATTTATTAGATAACCTAATTAATTTCTCTGAAACATCTTTTGGAAAAAAAAGATTATATACTGTTGGCGCAAATACAATTATAAACAAAATCCAGCTCAAATTATCTATTGCAGAGAGATAATTTTTATCTTTTATATTTTTTGAAAAACTAATAAATAAACCAAAAATTACTTGAATAAATCCTAAAAGAAATGTAAACTTAAGCATATCTATTGGTTTATTTAAAGGATCAAATAAAACAAAATTAAAAGGAAACCTCAAATTTTTTACAATACTAAATCCTAAGAAACTATCTAATGTAAAACCAACTAATACAGAAGAAACTCCGAGATATTTAAACAAAACAACTAAGTTATAATACTCAGAATCTTTTGGAATTTTTTTTCTTAAAAATATCCATAAAAGAAACAAAATAAACCCATAAAAAACATCACTTACACATAGGGAAAAAAATATAGTAAAAAATGGAGCTAAAAATTCTGTAGGGTCTATTGTTTTAAATTTAGGATAGCCATAAAGTTTTGTAATAAATTCATAAGGTTGGGCATATTTTTTATTTTCAAGCACAACAGGCACATCTTCATCATCAGATGGTTCTAAAAATATAACTGATATTTCTTTTGAAAATTTTTCAGTAAGATTTTTTATTTTTTTTAAAAACTTCTCTGGAGTCCAACAATATATAATCTTAAAATATCTTGTGGATTTAAAATTCTGCTGAGTTGAAATAAAATCTTCTAACTCTAAACATTTTAAATATAAGGTTAAAAGAGATTTCAAATTAGAAAAACCGATTTTTTTTATCTCTTCTTTAATGTGAGCAATTTTATCATTATTTACTTTTATCTTTTTTTCAATTTTACAAATCTCCTCCTCTATCGAAGTTTCAACCTGATGAATTAAATCGTAAGAGTGGGCTTCATATTGTTTGATTATATCAGAAACTTTTTTTTCTTCATCTATATATACAACTAATAATAAAAAAACCTCATATCGTATTTTCTTATTCCATAATATGCTAACTAAATTTATTTTACTTAACTCATTTAGAAACTCTTTATATTTTTTACTGTCAACTTTTATGAAAAAAAATTTAGAGTATTTTAAATTTATTATTTTTTCAAAATTGAATTTAACCTCTCTAAACGGTAGAAGAAGTTCTCTTTTACTTTCTAAACTGTGATTTTCAAGTTGAAGATTTTTTATTTCTGAATCTAACTCTTCTATTTTTTCACACAGATTTTTTATTTCTTTAATTTCTTGGGAATTTTTGCTTATTATTTGTTCCTCTTTTATTTCTATATTAGGATAAGTTATATTTAATTTTGAAAAAATAGCAAAAACATTTTCCAGTTTGCTTTTTAAACTTTTTATTTCTTCATATTTAAAGCCCAAAAAATCATCTTTAAGGTTCTGCAGCTGATGAGATGAAGGAATTATCTCAACACAAGAATTTTCTTTTAACTCTATTAAAAACTCCTCATATACATTTTCTGGTACAAAAAATATAGTTTTTTTTATATTATCTATTGCCATGATTTAAAGATTTCTTTTTTTATTTCATCCGAAAATTCTTTCAGTTTTTTAGTAATTTGGGGAATTTTCTCTTCAATTTCTCTTATCTTTTGTTCAAACTCCAACTCTATTTTTTGTTTATATTCATTTAATTCTTTTTCTAATTTTTCCAAATTTTTATTTTTATATTCTGTCAAATTTTCATATAATTTTTTCTTTAGATCTTCTTCATATTTAGAAATAAAATCATTCTGTTGTTTGGTATATTCTTCTATCTCTTTTTCTTTTTGTTGTTCAAACTGGACAATTTTATCAATAGACTTTTCTACAAATGAGATATCTTTCATAAATTTTATTTTACTTTTTATATTTATACTTTTTAATAGTAATTTTTTTAATCTCTATATGTAACCACCTGTGAAATTCTCTTTTCATTTGGGGCTCTAATTTTATAGGTTTGAAAGAATGATATAGTTCTAAAGTTTTTTCAAAATTATGAACTAATGACAAACATCTCTTACATTCTTCAATATGTTCCCAAAAAAGTGTCTCTATTTCATTATCAATTTCATTATCATAAAAATCAGACAATAAGTTTATTATATCTTTACATCTTATAATTTTCATAGTTTTTCAAATTAAAATTATCAGATTTAATATAAATTTCAAACCATCTGTCCTTTTGTAATATACTTCTCTAAAAACCACTTAAGGTATAACCTTGCACGATGAAGACGTGTCTTGACAGCAGATATGCTTAAACCCAAAATTTTAGCAGTTTCTTCAATACTTCTACCCTCTATTTCTTTAAGTATTATAACATTTCTATATTTATCTGGTAACTTATTAATTGCTTCTTGTAAAACCTTCCTTAATTCTTGATTTTCCAAACTTATTACAGGATTCTCAGACCAATCAACATAATTCCCAAGAAGATTCTGTTCTGCTATTTCTGCAAACTGAGGAAGTTTATCAGAATCTTCAGAATCAATTATCTGGGCTTTTTTAAGCTGTGCTTTTTGTTTTCTTTTACGCATAAGTGCAAAGTTTAAAGCAATTCTATATATCCAAGTAGAAAAAGAGGATTTACTCTGAAAGTTCTTTAGATTTTTAAAAGCACTCATAGCAGTATCTTGAAGAACATCAAATGCCTCTTCTTTATCTTGCAAAATCCTATAAGCTAAAGAATATATTTTTTCTTCATACCTCTTTATCAGTTTTTCAAATGCAGATGTATTTCCGTTTTTTGCTAAACTTATTAAAGTTGCCTCATCTAAATCTTTTCTAATAAGTTGTGAAGAAAGTTGTGTCATAAAACACCTCAAATTTTTTATTAAATATATTAAATAAAAAAATTTGTAAAAATTATCAACAGTTGAAAGATAATTTTCTAAGTTGTAGTTATTAAGTTAAATGGGAGAAATAAAAAAAGAATATATTGTCAAACTTATCTGCGGAATTCTTTTTAATCCTAACTGGTGTGGAGAAAAATTTAACACTTCAGATATTTCAACAACTATCAGTATTATCAACTCTATACTTGAAAAAGAACTTAAAAATTTTGGCATTAAAAAAATAGACCTAATAAGTGATGTTTTTGATTTTAACTTTTCTAATTATTATTGCGAAGAAATGGGTGAAAAAATACTCAGATATTGGGTAAGCTTTAACCCTAATTTAAAAGCAAAAAATTTATATAGCATAAAAATTTTTACAAATGATTTAGAAAAAAAATACTTTAGTGATTCTTCAGGCAACCGAAAAGTAAATTTAGATCCGGGTTTTATCGAAGGTTCAAAACTTGTTTTATTTTCAACAAAAAATTATTCTCATAGAATATATCTTGAAGATGGAATTTTTGCAGAAGTAACCTTGGTTTACAAAAACAAACAATTTCAAACATTGGAATGGACCTATCCTGACTATAAAACACCTTCAGCAATAGATTTTTTTACAAAAGTAAGAAATATATATTATAAAGATCATACAGAATTTATTTAAACAATCATCTAATAATTATCTTTATACTATACCTTATAAACTCTAAACCAAAAATAACAAGTATACTCCCACATATTTTTAAAATTATATTAAGTATTCTTTCAGAGATTACTCGCTTGGTGATAAAAACAATCTTAGACAAAAACGTATACCAAAAAAAATCACACAACCAGTGTAAAACTGCAAATATAAAAATTGCTAACTTACCAAAATAAACTGCTTTTAGAACAAATACACTACCTACTGTTGTCCACCAAATAAAAAAATATGGATTAGAAAGAGTTGCTAAAGAACCGGATATTATCAAAGAAGGGTTAAGTTTATTTAATTTTTCAAAAGATATTTTTGTTTTATCTATAATATAACCAATCCCTAAAAATATAAGAAACACTCCTCCCAAAAAACTAATTATTATTTTTATTATTTCTGAATTAAAAAATTTCATTACTCCAAAACTAATAAGAAAAATCAATGGAAACTCAACAACTCCGTGTCCTAAAGAAACTAAAATCCCAGCATTTTTGTTTCTATAAGAAGATGTAATCGTCAAAAATGTTAAAGGACCTGGTGAAACAACTCCAGAAAAAGAAATAAATACAGAGGATAAAATAAACAAAATAAAATCCATACTTATTTAATAGTAGTAAAAAAAACTGACTCTGTCTGTGAAGATATTATTACAAGTTTTTCACTTAATATATATTTTTTTGTAAATTCATTGAAATCTTTCCATTTTAGAATATAATAATTTTTACTATCATTTCTAATCATTGAATTTATAAGTTCATTTTCTTCTAAACCAACTATATTTTTGTCTAAATAAAACAGTATTCCATTTTTGAAATGCCAATATTCAGAATTTGACAATGTGAAAATTCCTTTATCTATTTTTTTAATTGCTTCAAAACTCTTTTTGAGTTCTTTATATTCATTACTATCTAACGTATTAGGAATTACCGGAAAAGATAACCAAATTATCGGAAGAATCACTCCTAAAACTATTAAAATTTTTCTTATAATAAAACTTTTATCTACACTTATTAATCCAAAAGACGAAACCACAGCAAAAGGTATATACATTACAACCAAATACTGTGCTGCTTTAAATTTTGGTATATGTAAAACACCAACATAAATTATTATTGAAACTAAAAATAAAAATAAAAACTTTTTCAAATCTGGTTCCAATTTTTTAAGTTTAACTATTCCTATAACTAAAAACGGCAACCAAGGCCAATATGTTTCAAATATTTTCTTTATATATTCATACCAATCTGCTTCTCTTGAAAAACTATATCTTGCTAAGATTCCAAAATAATTATTTATGAAATTTTTGCCATATCTAAAAATCATATATAAGTGCCAAGGGGAAAAAATTATTATTGAAACAAAAATAGCTAATATAAAATTTTTATCTAATAAAAATTCTGTTTTTTTAATTAATAACAAATAACCAAAAATAATTACTAAAATCATTAACCCAAAAACTTGTCTTGTCATAACCGCTAAACCTAAAAAAATTCCAAAAAGATAAATAAAAATTGGTTTTTCTTTTTCTACTCCTATATAAAAACAAAATATAGCTGACCAAAAGAAAAAATTAAAAATAATCTCAGGAGTGGCTGTTCTTGAATAGTATATAAACTGCTGAGTGAAATTTAATATAAAGGCTGACCAAAATCCAAATTCAAAACTTCTTGTAAAATAATTTATAATTAAAAAAAATATAATAATTGTTAAAAAACCAAAAACTCCAGAAACCACTCTCATACTCCAGTTTTTAAATCCAAAAATTTTACCTGATAAAGATAAAAACCAATATACCATAGGTGGTTTGTTATCTAATAGAATTTCTTCTCCAAATTTATGTTTAATATATAAAAAATCCCTATTTTTTAACATATCCTTTGCTCTCTGTGCATAATGAGCATCATCATATCCTAAAGGTGACTCATCTAACCTATGAAAAATGGTAATTAGAGATACTAATATAAGAAAAACTATCTTAAAAACTTTTTCATTAAAAACCCATTCTTTTATTCTCATATACTTTCAATTATATTTTTAGGAAACAAATTATCTAAAGAGAGAATCCAATAAGGGTCAAAAGTCTTTTTTATCTGTGCCATTTCTTTTATCTGCTGTTCGGTATACATAAACTTCAAATATTTAGTTTTTAGCTTACCAATACCATGTTCTGCAAAACCAGTACCTCCAAGAGATACTGCTTTTTTTATTGATTCTATATATATTCTTTCTGCAAGCTGTTTTTTTTCTTCATTATCTGGAAACATATTAAAATGTAGATGGCTTTCTCCTATATGTCCAAAAAGCACCATCTTAAGAGAAGAATTTTCTGAAATAATTTTTTGATAATATAGAAAGAGTTCCTCAAATTTATCATCTGGAACAGCAGCATCTACTGCAACTTTTATAGAACCAATTTTTCTAAAATAAGAATTTATATTCTCCGGAAGTTTATGCCTAAAATCTATAAGTTTTTTATATTCAGACAAACTTTCTGAAACAACTGTAGAAACATATCTAAAAGTTTCTATAAGTTCTACCAATTTTTCTAATTTTTCTTTTTCTGCTTCTATGTATAAAGCATTAGTATTTTCTGGTATGAAGTTATATTCCTCTTTTAAAAAATTAAGTGAACTCTCATCAAAGAACTCTAAACTATATACACCGAGTTGTTCTTTCTTATTTTTTATTTCTTTAACTATTAAAGGAATATCTGTATCTTTTTTAAAAAATACTATAATTATAAATCTTTCTGGCAATTTATCAATCAAAGATACATCAACTTCTGTTATAACTCCTAAAGTTCCCTCCGAGCCGATTATCAAATCTATTGCATCCATTCCATCTTTTATATAATAACCCGCAGAACATTTTACATCCGGAGTTCTATATGAAGGGATTTTTACTTTAAAAATTCCAAAATCAATAAATCCATTTCTTTCAAATATTTCTCCTCGTCTTATCTCTAATATGTCTCCTGTAGTTAAAAACATTTTTATCCTATTTATGTAGTTTCTTGTAGCTCCAAACCTAAAACTATACTCCCCAGAAGCATTTGTTGCAACATTGCCTCCAATAAAAGCAGTTCTTTCTGTAGGAAAGGGTGGATAAAATAGGTTATATCGCTCAATCTCTTTTAAAAACTCCTCTACTATAACACCTGCTTGAAGTGTTGCCTGTTTATTTTGTTTATCAATTTTTATAATTTTATTTAATGCTTCTGTAGAAAGAACTACACCATCTAAAGGAATCCTCCCTGCTACTGTACCTGTACCTGCTGCTGAAATAGTTAAAGGTATTTTATTTTTTACACAGTATTTTAAAACATCCAATACTTCATTTTCATTTTCAGGAATATAAACAGAAAAAGCCTTTCCTCCTTTAAAGTTAGAAGCATCTTCTAAATATCCTATTATTTGAGATTGATTTTGCTTTATTTTCATAAAACCAATTTGTATTTACTACTATAAATTTATTAATCTTTCAACTTCTTATAAATATTGTAAAAAGAACTCCAAATATACCTAAGTATATAACTATAGTAGCAGCTAAAGGAATATCAAATATAAAAGAAGTGATTGTACCAAAAAAAGAGGAAGATAGACTTATTATTAAACTTTTTGAAATTAAATCAGATATTTTTTTTGCTTTAATTATTGCAAAACTGCACGGAATACTTAAATAACTAAAACTTAAAATAATACCTATACTTTTTAAAAAACATACAATGCTAAAGCCAACAACTAAAAAGAAAAGAAAATTTAAAAAATTATAATTTAAACCAAAAACACAACTTGTTTCTGGGTCAGAATATATAAAAAATAATTGTTTATGGAATAATATAAAAAATAAAACACATATTAAAAAACAAACAAAGTCCAAAATTAATTCTATATTAGAGATTGCCAACACATTACCTACTAAACTATCTATAATATGAGTTTGAGAAAATGTTGTTTTTGATAACAAAATTATACTTAAACAAAAAGATAAAGCATATATTATAGCAACAATCTTGTCTTCAGAAAAATATTTTTTGTTTTTATAGAAACTAAACAAAATGACTATAAAAAAAGTTATTAATATCATACTACCATATGGGTTTATCCCTAAATATAACCCTAAAATTAACCCTAAACCAGCAACTTCAGATATTGCTAATGTGATAAATATAGATTTTTTTAATACCACAAAAATACCTAAAAGAGTAATTGCAGATGAAGAAAGAAAACTTACTAATAGCGACTTTATTAAAACTTGAGAAGTTAAAACTTCAATTAAATTCATAATTTTATAAATTTGCTTTCTTTACATTCTATAATTTCTAAATTTATTTTAAAAATATCAGATACCTTCAACTTAATTGACTCAACATCTTCCAAATTATCTAAAACTTCAAACTTTTCTCCATCAGTTAAAAACAATCTTTCTACATAATTTATCACTAACTCTAAAGAATGAGATATCAAAACTATTGAGATATTTTTTGTTTGTTTTAATCTTTTAAGAAATTCTAAAAACATTTTTAAATTACTTATATCTAAATCGTTTGTAGGTTCATCTAAAATTAAAATATTAGGATCTTTAAGTAAATTTCTACATACCAAAACCTTCTGTTTTACTCCACCAGAAAGACATCTATATAAAGAAAATTTAAATTTTTCTAAACCAAAATCTCTAATAATCCTTTCTATCTTTTGTTTCTCTTCAATTCTAAGCTTAAATTTAAAATTACTCAAAAAAGCAAAAGATAGTATGTCATATACACTAAATGGAAAAGTTTCATCAATACTAAAAATTTGTGGGACATATCCAAATCTTATATCTTTTTTTATTTTTTTTATCTCTCCTTTTAAAGGTTTAATTATTCCTAAAAGTGTTTTAGCTAATGTGGTTTTTCCAGAAGCATTGGGTCCTACTATCCCAACAATCTCATTTTCATAGATTGCAAAATTAATATTTTTTAAAACCGGATTTTTGTTGTAACCACAAGAAAGATTTTTTACTTCTAAAATAGGCTTCATCTTATTTACTAATAGCCTCTACAAGTTGCTCTATAAGAGCAATATAGTTGTTTATTTCTTTTTTTCCTCCTACAGATACAGCTACAACTTCATATCTTATATCAGACATTTCTGAAATAAATCTTGTGGTTTTTATTGGATAGAAATTTTCATGTAATATCACCTTTGGTTTGTGTTGTTTCAAAAAGCTTATCAGAAACTCTATGTGTTTGACAGAGGGAGGTATAGAAGGTTTTGGCTCTATTGTTGCTATCTCTGTTAAACCAAAAAAGTCACAAAAATAAACAAATGTTTTGTGATAACTTACGATTTTTCTGTTTTCTAAACCATTTAATTTTTGCTTCCATTCTAAAATTTTTTGATCTAATAAAGAAAAATAATTTTTCATATTTTCTTTAAAAAAATCAGAATTATTAGGCATAAAAAAAGAAAGTCTTTTTGTAATTTCTTCTATTACAATTTTTGCATTTTCTGGAGACAACCAATAGTGAGGGTTTCCATATATATGTATATCACCCATACTTTTGTCTACTTTTTCTTTAGGAACATCTAACTTTCTGACTTTTTCAGAGCAATCTAAATAACCCTTTGTTTGAGGAAAAACTTTACTATTACCAGAACTAAATATCAAACTATCTATCCAACTATCTAAATCCATACCTACTTTAACAACAAGGTCAGCTTTTCTTACATATGCAACCATAGAAGGTCTAAGCTCAACTCTATGTGGATCTTGCCATCCATAAGTTAAACAGAAAACATCCACTTTTTCCTTACCAACAACTTTTACGAAATCTGCAAGATCTTGAGTTGTACACACTACATATAATTTTTCTTTTGCAAAACATATAGAAAAAATAAATAATAAAAACAAAAAAATATTTTCTTTCATAGTTTTTCTCCCAAAAATTAAAATACCAAAATTCTAACTACAAATTTTACTCCAACATATGACTATGTGGCCCCAAACCAAAGACTACTTGTAAGAATCCAATATGATTATTATATGATATCTCATACCTATACTGACTCCTCAAGTAAGATTCTTCTGTCAGATTTCTTGTAATTATAAAATCAATACATCTATAGTTACCATTAAGGATTTGCTCTACAAAATCATATTTTAAACCTATCTTCCACAAGGAAGAAATTTTATATTCCACAAAAAAATATCCACCTAGTTTATTTACTTGATGATCAGTATCATCAAGACCGTGATGATGTTGTCTTACAACACTAAAAATTTCAGTTTGAAATTTTATTTTTTTGTAAGTGCTTATTAAATATCTCAATGTGAGATCTAATCCATATATAGATATCTCATCTTTATGAGATAAATAATAAGGACCATTTGATAATATATAGTTGAGTCCTAGTTCTAATTCGGTTAATCTTATAGGAAAACTAAACCAAATTTTTGAAAAAAAACTTCTACCTGTTAAGTAAAAATCTGAATCTTCATTAGATAAGTGATTATGAAGATGCGGTTTTTCTGAAAGATCATAAACTCCTAAGTTAATTTTTGTAAAAAATTCTAAAGGAAAAAGATAGCCCACCTCAATTCCATCACCTAAAAGGCCATCTGGAGCAAAAAACATTTTAATAAATTTTGGTTTTTCTAAATAAGAAAGATGATGAGAATGTATTTTATTTACTTTACCAACAGAAAGAAACTTTCTACCAAAAGAAAAATCAAAACCATATAATCCACTAAAACTTAAATAGGCTTCCTCTAAATTAAATTCTTCATTGTGAAAGGCAAACACTACATTAGAATAGAGTTGAGGATAAATATATCCTTGAAAAGCAACTTCTATATCTTTTATATTTAAAATTTTGTCTGCATCTTTTGAAAATTCACTATATAAACTTCCCACAACAGAAACATCTGGCATTTTTGTTTGTAAAAATTTTTGTATATCATTTTTAAACTCTTTGGATGAAATAAAACTAAAAGAAAATAAAACTAAAAGTACAAAAATAATAATTTTCATAAAAAGATACCTCCTAATTATATTATAATAATTTTACTTGGGCTAGAATAAAGAAAAATTAGGAGGAGACCTACAACTAAGAGAAGTTGAAAATATAAATCTATTTTTGGAGATTTTAAAGGAAGCTAATTGGTATTTTAAAAAAATGCAATAAATAACTAAAATTGAAAAAATTATCTCATTAGAAAACAAACAAAATACACAAATTTGATTGTTGTGAAGTTCATCTTCATGAGAATGAATGTGCCCAATACAAGTTATATTGAAAAATAATACTCCTGAAAGAATTAATATTAATTCTACTTTTTTAAGCATATTTAAGTTTATATCAAAAATAGTATAAGAATTCAACATTAAATTTTATATTGATTTCTTATTGTAAAATTTATAGAAAACAAACATGAGTTTAAATAAAAAACTCTCAAATCTTTTTTCTATAATTAATAAATACAACAAAATCATTGTTGCTTATTCTGGTGGATTAGACAGCAGTGTATTAGTTTTTTTATGCAAGTATCTCCAAAAAGATGTAATTGCTTTAACTGCAAAAAGTGACATATTTTTTGATTCTGAAATAAACTTTGCAAAAAGTTTTACAAAATTCCATAACATTAAACACAAAATTATAAAAATAAATCAACTTGAAAATCTAAACTTTATAAAAAACGATATAAACAGATGTTATTACTGCAAGAAAGAACTTTTCAATAAACTTTTAGATATAAAGAACAAATTAAAATATGATATTATCTTTGATGGAACCAACTTTAGTGATATTCAATATGACTTCAGGCCAGGACTAAAGGCAGCTAAGGAATTTAATGTTGTGCATCCTTATGTAGAAGCAAAAATAACAAAAGAAGATATTAAAAAAATAGCTAAAAAATTTAATTTAAACCTACAAAAAAAATTCCCTCGTTGTTGTATTGTAACAAGAATTCCTTTTGGAATTAAAATAGAAAAAAATATCCTTGCTAAAATTCTAAAAGCTGAGGAGATTATTAAAAGTTGTTGGAATAAATTTTTTAGAGTAAGACATCACAATGACTTAATAAGAATTGAAGTTGAAAAAAGATACATTAAAAAATTTATAAATAATTCTCAACTTAAAAATTTATTATTAAATTTAAAAAAAATCGGCTATAAATTTATATGCTTAGACTTGGAAGGGTACATTCCAGCTGGAAAAAGAGAAGTTAATTTTTAAAAAATTTTAAAAAAAGATGTGTTTATGCAAACTATAAAAACTACGCAACAACTTGGACTTACTCCAACAAAACAAGGCAAAGTCAGAGATATTTTTGACCTTGGAGATAAACTTGTAATTATTGCCACTGATAGAATATCTGTATTTGATGTAGTGCTTCCTGATCCTATACCTTATAAAGGAATCGTTTTAACACAACTTACAAAATTTTGGTGCGAATACCTAAAAGATATAATTGAAAATCACATAATCAGCTTTGGTGTAGATGGTCTTCCTGAGGAGTTTAAAAAACATAAAGATATTCTTGAACTCCGAACAATGGTAGTAAAAAAGGCAAAAGTGCTTCCTATAGAGTGTATAGTGCGAGGATATTTATCTGGCAGCGGGCTAAAAGAATACCAAAGATCAAAAACTGTTTGTGGTATAAAGCTACCAGAAGGGCTAAAAGAATCATC